>NZ_JBLUPW010000041.1:0-33600 GCF_048068175.1 Pseudomonas sp. NY15356 | reverse complement strand
GTCATGCACCAGGCGGGTGGCCGAGGACACCTCGCTGATCGAGGCGTGAATACGCTCGACGAAGCGGTTGAACGAGGTGGCCAGTTCGCCGAACTCGTCCTTGTGCTGCACTGCCAGGCGGCGAGTCAGGTCGCCTTCGCCTTCGGCGATGTCCTGCATGGCGCGGCCCATGGTGGTCAGCGGGCGCATCAGCACCGGGATCAGCAGGCCCAGCAGGCCGGCGATGGCGGCCACGGCGATGAGCATGGCGATGATCGCCGAGGTGCGGAACTGGCTCAGGCCTGCGTAGGCCTTGTCCTTGTCGATGGACAGGCCGATGTACCACTGGGCCGAGGGCAGGCCCTGCACCGGGGCGAAGGAAATGATGCGGTCCTGGCCGTTCAGGGTGACGTCCTGCATGCCTGGCTCGACCTTCAAGGCGGCATCGGGGTAGATGTCCTTGAGGTTCTTCATCACCTGGTCCTGGTCGGGGCTGACGATCACCTGGCCGTTGCGGTCGGCGAGGAAGGCATGGCCGATACCGCCGAAGTCCACCGAGTTGATCAACCGCACCAGGGTATCCAGGCTCAGGTCGGCGCCTGCCACGCCCAGCAGCTCACCGCTGGCCTTGGCCTTGACCGGCGTGACGATGCTCATCATCAAGCCTCCGACGGTGCCCTGGTAAGGCGGGGTCAATACCGTACCGCCGGCAGTGGCGGCTTCGCCGTACCAGGGCCGCTTGCGTGGGTCGAAACCTTCGGGCAACTCCACGAACGGTCGCTGGGTGAATACCCCGTCAGCCTGGCCGAGGTAGGTGAAGAGGAAGTTCTGCGTATAGGACGGTTGCTCGACCAGACCGGCGACATGTTCGCCGATGCCCTGCTGAGCGATGTCCTGGGCGAGGTTCTCGAGCATCAGGATGCGCCCGCTCATCCAGTTCTGCACGCTGCTGGCGGTCAAGGCGCCAGCCTGCTGCACGGAAGACTCGATGTTCTGGCGGATGGTGTTGCGCTGCAGGTAGTCGTTGTAGAGGGTGAACAAGGCAAACGCCAATACCACGACGCCGCAGGCACTGAGCAGTACCTTGTGGCGGAATTTCAGGTTCATGTTCCGGACCTTGGATGGATTGTTCTTTTTATCGCACGCCCATGACTGGATGGCGGGACTCTCGCTTCCCTATCGGCTGGCCGTGTATGAATCTTGAACGCTGTAGCGATTTTTCATACAAGCATCCAGCCATTTTTCCTGCTCGACACCGTAAAAACAGCCGGGCGTACACTGGCCGGGCCCTTGAACATTTGTAGGGGAATGATCCGAACAATTGATCTTGAAAAAGACCGATAACAAGCATTTCGACGTCTGCCTACCGGCATTGTGCGCCCCCATAATGGCCCCACAACAACAAGAGGAGCCCAGCTCCGCAGAGGCAGACACATGTACAAAGACCACATCGTCAAACCTCGGGCGACCGATAACGTCGCATTCATGGGCGCAATCGCCGTGGCGATCTTCACCCTGGCGCTGTTCACCGGCCTGGGCGAAAGCGGCCTGGCCCGATTGATGGGCCCGATCGTTCTCGACCTGCATGCCCCCTTGCTGCGCGATATCGCAGTGGCGGGCACCCTCACCGTCACCCTGGTGCTGAACCTGTTCATCCTCGGCCGCTTCCCTTTGCGTGCCCAGGTCATCACGGTGTGGTGCGAGCTGCTGGTGCTGTTCCTGCTGTTCTTCGATACCTTCAATTTGTCCTACAGTTTCATCGCCAGCAAAGTCGGCTTCATGATCACCCAAGGGGTGTTCACCACCGTCTACGTCTCCACCCTGTCCATCGCCATCGCCTTCGTCCTGGCACTGCTGGGCGCAACGGCTCGACTGTCCTCCAACGGTTTTGCCATTGCCATCGCCAGCTTCTACACCTCGTTCTTCCGCGGCGTACCACTGCTGATCCAGATCTACCTGATCTACCTGGGCATCCCCCAGCTCGGCTATGTGGTCGGGGCCGTGCCGGCAGGGGTCCTGGCGCTGTCGCTGTGCTATGGCGCCTACATGACCGAGATCTTCCGCGCCGGCATCAGCAGCATTCCACGCGGTCAATGGGAAGCGTCCCGGGCCATCGGCCTGACACCCCTGCAAACCATGACCCGAGTGATCCTGCCGCAGTCCATGCGCCTGATCATCCCGCCAACCGGCAACCAGTTCATCTCCATGCTCAAGGACAGTTCGCTGGTATCGGTGATCGGCGTCTGGGAGCTGATGTTCCTCGCCCGCACCCAGGGGCGTGCCGAGTTCCGTCATCTGGAAATGCTGATCACCGCCGCCGTGCTCTACTGGCTGCTGTCGATCCTCCTGGAAACCGTCCAGGCCCGCCTGGAAAAGCGCTTCGACCGCGCCCACCGCTGAACAAGGAGCCCTTCGATGAACCTGGCCCACACACCCGCGGTTTCGCCAGCGGTGGCGATCCGCGACCTGCAGAAATGGTACGGCGACTTCCATGTGCTCAAGGGTATCGACCTACAGATCGACAGCGGCGAGATCGTGGTCATCTGCGGCCCGTCCGGGTCCGGCAAGTCCACTTTGATTCGATGCCTTAACCTGCTGGAGGACTTCCAGCAAGGCGAGGTGCTCATCGCCGGCAATGCCCTGACCCGCAGCGCCACGAGCGTGGCCGCCATTCGCCGCCAGGTCGGCATGGTGTTCCAGCAGTTCAACCTGTTCCCACACCTGACCGTACTGGAGAACCTCATGCTCGGCCCACGCCTGGTCAGCCGGCTCAGCGAGGCCAAGGCACGCGAACTGGCCTACGAATACCTCGACCGGGTGCGCATCAAGAGCCAGGCCGACAAGTTTCCCGGCCAGCTCTCCGGCGGCCAGCAGCAACGGGTGGCCATCGCCCGTGCGCTGTGCATGCGTCCCCGCATCATGCTGTTCGACGAACCGACCTCGGCGCTCGACCCGGAAATGGTCAAGGAAGTGCTCGACGTGATGGGTGAGCTGGCCCAGGACGGCATCACCATGCTGTGCGTGACCCATGAGATGGGCTTCGCCCGCAAGGTGGCGGACCGGATCATCTTCATGGACCAGGGCCGCATCATCGAACAGGCCGAGCCCCAGGCCTTCTTCGACAACCCGCGGCATGAACGCGCCCGGGAATTCCTTTCGCAAATCCTCAGCCACTGACATCCGACAACAACAACCGTGTAACCGGAGACCTACCGATGACCTCAGTCGCTCGCCTATTCGCTGCCGCCGCTGTCGCCGGCGCCCTGTCGATCACCACCTGCGCGGCCTGGGCCGGCGCGACCCTGGAACGTATCCAGCAAAGCAAGGTGCTGAAGGTGGCCACCGCTGCCAACTGGCCGCCCCAGTCGTTCCTCGACGCGGACAACACCCTCAAAGGTTTCGACATCGACGTGGCCAACGAAATCGGCCGCCGCCTGGGCAGCCAGGTGACCTTCGTCACGCCGGAGTACGGCATCATCACCGCCGGGCACTGGTCCAGCCGCTGGGACCTGTCGGTCGGCTCCATGACACCGACCACCGAACGTAGCCGGGTCCTGGACTTCCCGGCCATCTACTACTACACGCCCTATGTGTTCGCGGTGCACAAGGATGCCGCCGGCACCAAGGCCGCCGACCTCAACGGCAAGGTCATCGGCGTCGAGGCCGGCACCACCTCCGAGGACTACATCAACCGTCGGCTGAAGATAGACGCCCAGGACGTGCCGCCCTTCAGCTATGACGTGCAACCGGGTGACGTGCAGACCTACGGCGACAGCATGGGCCCGCTGGACGACCTGCGCATCGGCAACGGCACCCGCCTGGACGCCACCCTCTCGGCCTTGCCGACCATCATGGGGGCGATCAAGCACGGCTATCCCATCGTGCCGGTGGAAGGCAAGCCGGCCTACTACGAACCCCTGGCCATCGCCGTGGACAAGGGCGACGAAGCCTTCAGCGCCGAGCTTGCCAAGATCGTCGCCGGCATGAAGGCCGACGGCACGCTCAAGCAGTTGTCCGAAAAATGGTACGGCGCCGACCTCACCAAAGTGCAGTAGCCGTCGTAATGCGCCGCCGCGCAGGGAAGCGGCCGGCGAGCGCAGCCCCCAACACCTCGAAACCACCAAGCTGGCGCCCTTACGTCACGCAGGGCGCATGGCCTCCCTGTGCCCAAAGGATGACCCATCCCATGTCCACCTACAGCAACAACTACTACACCGCCACCATGCGCCCTGCCCCACCGCGCCCACCGCTACAGGGCACCGTCCAGGCCGACGTCTGCATCATCGGCGGCGGCCTGGCGGGGCTGAGCTGCGCCTGGGAGCTGCTCGCGCGGGGGCGGTCGGTGGTGCTGCTGGAGGCTGCACGCATCGCCTGGGGTGCATCGGGCCGCAACGGAGGGTTCGTCCTGCAAGGCTGGTCGGAAGGTTTATCGGCCATCGAGCGGCGCTGCGGCACCCACACCGCGGCATCGCTGTTCAAGCTGTCGCTCGAAGGGGTCGACATCGTGCGCGACATGATCACCGAGCACCAGCTGGAGGGCTGCGCCCCGACCACCGGCAAGCTCAGCGTGGTGCGCTACGACGACGCCGACAACCTGCAGCGCCTGCGCGACCGCATGGCACGTGAGTTCGACTTCGACCTGCAATACCTCGATACCCAGGCAATCCGTGGCCAGTTGAATACCGATCGGTACTTCCAGGGCCTTCGCGACAGCCATGGTTTCCATTTCCATCCGTTGAACTACTGCCTGGGCCTGGCCAAGCGGATCGAAGACAAGGGCGGTCGGATCCACGAGCATTCATCGATGGTGCAGGTGCACAGCCGCGCAGGCCGGCACCGGGTCCAGACCCGACACGGCACTGTCGACTGTGCAGATGTGGTGTATTGCTGCGGCGGTTATGGCGGCCCGGAGTTCGGCCACCTTCGCCGCGCATTCCTGCCCATTGCCACCTACGTGGTGCTGACCGAGCACCTGGGCGAACGTCTGAGGGATGTGGTGCGCACCACCGATGCCGTGGGCGACAACCGCCGTGCCTCGGACTACTACCGCATCGTCGATGGCGATCGCCTGCTGTGGGGCGGTCATATCACCACGCGTAACCTGCAGGATGAAAAACGCCTGGGGCAGTTGTTGACCCGCGACATCCTGGCCGTCTACCCCCAACTGCAAGGGTTGAAGATCGAAAAAGCCTGGTCGGGGCTGATGGGCTATGCACGCCACAAGATGCCGCATATCGGCCCCATCGGGCCGCGGCTGTGGTCCTGTACATCGTTCGGGGGCCATGGTATGAACACCGCTCCCATCGGTGCGCGGGTGGTCGCCGAGGCCATCTGCGGTGAAACCGATCGCCATCGGCTGTTCGATGCCTACGGCCTGGAATGGAATGGCGGGCCCTTCGGCCCGGCCGCAGCGCAAACAGTCTATGCCGGCCTCAAGCTGATGGACATGTTCCAGGAAGCACGTTCGCATCGGCGGGCCGCCCTCAAGCCATGAAACCGACCGAGGCCATCACCCCCCATGGATGCGCAGACCCCCGGCTCCCTATTCAGCCTGACCGAGAAGGACAGGCAACTGCTCGCCCTGCTGCAGGCCAACGCCCGCGAACCCACCGCCTCGCTGGCACGCAAGCTCGGCGTGGCGCGCTCGTCCGTGCAAGAGCGCATCCAACGCCTGGAAAAAGCCGGGGTGATCACCGGCTATAGCGTGCGCATCGACCAGGACAAGCTGCGCCAGACCATCAACTGCTTCACCATGACCTCCTGCACCAACAAGAGCTACACCGACGTGATGACCGCCTTGCGCAAGATGGAGGCGGTGCAGGCGGTGTATGCGGTGTCTGGCGAGTCGGACTTCATCATCCACCTGGCCACCCACACCCTGGGCGAGCTCAACGCCGAGCTCACCCGTATCAATATGATCAAGGGTGTGGCCCACACGGCCTCGCATATCGTCATGGAAACCAAGTTCAGCCGACGCCTGGAGTTGTAGCGCCCTGCCTGTATGGCGTATTTCAAGGCGATCTGTAGCTAACACCCGCCTAGTGGGTGCTCTAGCATCGAGCCCACTGATGGAGGGCATGCCATGAACGAAGTCCCCGGCAATATCGACTGCGCGGGCCTGAAAGTCCGCCGCCTCGGCCTCGACGATCTGGAGGTGATCTGCCGCCACCGCGAGCAGATGTTCCTGGAGGCCGCCGGCGATCCTGAACAACTTCGCCAGATGACCGAGCATTTTCGGCCCTGGCTGTCACAGCGCCTGGGCGATGGCCGTTACTACGGCTTCGCCTTGGTAGAGGGCGAGCAGGTCGCCGCCGCCATCGGCCTGATGAGCATCGACTGGCCACCGCACCCGGCCCATCCGACCCGCGACCAACGTGGCTATGTGTTGAACGTGTTCGTCGAACCCGACTACCGGCGCCGCGGCCTGGCGTCAGCGTTGATGAAGCTGGCCGAGGCCGAGTTCGCCCGGCGCGACATAGCGTTCGCCGTGCTGCATGCCACCGAGGCCGGTAGGCCGGTGTATCTGGCGCAGGGGTGGAACGCCACCGCTGAAATGGCCAAGCACTTGGGTTGAAAGCGTGCAAGCCGGTATGGCGCTATCCCTAAAAATAGCGCAGGACAGGTGGGAGCCGGCTTGCCGGCGATAGGGCCGGACCCGGTAAAAAAAACCCCAGCCATAGGATGACTGGGGTTTTTGATCACACCGAAAACGGTGTGTTCCAGAATTACTGCTGCTGCGGCAGCTTGTCGATCGGACCGCAACCGCCAATAACTTTGGAAATGGAAACCGAAGGGTGGAACAGGTAGTCGTACGAGCAGTTCTTCTGCTGGTTGAAGACTTGGCCGGTGCAACCGGAGAGCAGCGCCACGCCGGAAACGACAGCGACAGCAACAGTGGCCTTGATCAGCTTTTTCATTACTAAATCCTTTAATTTATAATTCACCACCGTACTGATGGCGCCGCGATATTAGCAAACGCGTTCAAAAAAAAGAATTGCCAATGTGCACAGGCTTAGTTGAACGGTTACAACGGCTTGTTTATCAATCCAAAGCCTTGATCCCCTTTAGTATTTCCACTCAATTGAATGCCTGCTCGCCATACAAAAGTACCGCTCGGAAGTGTGAATTGCATCACGAAAGGCAACTTGTGAAGTTCAACTCGTTGGCCTGTTTCTCTTCACGTATTGGCCGCCTCAAAGCAATTGACGCACCTCCTCGACCACCTGCCGGTTGACCCAAACCCCTTGCGCCTGCGATCGCTTGCGAGCACTGAAACGACGCTGGGAAGGCAGGCGTGCACCCTGTTCGGTGATCGCGGCGAACAGGTGTTCCGCCCGCTGCATCCCGGCTTCGACATCGTCACCCAGGAAGGCCTTGGGGTCGAAGGCCAGCAAAAGCTCGCCATGGCACGGCGTGGCACCGGCGCCGGCATCGAACGCCATGGATTCGAGGCTGGTCATGTCACCGATCAGCGCGCCAGCGAGCAATTCGATCATCGCCGCCAGGGCCGAGCCTTTGTGGCCGCCGAAAGTCTGCATCGCACCCGCCAGTGCCGCGCTGGCATCGTTGGTCGGCTGGCCATCGCTGTCCAGCGCCCAGCCATCGGGGATCGGCTTGCCCTGGCGAGCGTGCAGTTCGATGTCGCCACGGGCGATGGCGCTGGTCGCGAAGTCGAACACGAACGGCTCGTTGCCCGGGCGCGGCCAGGCGAACGCCAGGGGGTTGGTGCCGAACACGCCGCGCTTGCCACCGGCCGGCGCTACCCAGCTGTGGCTGGGGGTCATTGCCAGGCCGACCAACCCGTGGGCGGCGATGGCCTCGACTTCCGGCCACAGGGCCGAGAAGTGGAAACAGTTACGGATGACCAGCGCTGCGATCCCTTGCTGCCGTGCTTTCTCCACCAACAGCGGCAGGCCGGTCTGGAAGGCCAGGAGCGAATAGCCCTGGTGCGCATCCACCTTGACGATGGATGGGCCCTGGTCGTGCACCGTCGGCAACACTGCCGGGTCGACCTTGCCAGAGCGCAGCGATCGCACGCACACCAGTACCCGGTACAGGCCATGGGAATGGCACTCGTCGCGCTGGCCCTGGGTGATCACCTCGGCGATGGCCTGGGCGTGGGCCATGGACATGCCATTGGCGAGCAGGGCATTGACCGCCAGGTCATGGACCTCCTCGAGGCTCAGGTGGACGGAATCAGTCTGGTTCATGTGTTTTCTCCTTGAAGCAACACTCCTCCTGCGGACACGGCTGCCATCACGGCGCCGTGACCAGGGCTTTCGCCCTGGATCGCGGGGCGTCGGGTCAGCCGGCGTGTGCGGTGCTCAACCCCTGCACCGCAGGTTGCGCGTGGGGCTCGTCTTCTTCATCGGCTTCCAGGCGCACCAGGTGGGCCGGCACGCCGGTGCAGGCGCCCCAGTAATAGATACCCAGCGAGCACAGGGCGACGATGACGTTGTCCAGCGGATGGGCCAGCACACCCAGGCCGCCGAAGCTGCCGAGCTTGGACAGCACGATGATCATCGCGTAGAAGCCCACCAGCCAGAGCGAGGAACGCACCTGTTGTTTGAGCGACAGGTGCTCGGTGGGCACGAAACGCCCGGCCAGCAGGTAGACCAGGAACATCAGGATCTGCAGGCTGAGCAGCCAGGACACGGTGTTCCAGCCAGACCAGTAGACGATCAGCGAGGCGATGATGAACGACACAGGGCCCAGCACGCCCAAGGCCTTGACCCGGAACGGACGCACCAGCTCCGGGGCGCTGCGGCGCAGGGCGGCGACCGAGACCGGCGCCACCGCGTAGCTGAGCACCAGCGCGGCGGACACCACGTTGATCAGCGCCTCCCAGGACGGGAACGGCAAGGTCCAGAAGATCGACATGGCGAAGGTCAGCCACAGGGCCGGGCGTGGAATGCCGGACCCCTCGTCGATGCGTGTGAACACCTTGAAGAAGGTGCCGGTACGCGCCCAACCGTAGATGACCCGCGGCGTGGCGTTCATGTAGATGTTGCCGCAGCCGCTCGGCGAGATCACCGCATCGGCGATCACCAGGTAGGCCAGCCAGCCGACGCCCAGGGTGATGGCAATGTCACGGTACGGCAGCGAGAATTCTTTGCTGATCTGGCCCCAGCCGTTGGCGAGCATTTCGGTCGGCACACTGCCGAGGAACGCCACTTGCAACAGCACATAGATGGCCGTGGACAACAGCACGGAAAGAATGAGCGCGATCGGGATGGTGCGTTGCGGGTTACGCACCTCGCTGGCTACCGAGATGATCGGCGTCAGGCCCAGGTAGGCGAAGATGATGCCGCCACCGGACACGGCCATCTCGATGCCGGACATGCCGAACGGCGCGAAGCCCTGGATTTCCAGGTTTTCCGGGCTGAAGAAGCTGTAGAGCACGACGATGACCAGCAAGGGCACGATGAACTTGAAGGTGCTGATCAGGTTGTTGGTCTTGGCGAAGGTCTTGACGCTGCGGTAGTTGACCACGAAGAACAGGCACAACAGGGCGAACTGCACCAGCCAGCCGGCCAGGGTCGCGTCGTTGCTACCAGGCTTGGTCAGTTGCGGGAACCAGGCCGCGGCGTACTGCCGCGAGGCGACCACTTCGATCGCCACCAGGCTGGAGAACGCGATGATGGTGATGAAGCCCATCAGGTAGCCCAGCAACGGGCCATGGGAAAACACTGGGTAGCGCACCACGCCGCCGGCGCGTGGCAAGGCGGCGCCCAGTTCGCAGTAGACGATGCCCAGCAGCAGCACGGCGAAACCGCCGATCAGCCAGGAGATGATGCCCGCCGGGCCGGCGATGGCCGAGACGTGGCTGGCAGCGAACAGCCAGCCGGAGCCGAAGATTGCGCCCAGGCCGATGAACGTCAAGTCCATCAGCGACAGTTGTTTCTTGAATTTACCTTGGCCTGACATAGCTAAGCCCTTTTTTGTGGATTATTGAAATAGGCAGAAACTGTGTTGGAGATCGTGGTCGTTCGCAGGTGAAGCAAAGGCCTCTGGGTTCGAGGAGTGACGCTTGTCGCGATGGCGCAAGCGGCGTTTCCTGTTTCAGCGATGGGTTGCAAAAGCCCGTTCCAGACAGGCGGATGGTCTATGGCCGCCGGGCAGGAGTCAGGGTCGAGGAGGTGCCAGGCACGCTCGTTCTTTTCTAGGTTGAACTGATCGCGGCCAGGATTGCTTGATGGTTTTCATCAACCCTGATGACGAATTCGGCACAATTTGCATCCGCTGCTTGACGCCGGGCCGCCATGTGCAGGCATCCTGAAAAAAACAATCCGCCCGTGCCACACGGCCCAGGGACAGGCTCCCGAACTGCAGGACCGCCACCATGCCCGAGTCGCATTTCGCCGCCATCAGTGAAGGCCTCAGCGCCCATCGCCCCAAGAACATGAAGGAGCTCATGGGCTGCATCTCGCTGATGCAACCCATGCTCGATGCCATCCCCAACGCCGTGATCTTCGTCAAGGACGCGCAAGCCAGGTACCTGATGGCCAACCGCACGCTGGTGGAGCGCTGCGGCTTGAAGTCCCTCGCCCCGCTGCTGGGGCGCACCAGCGCGCAGGTCTTTCCGGCACAGCTCGGGCCGGGCTACACCGAGCAGGACCGGCGCGTGCTCGAAGGCGCCCTGGTGTTGCAGGACCAGTTGGAAGTGCACCTGTACGGGACACAGCAACCGGGCTGGTGCCTGACCCACAAGCGCCCGATCCTCAACCGCCAGGGCGAGGTCATGGGCCTGATCGGGGTTTCCGTCGACCTGCAGTCCGCCGCCCAGGCGCATCCGGCGTACCAACGGTTGTCGGCGGTGGATGCCTACATCCGCGAGCACTACCACCGCCCGATCACCCTCGATGACCTCACCGCGGTCGCCGGCCTGTCCGTGGCGCAGCTGGAGCGCTACTGCAAGCGGATCTTCCACCTCACGCCGCGGCAGATGATCCACAAGGCCCGGCTGGAGCAGGCGCACCTGTTGCTGCATTCCGAGCTGCCGATCACCGAGGTGGCGCTGCGCTGCGGCTACTCCGACCACAGCGCCTTCTCTCGACAGTTCAAGACCATGACCGGCTTCACACCGCGCCAGTATCGCCAGGCGACCCGCGGCTGATCGACTCGGGCCCGGCCCGCTCCTACAGGGGATGTCGGCTTACTGGCGATAGGCGTGATGGCGATCAAAACGTGTGAGAGGCTTGATTGTATAAAATCTACATTGTATAAAATCTGCAATCCGCCCTACCCCAGCCCTCCGGCTGATGCTTGCAGAGGATCCATAATTTCAATGAAAAGCATCCATGTCATCGACTCCCACACCGGCGGCGAACCCACCCGCCTGGTCATGAGCGGCTTCCCTGCCCTCGCCGGCCAGACCATGAGCCAGCAGCGCGATCACCTGCGCAACGAGCACGATCAATGGCGCCGGGCAACCCTGCTCGAGCCCCGCGGCAACGATGTGCTGGTCGGCGCCCTGTACTGCGAGCCCGTTTCGCCGGGCGCTACCTGCGGCGTGATCTTCTTCAACAACACCGGCTACTTGGGCATGTGCGGCCACGGCACCATCGGCCTGGTCGCGTCGCTGCACCACCTGGGCATCATCGAGCCGGGCGCGCACAAGATCGACACCCCCGTCGGCCCGGTGGAAGCCACCCTGCATAGCGATGGCTCGGTGACCGTGCGCAACGTGCCGGCCTACCGCTACCGCCACGATGTACCGGTACAGGTGCCAGGCTACGGCGAAGTGCGGGGCGATATCGCCTGGGGCGGCAACTGGTTCTTCCTGGTCTCCGAGCATGGCCAGACCCTGGAGCTGGGCAATGTCGAGGCGCTGACCGCCTACACCTGGGCCATCCTGCAAGCACTGGAGGCCAACGGCATCTACGGCGAGGACGGCGGTGTGATCGACCACGTCGAGCTCTTTGCCGCCGACCCGCAGGCCGACAGCCGCAATTTCGTGATGTGCCCGGGCAAGGCCTATGACCGCTCGCCGTGTGGCACCGGTACCAGCGCCAAGCTCGCCTGCCTGGCCGCCGATGGCAAGCTCGCACCGGGCCAGGCCTGGGTCCAGGCCAGCATCACCGGCAGCCGCTTCGAAGGCCGCTACGAACAGGAAGGCGAACGTATTCGCCCCTCCATCACCGGCCGTGCCCATGTCACGGCAGACAGCCAACTGCTGATCGACGAGCAGGACCCCTTCGCCTGGGGCATCTGCCAGTAACCCGAGCACGTCGCCTTACGACGCGACACCCCTGACCACCGACCTGAATGAATGCTTCAAGGAGCCCACAATGACTGACAATATCTTCACCGGCTGCATTCCTGCCCTGATGACCCCCTGCACCCCAGAGCGCAAGCCCGACTTCGACGCGCTGGTGAAAAAGGGCCGTGAGCTGATCGATATCGGCATGAGCGCGGTGGTGTACTGCGGCTCCATGGGCGACTGGCCGCTGCTGACCGAAGCCGAGCGCCAGGAAGGCGTGGCGCGCCTGGTCGCCGCCGGCATCCCGACCATCGTCGGCACCGGCGCGGTCAACTCCCGCGAAGCGGTTTCCCACGCAGCCCATGCCGCCAAGGTCGGTGCCCATGGCCTGATGGTCATCCCGCGCGTGCTCTCCCGCGGCTCGTCGATCCCAGCCCAGAAGGCGCACTTCAAGGCCATCCTGGAAGCCGCGCCGAACCTGCCGGCGGTGATCTACAACAGCCCCCACTACGGTTTCGCCACCCGCGCCGACCTGTTCTTCGAACTGCGCAGCGAGCACCCGAACCTGATCGGCTTCAAGGAGTTCGGTGGTGCGGCAGCCATGAGCTATGCGGCCGAGTTCATCACCTCCAAGGACAACGAAGTGACGCTGATGGCTGGCGTGGATACCCAGGTGTTCCATGGCTTCGTCAAGTGCAACGCCACCGGCGCCATCACCGGCATCGGCAACGCCCTGCCGCGTGAAGTGCTGCAACTGATCGCACTGTGCAAGCAGGCCGCCGCCGGCGATGCCAAGGCCCGTCGCCTGGCGCTGGAGCTCGAAGGCGCCCTGGCCATCCTGTCCTCGTTCGACGAAGGCGTCGACCTGGTGCTGTACTACAAGCACCTGATGGTGCTCAACGGCGACAAGGAATACACCCTGCACTTCAACGAGACCGACGTGCTGAGCGAGTCCCAGCGCCGCTACGCGGAAAACCAGTACGCGCAGTTCCGTCAGTGGTACGCCAGCTGGGTAGCTGAAAACAACCTGGCCTGATCCCACGCCTGTTTCATCTCCCTGAGGCGGCACGCCTGCCGGCGTGCCGTCTTTCTCCCCCGCCCTTGCCTGCCCGTCACGGCCAGGCGCGGGAACCCCGTCTTCTCGACCTCAGGAGAGCCCCATGAGTCTTTCAGGTAACCTGCTGATCGGCCAACGCGCCGTTGCCGGCACGCAAGCACCGGTCCATGCCATCAACCCTGCCACCAATGAGCGGCTCGAACCGGCCTACCTCGGTAGCAGCCGCGAGCATGTCGAGCTCGCCTGCAGCCTCGCCTGGGACGCGTTCGACCGCTATCGCGAGACATCGCTGGAAGCCCGCGCGGCCTTCCTCGAACGCATCGCCCAGCACATCGAGGCCCTTGGCGACACGCTGGTCCAGCGCGCCGTGGCCGAGTCCGGCCTACCGCAAGCCCGCATCCAGGGCGAGATCGGCCGCACCTGCTTCCAACTGCGCACCTTCGCCCGCACTGTACGTACCGGCGAGTGGCTGGACGTGCGCGTGGACCAAGCCCTGCCCGAACGCCAGCCCCTGCCACGCCCCGACCTGCGCCAGCGCCATATCCCCTTGGGCCCGGTGGCCGTGTTCGGCGCCAGCAACTTCCCCCTTGCCTTCTCCGTGGCCGGCGGCGACACCGCTTCGGCCTTGGCGGCGGGCTGCCCGGTGATCGTCAAGGCCCATAGCGCCCACCCCGGCACCAGCGAGCTGGTCGGCCGTGCCATCCAGCAGGCGGTGCGCGAGTGCGACCTGCCCGAAGGCGTGTTCTCGCTGCTGTACGGCTCGGGCACCGAAATCGGTATCGGCCTGGTCAACGATCCACGGATCAAGGCCGTGGGCTTCACCGGCTCGCGCAGCGGTGGCATGGCCCTGACCCAGGCCGCCCAGGCACGCCCGGAGCCGATCCCGGTGTATGCCGAGATGAGCTCGATCAACCCGGTGTTCCTATTCGAGTCGGCCCTGCGCAACCGTGGCGCCGCGCTGGCCGAAGGTTTCGTCGCCTCGCTCAACCAAGGCGCGGGCCAGTTCTGCACCAACCCTGGGCTGGTCATTGCTATAAAAGGTGAAGCCCTGGACGCCTTCATCACCGCCGCCGCTGACGCCATCGCCAGAAGCCCGGCCCAGACCATGCTCACCCCGGGCATCTACAAGGCCTACAGCAACGGCGTCCAGGCCCTGGCCAGCAATGCCAATGCCCACCTGCAGGCCAAAGGTGTCGCAGGCGAAGGCCACAACCAGTGCCAGTCTCACCTGTTCGTCAGCAGCGCCAGCGACTTCATGCGCGACCACGCCCTGCAGGCCGAAGTGTTCGGCTCCGCCTCGCTGATCGTCCAGTGCGATGACCTGGCCCAGGCCAGGCAGGTAGCCGAGCAGCTCGAAGGCCAGCTCACCGCCACCGTGCATATGGACGCTGCCGACAGCGAAGCGGTCGCCACCCTGCTGCCGACGCTGGAGCGCAAGGCCGGGCGAATCCTGGTCAATGGCTGGCCGACCGGCGTGGAAGTGTGCGATGCCATGGTCCATGGCGGCCCGTTCCCGGCCACCTCCGATGCCCGCAGCACCTCGGTGGGCACCGCGGCGATCCTGCGTTTCCTGCGCCCGGTGTGCTACCAGAACTTCCCGGACGACCTGCTGCCGCCAGCGATCAAGCAGGGCAACCCGCTGAACCTCGACCGCCTGGTGAATGGCCATCGGGCGCACTGACCGGCCTTTGGTACGCCTCCACCGACAGCCCCGCGCCACGTCGGTGGATGCTGCCAGGCCCTTTTGCATACAATATGCAAATTCCAACCGGGTCCCTGAACAGTAACTATGGCTAGCTTCAAGACACGTGCCCAGCACGTTGCGGACGATCTTCGCAAACGGATACTCAGCGGCGAGTTCAAAGGCGCCACCCAGCTGCGGCAGGACGCGCTCGCGCGCGACTACGACGTCAGCCGCATTCCGGTGCGCGAGGCGCTGCTGACCCTGGAGGCCGAAGGCCTGGTGGAGTTCCACCCCCACCGGGGCGCGTTCACCACCGAACTCTCCACGGCCACCATCCGCGAACTGTTCGACCTGCGCGTGCTGCTCGAATGCAGGGCACTGGCGCAGGCCATTCCGAAGCTGACCCCAAGCGAACTGGACCGCGCCGAGCGCCTGCTGGACCAATACGACGCTGCACTGGACTCGGGCAGCGATATCGACAACTGGAGCGAGCTGAACTTCGCCTTCCACACCGCGCTCTACTCGCCCGCCCAATTGCCGGAAACCCTGGCGATGATCACGCACCTGAACACCAAGTGCGACCGCTATATCCGCATGCAGCTGCTTTATACGCGGGAGATCCAGAAAGCCGAGAAGGAACACCGCGAGCTGTTGGAGTTCGCCCGCGACAAGAACATCGAGGCGGCCTGCCGCCTGCTGGACCGCCATATCCGTGAAGCCTGCGAGGGCATCGTCGCGGTCCTGGAAAACAGCTTGAACCACTGACCCCGCGCCCTGGGTATTTTCCAGGGCGTGGTTCGGACAAACCAATTGTATAAAATCTACGATCACGAGGTAACGGATGCATTCTGACGAACTTCGCCGTGCCGCCAGTAACGACGCCTATGACATCGCCGTGGTCGGCGCAGGGGTCGTAGGCGTCGCCTGTGCCCTCGCTCTATCCCGCCAAGGGCACCGCGTGCTGGTGCTGGATCGGGACGAACCTGGCAAGGGTGCATCGTTCGGCAACGCCGGCCACCTGGCCACCGAACAAGTGTTCCCCATTGCCGATGTGTCCATCCTCAAGCGCCTGCCGGCCATGCTGCTGGACCCGATGGGGCCGCTGCGCCTGGATTGGCGTTACCTGCCCAAGGCCCTGCCCTGGTTCACCCGATTGCTGCTGAACCTGCGCCAGCGCCCCTACCGCAACAGCGTCGCTGCATTGCGTGCGCTGAACGAAGCCAGCCTCGATGCCTGGCGCCGGTTGCTGGCCTCGATTGGGCATGCGCAGCTGCTCAAGGACGACGGCTCGCTGCTGGTGTTCGAGCGCTCTGAATCACACAGCGCCATCGAGGCCCTCAAGCAGAAGATGCAGGCCCAGGGCGTGCCCGTCGAGTTCTGGGATGCCGCCGCCGTACAACGCACCGCGCCGCAGTTGGCCGAGTCGATCCAGGGCGGGCTGTTCTTCCCCGCGACCGGGCATTTCATCGATCCGCACCTGGTAGTGACGACGCTGGTTCAGGCCGCCCGGGAAAACGGCGTGCGCTTTGCCCAGGAACACGTCGACAGCGGCCAATTGGTAGCGGACGGCGTGGCGCTACGCACCGGCAGCGGCGAGGTTCGAGCCCGCAAGGTATTGATCGCCTGCGGCGCCCATTCGGCCAAGCTCACCCGACAACTCACCGGCAAAACAGTCCCACTGGACACCGAGCGCGGCTACCACCTGATGCTGCCCCACGAGCACGACCGCCTACCCCTGGCCGTGACCTTCATGGAGCGGCGCTTCATCATGACGCCTATGCAAGGCGGTCTGCGCCTGGCGGGCACCGTGGAGTTCGCCGGGCTGGAGCGCGCGCCCAACATGCAACGTGCCTGGCAGCTTCATCGCCTGAGCCAGGGCCTGTTCAAGAATGAATTGAATATCGAAGCCGCGAGCACCTGGATGGGCTTTCGCCCTTCCCTACCCGACTCATTGCCGGTGATCGACCAGGCCTGCGACGGCCGCGTGCTGCTCGCCTTCGGCCACCAGCACCTGGGGCTGACCCAGGCGGCGACCACTGCGGAAATGGTGGCGTCCATGGCCGGGGCCGTGTCCATCGAGGGCAAACCGCTACCAGCGTTCGCGCCCTACCGGCTGGATAGGTTCTAGCCTGTACGGACATGTGCAGGCTGAACATGGCTCCACATTTCATGGTTGAGCCAAGCCCCTAAGGGTTCGGCTCAACCACACACCGCTTAGGTGAGATCTTTCACCGTTTTCGAAACACCATTGTTTTGCACCGACACGATGCCCGCATCTCGGGATTGTGACGTGGTGTACATCTGGCTCGTGCCAATGATCTGATGGTTGGCGGCCTTCAGGTTGAAATAGAACTTGCCATTGGAAGACTCCCGCTTTTCGTAACGCTCGGCCGACGGGCTGTTCGTCTGGACCGAGGCAATTCCATTCTCGGCGGACTTCTTCGCCTCATACAGCTCGCTGGTGAGGATGACCTCCCCGTTCCCTGCCTTCAATACGAATCTCACTTGATCGTTGCTGCTTTTGCTCAGTTCGAACCAGCCGGCCATAGGCGCTCCTTGGTGTGATGCGACGGTGTTGACGACATCGAATACCTTTCATGCCTTTCGAGTATGCACAACCTGTTGGACATTTCCATTAACAGCGCAACGGCGTAAGCAGTGGAGTTCGGTCGTATCCAGCGGGTGCTCGACCATAGACAAACCTGATGAGCCGACGCATCGGATGCGCCATTTGCATGGTTTGCCGTACGCGTACCGACAGCTCTTTGGGCGAACCCTCTGGAACGAGATACTTCACTTCGAAGTCACGCTTCCAATGGTCTTCGCTCCGCTCGAAATCGTGTTTTTTGGCACGCAATATACCGACGTTAACCAACGTCTTCGCCAGCAATCAGATTGACGTCATGGAAAGGATTTCCTGAACGCCGCCCACAGAAACACAAAGCCCCTGACTCCTTATTAGGAATCAGGGGCTTCGCGCTTCACATGTATGGCGGAGAGATAGGGACTTTCCGAACTCGACCCTCAAACCCTTTAAACTCAATGGGCACAGGAACTATCACCCACTTTTGCTACAAATTTTTGCTACAAATTTCATCCCAAAACAGCTACCTTTCAGCTTCCAAACCTACCCGGTCAGGGACGAAAAATGGCAAGCGAAAACCTCGTTTTACGGTCAGGCACATGGCACGTCCGCCTTACCGTCCCAAAGGACGTTCGGCACGTCTTGAACCGCAGCGAGTTCACCGAATCGCTCAAAACCGGCAGCAAGCCAGAAGCCCAGATGAAGAAATTGGCGTTTCTACACGTTTGGAAACAAGCCATCGCTACCGCTCGGCAACGCATCGCAGGACCTACCCCCGCCGAATTACCGGAAACGTCCTACAACATCGCCAAGATGATTGCATCGAGCCGAGAAAACGCCTTGATGAGCCTTGTCTTGCCCCAAGAGGGCAAAGAGGTTGACCCAAGGTTCACTCAAAGTGCCTTAGACGAACTCGGTTCTTTTATCATCGACGTAATGCTCCAATGCCATGGATGGCAAAGCCCAGAAGACGCCAAGGTTGATCTTTACAAGCAAAAACCTTTCCTCGAATACCAACTTTTCAAAGAGAAATGGTACGCGTTGGGTGAAAATATCCCACTCGAACGTAAGGTCGAGCGAATCAATGATTATACCCACCTACAAAAAACCGTCGAGCATTATGAGATAACCGCAGGGCATGCCATTAGCATCAGCAATATCGACGAAATCCGCTCCATTCTCGACAACCCAAGTAACTACAAAATCAAATCCCCTATCACAACTCACAGAATAGCCTCATTTGAGGCCTATCAGACGAATACCAAGGGTATCATTCAAAAGACAGTAGATACCCAAGTTAATCGCTTGAAAATAATAGGTTCTTGGCTTGAGGCAGAGCAACGCGACCTCAACCACGAAAGCATTGCCAGCTATCTCGATACGCTCGACCTATCCATTAAGACCAAAAAACAATACCTATTCGCAGGGTCAAGCTTTTGGAAATGGGCGATTAAACACGATGAGAATTTCAAAAAACTGCACCGTGACCAGCAATCCCCCTTTGAAAAGCACGATTTCCCAGTCAACCGCAGCAAAAGGAACGATGGATCAATGGAAAGGAAGGCATTCACCCCGGAAGACGTTGCAAAGCTCCATGAAGCCGCAAAAGCCACCAAAAACCGCGAAACCCTTGCAGATCTCATCCTTTTAGGTGCTTACACCGGAGCACGTATTGAAGAGCTTTGCCAGCTTCAGGCCCAAGATATCGTCAGTGAGGAAGGGGTTAAATGCTTCTACTTCTATGATGGGAAGACTGCCGCCAGCGAGCGACATACCCCAATACACCCGGAGATACAGGACACCGTAGAAAGGTTGATCCGTAATTCAAAAGACGGTTTCTTGATTGAGTCACCTGCAGGAAATAAATACGGCAACCGCTCAGACGCTCTCAGTAAACAATTCGGGCGATTAAAGACCAGCCTCAACTATAATAGCCAGTTTGTATTCCACAGCTTCCGCAAGACCGTTATCACGCAATTACAACGTGCAGACGTGCCGGGAATACTCATTGCCTCAATCGTCGGACATGAGACAGGAACAGTCACATTTGACGTATACAGTGCAGGGCCAAGTCCAAAGCAAAAACACGACGCGATATCAAAACTAAAATACGAGCTAAAATCTTAAAATCGCAAGCGTTACACGTTAAAATTCAGAACAATAATCACAGACTCCAAAGCTCTTACCCACCAGAAGAGCTTTTGACCTTCCCTAAACTACCATCTTTTTTACAAATCGTCTCGCATAATGCACTCCCCTGCACACGCCTCATGTGCACGCACACGCACGCCCGCGTCTTTAGTTATCAATATATAGATATCAAATATACTAGATAACAATAATAAAGATTACTAGACCGCACGCATACACAACCGCCACACACAAAACAATCAGCACAAACATGCTTGATATACATTTTTTATGTGGTTCAATATATGTATATGGCTCAAATTTTCAAAGAAGCCCTTTAAAGCATACCTGCTATGTTAACCATCCCACTTTTGCTACGCAAAAGATGTGACGGTTAACGCAGGTGCCTTGTCGGCAGGACAGAAGCAAAAGCCAAGAGCAAAAAACAACCCATTACTGAGGATAAAATGAATGACACCAATTTGCAGACAATCACACTGACGAAAAGAGATCGAAACTACTCCAACCTGAAGGGGTTGGACAGCTCGTTGAAGCACTCGCTTAGACTGGACCAAAACGAGTATGACGACTTTGAATTCAACCCCAACCCACCGCACCCCAATATAGCCATTATTGGTGGCGTGGAGCAGGTGCTAACGAGAGAACTGGCAGAGCAATTACTGGCCGACTTCAACGACCAACTACAAACCAAACTCAAAGCAACAGAAGCGTCTGATGAAATAGCCTCAGAAAAAGAAAAACTGAGAAAACTCAAATCCAAGTTGATTAAATTCATCAACGCAACTGAACCCACAGAGATAAAAGAATACGTCACATCGGTTATGAAGGGAGAAAAGCCGCTGGTAGTCGGAGACTACGCCGCCCTACTCAATCAGCACAAAATCAGCCGTATATCCCAACGTATCGACCTCTTGGAGAACTACACCATCAAGAAGCGAGAGATCGAGCAAAACGCACCAGATCGAGCCGTATCAAGGACGGTCAACAGGGTTAAAGAGATCATCCTTGTAATCCCTGAACCCAACAAACTGGCAATAACCAAGGCTTACACTGACCTGCTACAGAAAGCCTTGCACCAGTTCTACCAAAAGAATTTTCCCAACAATGACATTCTATTTTCGTTCAGTCACTTGGACGAAACCACAAACCACGTCCACGCCTTCCTTGACCTTCAAAATACGAAAACTGGGAAATATGATTTTTCGGCCCAAGAATTTGAGTTCGCATCACAATACTACGCGAAGAATAAGGCTCGACTTGACAAGATATCAGAACCACCGAAATTAGAAGATTTCAAACTCCCCAACCGTAGTGAGGAAAAGCAGAACCATAGGTTTATCCGAGCACGCGAATCATGGAAGTCAAAAGTCATGCAGGTGGCTTTCTATGAGCACTTTAACAGCTTAGCCGCTGCATATGGCTTACAAGCCAAATTCCTACCAAAATCTAAAGAGCATCAAGAATTTTTAAGCAAAGTTGAGCAGGAAGCCAAAAAACCGAAAAGTGAGCGAAGCCACAACTATTACACCAGACAGATAGAAAAGCTGCAGCAAAAACTAACCACGAAGGAGGTCGAACTTATCGAGCAAAGGGCCACTGCCGTCACCCTAAACACAACAATAAAAGACCTGATAAGCACCGTAGCCACTTATAAGGCAACCATTCAGACTCTGGAAATACAGGCTAATGAGCAGAGAAAAGAAAACAATGAGCTTGACCATCACAAACAAAAACTAAACGACGAAATCACCGAAAAAACCACAAAGACAAAAGAGCTTTCTTCAAATTTCAAAACCATGAAAGAGAGAATGACCAAGGAACTTAATGAGTTACGCAAAAAAATCAAAGAGGACACCAATAGAAAATCAGTCTTGGAGAAAGCAATCAAGGCATACGAGGAAGAGCTAGAGCCTTTGATTAAACGCTTTGATATTCTGGTGGATCGCATACTTGAAGCCAAAAGGCTCGACGAGAATCCAGAGCAATACTATAAGAGATTACGAGAAAACACCTATGAAATGGCTAGCCGCTTGGGTAAAGAGAAACGAAAGGACTATCTATTTAACGTTACGGAACAACTCAAAGAGCAAGGTTTAGACCACACCCAAGCAACATTAGGATTTACTGACAAAGTAAAGCTTTGGGCATCTGATACGTTCACCAGTAAGCAAGTGGTTGAATTTGACAAAGAAGAAGCCGAGCAGGCAAAAGCGGCCAGAAAGAGAAGACTACTAAAACCCAAACCGCCAAGCCCATTTCAAGACCCTTACGACCCATATCAATAACCGCATAGTGCGGTTTTCTGCTCTTGGAGGATACGATACATCATATAGCACAATAGTATTTTTAGCCTCACCCCTTGAAACTCTATTTTTATATGATTTAATAATAGCAATAATAAGTCACTATTATCATTATTATTGCAATAACAATAATAGCAACTTAATTATTCTTATTATCACAAGGAAGATAATAAGATATTATTCTCGCTATCCCTCTGAGTTTTCCTTGATTCTGCTGGGTTTCCACCCTTTGGTGCAAACCACAAAACTCATTGATAACGAAAATAATAACGATATTATTCTTATTATTATTGTAGTAGCAATAATAATTCAGTAATTATTATTCTTATTAATAGGAGGAAATAAATGAACAACACAGTATTAGAAAGAATTTTCAACGTAGCTACAGAGTTGTATATGACAAATGGTAAAAAATCATATCCAACAGTTCACCAAGTCCGAGCCATAGCTAAGACAGATATGAATACGACCAGTGAAGCAATGAGGCAATGGCGTAAAGAAATGGACGCGGAGAAATCCGACCAGTCAAACGGCTCTGAAACCTTTCAGAAAGCCATCAGTGAAGCGACGGCAACGCTTTGGAGCATTGCAGAACACGCTGCAGGTGAAAACCTCAGAAAAGCTCAAAAGGCTTGGAATACAGAGAAGTCAGAGCTTGGAGAAAAAACTCAAACCCTTATCAATGAAAATGAACAACTACGATATGACCTTGACCTTGCGAAGAAAATCAATCTTGATCAAGCAGGTGAACTACTTGATGAAATGACCTATCGGAAAATTGCAGAAACCGCGTTAGAGGAAGAGAAGCAAAAAAACCAGAAACTGACAGAGCTTTTAAACCTCCAGAAATAAAAAAGCCCCGAGATGGGGCTTTAACGCTTTTACGCTCTATTGCCGCATTCAAAGCCTGAACTTTGAAACCATCGCATGTAAATCCACGGCAAGACGCGATAGCTCTTGACTGGATGCGTTCGTCTGATTTGCTCCAGCAGAAGTTTGCATTGACAAATCTCTGATATTCACAAGATTTTTGTCTACCTCACGGGCAACCTGTGCTTGCTCTTCAGAGGCACTGGCAATAACCAAATTCTTTTGATTTATCGAAGCAATAGCCTCACCAATCACGTCCAGAGCATCATTAGCCTCCCGAGCCACCTGCAACGTGCCATTAGCTCGCTCTTGGCTCTCATTCATAGCATCAACCGCACGATCAGTACCAGATTGAATCCCTTCAATCATTTTTTCAATTTCGCCTGTCGATTGTTGAGTACGATAGGCCAGTGCCCTTACTTCATCAGCTACAACTGCAAACCCTCGACCAGCTTCACCAGCCCGAGCAGCTTCAATTGCAGCATTAAGTGCTAACAGGTTGGTCTGTTCCGCAATTGAGCGAATCACTACCAAGACCTGACTAATCTCATTGGCATTTTGTGCCAACAACTTAACCTCTTCCGAAGTATCAGAAACGTTACCAACAAGCCGGTTAATAGACTCTAAAGCCTGACTAACCTTTTCTCGACCTTGATAGGTGCTCTTATCAGCAGCTTTTGAGTCGTCAGCAGTATTAACAGCGTTGCGAGCCACCTCTTCAACCGCTGCTGTCATCTGATTAACTGCCGTAGCTGCTTGGTCAATTTCAGCACTTTGCTGATTAAGTCCGCGATTCGTATCCTCAGTTACAGCATGTAGCTCTTCCGAGGCAGAGGCAAGCATATTGGACGATTCAGAAATTTTCTCTATTGTCTCATGCAGACTATCTTGCATCCGCTTCAAAGCAATCAGCAGATGAGCAGGTTCATCGCTTCCAGTAACATGAATATTTTGAGTAAGATCACCACTGGAAACTCTATCAGCAACTATAACTGCCTCAGATAGTGGAGACACAATGCTCCGAGTCAACACGATAGCAATTACGACCATTAGCATCAAGATCAGGATCAACGCTACAACAATCATAAACACTGCAGCATCGAATGCTTTGCTTGTCTGATCGGCGGCGTGAACAGCACCTTGCTCATTAAACTTGAACAGTTTATTCAAGGCAGCCATCATCTGATCCGCTGCACTAGCAAGCGGCCCATTAGCCACTTCAATCTCATCACCACGTTCTACTGACGCAAGTACACCATCCAGTATCCGCTCTTGATAGGATAAATATTTGGCGTAAGAACTTTTGAAGTCCTCAAACAGCTTTCGATCATCAGGTGAGTCTATTCCTTTTTCATAATTAATTAAAAAAGCGGATATTTCTTGATTGATACGTCTTACCAAACCAACCGTTTCTTTTAACCGATCGCCTTCTTTCATGGTAAGCGTCCTGAGCGTCAACGCTCTGGTACGCCCCAGACCACTACCAATCACTCCCACGTCCTGCACCGCTGGCAACCACTCGTCACGGATTTCAGCAGTCGCGTCATCCATCTCGTTGGCTTGGAACAGAGCAATCAACCCCATCGCCAAAACCAATAACCCAATTATCGTAAAGCCGAGGCCAGCCCGACTCCCGATATTCATATTTCTCAAGCTCATAATCCCTCCTTTCATCTTTAAACCCAATGGTATGTAACGACAATATCGGCAACAACTCAAAATTCTTTAAGGATATTTTGTTAGGCCATACTTTATTTCGCAATAAATCTTCGACTAGTTGACGAGCCTTTTGCTCTCAAGTATGATCCGTCCGTCTACGAGGAATGGATTTTCCTACTTGATCGACATTTGCCCGCCTAGTGCGGGCTTTTTTTGCCAACAACAAGTGCAAGTCTTTACCTCCAACATCCAGCCCTATAGATGCCATCTTGTCTTTTGCTCGTTTAACGAAGAGCAATCCGTTAAGCCCTACAAAAGCACCCTCTGCTTTAAATTCTTTTTCGAGACTTTTACTGTACTCGTCAACCAACCTCATTAATTTGTCTTCTACCTCATCAGCGAAACGTGTATTAAATAATCTTATTCATAGTAGCTGTAATTGTTAATTACTAACATTTTATCACATTAGGATTCATTTGCTAATTCGAAACCACAGGCAATAAAAACCCGCCAAAGAGCGGGCTTTTTACTATTCAAATTTGACAAAACAACAATATATGGCAATTTGAATAGAACAGAAAAAGAAAACCACCTTGGGGAAGGTGGCAAGACATACATACATATAACAATATTTTATAAAACTTACATCTCCATTTAATCACCAAATAAAATATTGTCAAGTCCCTTCCCAAAGTTTTCTTTTTCTAAATTTAATATTAGAAGAGGATAACGATGGGATGCGTAAAAATATTTGAGGACTACTTACCAAATAGACCTTATCACACAGACGATTTAGTCAGTGGCCTAAAAATCAATAAAAAAGAAAAAGCAAAACTTGCTCGACTTGTCCAACCAAACGGGCCAACCCATAGATACTGGATGGTTTTCGACCTCGACAGATCCAACGCCGGAATGCACTGGGATGACGTTGGAGCACCAGCCCCTAACCTAATCGCTCGAAATCCGGCCAATGGGCACGCCCATTTGCTCTACTTGCTACAAACCCCTATCCGAACCGCAATCGACGCTAAAACAGCCCCTTTACGCTACGCTGCAGCCATCGAAGCAGCATTGCGTAACCTTCTGGGAGCAGACAGAGGCTACTCCGGCCTGATCTGCAAGAACCCGATCAACTCACATTGGATCGTTACCGAGTGGCAGGCAGATCCATATACATTGGACGACTTAGCCGAATACGTTGATTTAACCCCTGAAAAGGCCAAAGAAAAGCCCATAGAGGATTATGGCTTGGGTCGTAACTGTATGCTTTTTGACCAATTAAGAGCGTGGGCATACAAGGCGATTCGTCAGGGTTGGCCGACCTATGAACAATGGCTAAACGCTTGCTTAGACCGTGCCACCGGCTACAACGTTAATTTTACTACGCCGTTGGACATATCCGAGGTTAAACACACAGCCAAGAGCGTAGCCAAGTGGACACATAGAAACTTTACCCGTGGCACCTTTGACGATTATGTCGCCAAAACGCATTCAAGCGAAATACAGGCCATCAGAGGACGCAAAGGCGGATTGGTCGGTAATGGTGGAAGACCTGCAACTGTCACCGCAAACGGAAACCCTTGGGATGTACTTGGCATCAGTCGTGCAACTTGGTACAGACTGCAAAATCGAAAATAGTATTATAGTGGTGAGACAAAATAGCCTATATCAGATAATAGCACCCGGTGAGGGTGTTTCTACTTTCTCCCCTACCTCCTTTCCTCCCATTCCTCCCTATATACACCCACGTACATACCCACCGACACCTCAATAGCCGTATCACTCACGGAAAAGGGTCAAATGGGGCCGTTCTCGCTTGAGCGATACAAATCCTCGCCCAAAGTTAAAGACACGCCCTAACGCCTTAATTTCGCACTACACTACCGAATAGCCTACATAGGTTTGGAGATACATCCCCGAACCTATATGTATGTATACATACATATCAAATTCCTTTCCTGATGAAAATCTCACACTCTTCCAAATTCATCAAAAACCATGAACATCAATCACTGGGCTGATGAACCTAACTATCCGCAAACCATTGTCAAAAGCACTTTATGACAAATTCGAGTTTTTTTAAAAGACCTATGACAGTTATGACAAAAATGACAAACCCAAAAATAACCGTAAAATCAACCAAATATTGGGAAACACACAAACAAAATAAATTCAATCGACATGACAGATTTAGACCGGGGCACATTACATAGGTTTGGAGATATATCCCCGAAGCTATATGTATGTATACATACATATCAAATTCCATAGGACAACCCACCACAGCAGCCCACTTCAATCTTCCAAAAACCTGTATTTTTGTCATAAACCCAAAACAGGTCATTTTCGATAAAAACCAACCCCATCGACCCGCAAGCATTAAAATGCTATTTTCAAAAAAAATCTTGAAAATTTTTTACAACTTTATATCAAATTATTGATAACTCGATTTTTTCGACCATCACTTTATGGCTTAATTACGGCAAAAAACGCTGTCAATAGCAAAACGAAAATATTTTTATCGTTAAACCTTATTTGAATTTAGGGTTCAACTCTATCGCATTTTACTTAGTTGATATTTGCAATTAACCCCGACTAAAAAATCAAACCACACCTTCAAAAATCTCTCCAATTTTAATTTCAGGATTGAACGTGGGGGATAGGTCACGTAAAAAATTGAAAATTTCAAAACTCTGCCTCCGATTGGCGGCTCGCCAAAAGCTAGCGTAATACTTCGAAGATATATCCCTGAAGCATTGACTTATTTTAAACCTATGCTATTTGTATTTAAAACAGCATAGGAGAATATATGAAAAAAGCAGAAATAGCGGGAAAGATAGGCGGCATGGTTGGTGGTTTCAAACGACGAGAGCGTCAAAGATTTTTAGTCAACTTCCTAAAAATAATAGAAATTGAGGAACACCCTAACTTAAGGCTAACATCAAGCCTCGCCAAGAAACTCATAGCGGCATTTTCTGGCTATAAATCAGTCTCCAATGGCGTATTAGTAAAGGAGTTCGGAAGATCTAACAACAAGGTAAAACAGCAAAACCTCGATGAGATTGTAAGCCTTATGGTGGCAAGACATAGAGATACATACAAGGACCTGTGGGGCGATGCAAAACGAAAAATTGAAGATGATGCTAACGAATACAAAAAACGCATAATCGAAGAAATGCGACCTCACTAAACCCAAACCATGTAACGCCCCACGATACATACTTATATCCTCGAAGCCATTTTCTTGCTTCGCGGACACAAATTATACTTTGACAGAGTATAAACACCCCACCACGCTTTAACTCAAACAACCATAAGTTCAAGGTTATATCCCCAGACCTAATTCTGTTATTTTTTTTCGCAAGCACTCTTTTATATTTTATCTTTTATGTAATAATAAAAATAAGAACAAAAGATATTTACATGACAATCAAGAGAAAACAAAAAGGTTTAACCCTATTTGAAACCCTGCTTTCCTTAACAATAGTAATGGCCCTTGTCGTCAGCTTCCTCTATTGGTATATGGAACGACAACGCGAGCAACAAGCAACAATATTCGGAAAAGATATAGTTTCAATTATCACCGCATTTGACAAGCGTATCCATCTCGATGGGTGGGACATAGATAACTTCAAGAACGGCACTGAATGGAGTGGTTCCCCTGAAATCCTTGAAATGCTCAATAATGAATTTGTCGCTAAAGAATCCACTTGCGGAAATGAAAAAAGCTGGGTGCCTGTTTTATCTAAAGAGAAATCAACTCAGTTACTTCCGTGTAAATTCTGGTCAAGAATCCCATATGACTTCATTGCGAAAGCAAAAATAACCCCAGATGAAGAAGGCTTTATAAAAACTTTCAAGGTGATATTCCAACCTAAAAACTTATCGTCATTTTCACAAAATTTTCGATATTTCAACAGAGCGAAAATAGCTGCCAATGCTAATGACTCTTTCAATGTAACTGGCGGTCATCAGTTCTACTTTGCTTCTTTTTCCGACCCAGATACTAAAATAACTAACACCGAATGCCTTGCCTTAAAAGCAGATTGCACCCTAGTCGCCACCTATGACAGAGAAGGCGGGAACGAATACTTAAGAGTGGATGGAACTAATTCCATGTTAGGTTCAGCCGTTACATTTAAAGAATCCAAAGGGCATAACAGGCTCCGTTGTATCAAGTGGATCAAAGATACTAGCGGTGGTGCTTGGGAGTCGAAAACCGTAGATTGCGGTATCGGAATCCACACCGAAACGGGTAGCCCAGTGGCGGTGGATGTTGCAGCAAACTCATCGACCAATGAAAGAGTAATGCTTGATAGGCTTTGCCCTGTATATACTCATTCCGCAGATGGACTTATCGAATCAACCGAAAATGCACCTTGTGGAATGCTTTCCCAAGACGATGCGGGCACAGAGGTAGCTTATCAGGTCATTGATACCCTTTCCGCAGGAAAAGGGCTAATCAAAACGCTTTACACCGGTACAATATTTTCAGACGAAATAAATACTAATTACATGAACGTCAAGAAAGACTTGACAGTTTTAGGCAATTCCAGAATGGATGGAACCTTGACTGTCAAAGGTAGAGGGCAGTTCGAGAACAACATAAACCTAACAAAAGTAGAAACCGCTGGTGCCTCCTGCTCCCCTAACGGTTTACTTGCCAGAGATTCAAAAGGGTTAATTTTATCTTGTGAATCTGGCATTTGGACAACCCAATCAACGTCTGGCATGTATGCGTTTTTTAATGCTACAACCTGCCCGCCGGGCTGGATACCAGCAAACGGCTCAGGTGGAACACTCGACCTACGCGGCCAGTTCGTAAGGGCTTGGGATAACGGCAAAGGCATCGATCCGGGGCGTTCCTTAGCTTCTGCACAAACTGATGATTTTAAAAGTCATACTCATACAGGTTCCACATCTAATAATGGATCTCACTCACATGGTTATACATCTGCTCATGCAGGTTATGGAGGGCCGCTTCAGTCAGGTACCGGGTTTGGTGATTCCTATGTAAGATCAGCAACAGAAGTAGCGGGTGCTCATTCTCACACCTTATTAGTCAATAACACTGGTGGAACTGAAACACGCCCTAAAAACGTGGCATTACTCGCTTGCATGAAAAAATAGCGTCACCTCTTTTATTTGGTTCGCTATATGGTATTTTATTATTAGATAACATAAAAAAGCAAAAATGAATAGAATAGCAATAACACTTTTAGCCGCTTTAACAGTTGGAGCAACCCAAGCAGGATATACGTTGATAATTCCCCTTGAGCAAAGCCACGGTGGGGCACTTCCTAATGGCTCGATAAATATCACCTCTAGAACTCCGGGCCTGCCAGTCGAAAACTGGCAGCCAGCCGAGCCACTTTATGGTAACTGGATAAATTATGGAACTTATTTTGGGTGCGACAATGAGAAATGGGAAGGTGAGAAGGCACCCTATAGCCGATACCGTGCAACAAACTCCACCTGCAAGCTAAATCAGAAGAGAACGGTTCAAAATCGTGAGATAGAACAAACTACATTAGTTTATAGAAACGTCGGTGCAGAATCGATGGAAACAAGAACTCTTACAAATCAAACCTTTGTGAATATTGGCGAATGCGTCTACAGTTTTGACCCAAGCAATCCAGATTACTCTAACGCATCGTTTTGGACTGAACTATTACCCGGCAACGGCTTTAACACTTATTACATAACCATGCAAGGCACAATCTTTAATGAAACAATAACAAAAGAGCTAACCTCTTACTACTCAAACACTCGATCAGCGGTGTATTTCAAAGGAGACGCTAAATTAGAGAACATATTGCATTCCGGTAGCTACCATTATCACGAACTTTGCTACATCAGGATTTAAACTAAAATCACAAACAATACGGCAAAATGAGAAGGCCCATTATAGGTCTTTATTACGAAGTTTGTAAATCTTAGGGACTACACGATGAAACCATCAGATAAAATTATGCAATTTATGGACATGACTTTGAGCAATAAACTCAAAGTTTTTGGGAAGGATTCCTTTCACTTAATACTTGAGTTTATGGGGATATGCTGGGAGCTTGTGGTAATCACGATTCTCGCAGGAACGAGGCACATGCCACTCCTGATATTTATTCTTTTCTCCACAGTTATATTCTGTGAATACGAACAAATTCAACAGTTTTTTTCAATCACTTTATAGCATTCGCTGCCTATCGTAAAAATCTACTATGCTATAGAAAATGGATTGCAAACCAGCGAGGGACGCCAGATGGAAACAAAAATCAACGACGACAACACCAACATTGCGTATGGTGGCGTCTCAGGATACGTAAATACGGAAACCGAGCTCAAAACAAGCCCAAGCGGAGCGAAATATCTCTCGATTTTATTAGGGCGTGGAAAAGATGATCGAGGAAACGCTCTCGCCTCATATAACATTATAATCTTCGGAGAAGATGCTCAACTATTTTCAACACAAATAAAAAAAGGCGACTTAGTTCGCTTCACTAGCATATCACTTTGCCCAATAGTTGAGAATGGTAAAACCTATGCCTCCTCATTCAAACTGGTAGGCAAAGATTTTAGAAAAATTTGTGTAGATGCACTAAAAACTAATCTTTGAATTTACACAATGCCGCATTAGCCAGCCTCACCATATCCAACCATTCTGAACAGCAAATTTTTGCATCTTGCATTAAGCACTCTGCCGCTATCAAGGCCTTGTGATAGTTATCTTCAGATAGCTCGACATGCAAATATTCAGAAACCCAGTCTTGGAAAACCTTCGGCTTAGTCGCCGACTTACTAACAAAACTCATTACAACACTAATCTCTGTGAACAATGCCTAACAATAACCACTCAAATTATACGTGAAATCTTCCACTCACGCTATCCGTTCGTCGGATAATGGCTTGAAAAGACAGGGCGGCGTTGACATTATTTACAAACTTGCTGCCTGAGTGCGTCAAAAGGTCTCACCCCTTGTAAAACCTATCAACCGTAGGCACTGCCTACCTTATTTCCGTCCGTAATATCTGAGCCAAAAACTTAACCTCATCAGTCGAAGATGCTGGACAGTCCCTCTAATTGTTTATGTAAAGCATTAGCATTTCATTGGCAGATGCTGCTACAACTTCATTGATAGTAAAAGCCAATGAATTGGACAGAAACATTGAGGGAGTAAGATACAAACTGATAGGGGATATGAAAGCGGCAGTGGAATAACAACTTTATCCACGAGCCTTCAAGGATTGGAACGTGTTAGAAACTCAATCTAGCAAGGCTATCAATATTTAGATTTAAGTCGGCACTCAGATATTTTTAAAGCTATATTTCTATATACTTCCTTTGTTATTAACTCACGCTCCGAAAAGTATTGACTTACGACAGAAGCATTAAACAACAAGCGACTAGACTGCTCGCCACCATTTTGATTAGCAAGTCTGTGACAATACAACAACAAAACCCCCAAAGTGGCCTCGTAAATACTTGCCCCCTCATTGACAGAAGCTTTTACAAAGTTTTGGAATTCAGACTCATTAACGTGCGTCAGTATTACATCGAATTCTAAATCAAAATAAATACTCAAGCTATGTTTAACCAACTCACTAGATTGTTGTTTTTTAAAGAAATTGGTTTGCATGATGTCTACCATCCTTTGGCACAATAGTGGCACACGGCTATCAACCAATTGTAAGGCTTGTGGGCACCGTTGCCAATCCAACATCACGCCAGACTTGCAAATCGCCAGAGGGTACTGTTGTGCATTTGAACCCAGAGTTCCCGGTCCCCATCGTCACGGGTACAAGTCCCCGCACCGTTGGCGACCCAGATCCAGAAACAAGCAAGAGTACGGCTCAGAACCTCGCCAGAGGCACCGAAGCATCATCAGATAGGGCTAGGTAGGCACAGGGGCCAAAAACGCTCAGAACGAGCAGCAGGAAGGAAAAACGACAGACGAAAAAATGGCGATCTGCAGTTCAGGTTTTTGCTACAAAACCTTGCTACAAATCGCCATTTTCTAATCCTCTTAAATCATTGATTTATAAGGATTTTTTCAATATGGCGGAGAGATAGGGATTTGAACCCTAGGTACTGTTGCCAGCACAACGGATTTCTAATCCGTTTTCGGCCTTATATTTTTTTGAGTCAATTTTGTATAACCCAATAAAATCAGTCACTTCAACACAGCGTAACGCAACAGCACTCCACACCATTCGGGGGATCAATTCCCCCAAAATTCCCCCAGGCCAGCAGGACTGGAAAAACGCAACACGACAGTGCTATCGTTCCGCCACTTCGAAATGCTGGCCTTGTTATTCCTGGCCACAACAAGCCAGTTGGGCCGCTGCGCCATCCTCTCTGGAAAACCCATCGTAGCTGGGAAAAAGGGAATATGCAGCGAAGTCTGAACCTCCTCGCCAACTGCTACATGAGACCAGGAGAAACAGCTTAGAGGAGGTCACCCATGGGTGGATTGAATCAAGCTGGTTCAGCAGTTTTGCACAAACGCATTCGTGCGTTCGGTAGCATGGCCATCGGCTTCGGCTTGATGGGCATTGAGCCTGTGTCCGCTGTTGCACTGGCTCTCGCGGCTACCGTCGTCTTGGCGATGTTGTAAGGCTAGGGAGGCCATGGACACGGACGTGGCCGCCTGAACCTATTCAGCGACACGCTGTTGTCGCCGCTTCCAGCTGCTTCTCGTACCCGATCCGCTGCCGACGCTCAGCGAGCAGCGCCCGCACTTTTACTTCCAGGCTGTCGCTCTTGCGCAGGTCGGCGGCCGCCCAGGCTGGCACCGCTACCTCCGGTGCCAGACACGGCACCTGAACCGGCACCTCAACGCGCACGTACTGGACCTGCGGTTCTACCTTGCCGGAGCACCCAGCTAGGCCCAGGGTGAGCACAAGTCCACCACCACAGGCAAGGCCACGGATTACGCGGCTTGCAGCTCGAAATCCCCATTCTTCTGCACCACAGAAATGCAATTTCAGCCCCAGGCTCATAACCCCAGCTCCTTGTCGATGATCGAGGTCGCGGCCTCGCACTGGTCGCCACCGGTGCGCTCCTGCTGCAAGCGATTTGCCGCCTCGTAGTCGGCCTGGGCGCTGGCCTGTGCA
>NZ_JBLUPW010000040.1:0-35444 GCF_048068175.1 Pseudomonas sp. NY15356 | reverse complement strand
GGGGGGGGGGTGGGGGGTGTTGGGGGGGGGCCGGGGCGGGGGGGGTTGGCGCCCCCCCGGGGGGGCCCCCCCGGGCCCCCCGGGGTGTGGGCGGGGGGGGCGCCCCCCGCGATGCTTTTTGCCCACTATCCAGACTGGCGCCAATGCACTTCAGTGATCCCGTAGCGCTCCGCCACGGGCTTGCTGACTTTCTTGATCTTCTCGCGCCCGTATCGCCCGATACGGGCCACCCCCGCATCGCAACTGGCCCAGTGCCAGGCCTCGGCGTTGTCCATCCGCTCGGCACGGATCACGAAGGACTTGTGCTGGCCGTGCAGTTCGTAGTCGATCACGAAGAGTTTTGCGTCGATCATCGGGTATCCACATCCCTTGCGCAGCATCGAGGGCTGGCCAGGTGCAAGACATTCCATGGCCTATCCGTGGGAATCGTGACGGCGCACAAAAGTTTGAAAAAAGTTCGTTTCCAACGACGAACGGTGGGCGCTGACCGTCCGTCGCACAGTGCCTGCAGCCGATCGAACAGCCGGAGCCCTGCGGCACTCTTCCTCTAAGGTGCTAGAGGAATTTGCGCGGCTGCATTGTTCAGGCGAATGGACCACCGCTTGAACATGCGCAATATCAATTGGCACTTCGCCAACATAGGGCGTACTCACACACAACAGGCCATCCAGTACAGAGAGGGTCGAACCATGTCGTTGATAGGTGTTTCGCTGCTAGAGATGCGTCAGCTGATCGAACAGGCCTGCCTGCCGGACCGCTGCGAGGTGACCTGCCCGGACGGTGTCAGCCTGAACATCCGTCTGGGCCAAGGGGAGAGCCTGGATGATTGCCTCACGGTCAACGGTATTCCCCTTGACAGCCTCAACAGCTGCCGGGACCTGCACGAGCTGGTGACCCAGTTGCGCAAGGCGCAACGCCAGGGCCACACCGCCGCGCTCAAGGCCATCGCCTGACGGCCTCGCGACCCGGTCAGCCGAGGCTGGCCGGGCGCACGTATTCCGGCATCAGGCCGTTGAACCAGAACAGGATCATCGCCACCAGGATGGTCACCAGCAGCAACAGCCCCACCCCCCAGACGCAGGTCGCGAACAGCATAGCCTGTTCCTTGCGCAGGCGCAGGAAGGTCTGCAACCCTCCGTACAACAGCACCGTGGCATAGGCCGAGGCCGCCAGCAGGGCCGCCACCGCCAGCCAGCGCATGGGCACCAGGCCCACCACACCGGCAACGAACCAGGGCGTGGCGCAGTAGGCGGCGAAGCCGATGCATTGGTTCAGGGTCGGCTGGGTGTCGAAGCCACGGGACATCCAGCGGATCATCACGCCCATCAGCATCACGCCGACCACGGTGGTGGCATACAGCAGGCCTGCCAGCTGCGCGGCGCTGCCCATGCTCAGGCGTACCCGTTCCTCGGCGGCCAGGCTCCAGCCGAAGGTGGTGGTGCCGACGAACAGGCACAGCGCGGGGATCAGGGCCAGGGCCAGCAGGCGCGGCAGGTACTGTTGCGGGTGGGCTTCCTCGGCGCGGCGTATGTCCAGCCAGGCGGCACCGGGGTGGGTGAAGAGCTTGAGCAACGGACTGTTCATAGCGTTCTCCTCGAGGGCAGGCGTGTCCTCTTTTTATGGAGAAGCACAAAGGGCCCAGGGTTCAGGCGAACTGCGGGCCGTTGATCGCTTATTGCAGCTCCAGCACCAGGTTCATGCCGCCATCCCCGCACTTGGCATGGTCGCGCACCACACCATGATAGCTGCGGCCATCCCACTCGAAGGCCACGCTGTGGGCGCGGTCGAGCTTGTCCGGCAGCGGTGGGTCGATGTGCAGGCGCAGGGCCGGGGACCCCTGCAGGTTGAGGGCAGCGAGCTGGACATGGCACTCCACGCGTTGGGCCACGGGGCCGAACAGGGTGTCACGGACGAAGTCCAGCTCCAGGCAGGCGCAGGGGGCACGGTAATAGGGCTTCATGGCAGGTATGGCCGCAGCGGGAAAATCATGGCTGGCTCCTCGAACAAGGAATCGCGGGGTATCGATCTTTCGAAGCCTATCGGACGATGGCGTTCAAATTTATTTCATCCCTTGGGGCCTGTGCGGGCGCATTCGCCGGTAAACCCGCTCCCACGAGGTGTGCGGCGATCCCTGTGGGAGCGGGTTTACCGGCGAATGCGTCGTCATGGCTGACGCTCGGCCACCGCCCTGAGGGTTCTCAACGTCACCAGCGGTGCATCCACCACGAACCGGTTGGCCAGCCAGCCCGGCACATCCCCGGCGGGGTCGGCCTGCAGCTGATAGATCACTTCGGTTTCCTTCTCGGCCAGCGGATGCATTGTCCATTCGCCACGCAGCCGCCGTACACGGATCAACCCCGGCACGGTCGGCAGCTTGCCGGGTTCGGCGCTCAGGTGGCGCACCAGGGTGCCATCGTCCAGGCGCTCGGTACGCACCCGCAGCACCATGTCCCGAGGCTGTGCCGGCCAGGGCAGGTCGGTGACCAGGTACACCCAGGTACTGTCGCCTTCGACGTCCAGCAAGCGCATATCGGCGCAGGCATACAGCCATTTGCAGGCCACCCGCAGGTTCTCCTGCAGGTCGGTGAGCGTGCGCACGCTCGCCTTGATCCGGGTGACGCCGCGAAATGCTTGGTAGGTCGAACCCTCGACACGGCTCAGGTACACATCGATGCCGTCTTGCCGTTGCGCCAGGTGCCAGGCGTCGGCCAGCGACACCGGGGCCGGCAACAGGAGCAGCAAGGCGAGCAGCAGGCGGGGTAGGGGCATGGGCAGTGGCCGGAGCGAAACGGAGCGGGTTCCTGAAGTATGGCCAGAAACACGAAGCCCGCCATGAAGGCGGGCTCGTGGACATCAGCCTGGGCTCAACGCTGTGGGTTGAGGGTCAGGTGCGCGTGGCGGTTGACGTCCTTGTACAGCAGGTAGCTGAACGGGCCTGGGCCGCCGGAGTAGCAGGCTTGCGGGCAGAAGGCGCGCAGCCACATGAAGTCGCCGGCCTCGACCTCGACCCAGTCCTGGTTCAGGCGGTATACCGCTTTGCCTTCCAGAACGTACAGGCCGTGTTCCATGACGTGGGTTTCAGCGAACGGAATCACGCCGCCCGGCTGGAAGGTCACGATGTTGACGTGCATGTCGTGGCGCATGTCGGCCATGTCGACGAAGCGGGTGGTGACCCAGCGGCCTTCGGTGCCCGGCATCTCGATGACGGTGGCATCCTTGCGGTGGGTGACGAAGGATTCTGGAACCGGCAGGCCTTCGACCTTCTGGTAGTGCTTGCGCAGCCAGTGGAAGGTGACGTTGGCCTTGCTGTTGTTGCGCAGGCTCCAGTCGGCACCCGGGGCCAGGAAGGCGTAGCCGCCAGGCACCAGGGTGTGATGCTTGCCTTCGACGGTGATGTCGATCTCGCCTTCGACCACGAACAGCACCGCTTCAGCGTTCGGGTCCAGCTCTGGGCGCTCGCTGCCGCCTTCGGGGGCGACTTCGACGATGTACTGCGAGAAGGTCTCGGCGAAGCCGGTCAGCGGGCGGGCAATGACCCACATGCGCATCTTGTCCCAGAACGGTAGGTGGCTGGTGACGATGTCACGCATCACGCCCTTGGGGATGACGGCATAGGCTTCGGTGAACATGGCACGGTCAGTCAGCAGCTCGGTTTGAGCCGGGTGCCCACCGTGGGGGGCGAAGTAGGAATGATTCGACATGGACAGTCTCGACTTGTTGTTCTTTCCCCGTGCCGTGTGCCGCACCGGCCGGTGCGCCGCAGGGGAGGCCTGGACAGAATATGGGCCTTTGCCTGGCATCCACAAATTAAATGTTGAAATGTCCGGTATTTATTCGCTGAATGCCTGCGTTCAGCGTGGTTTCTCGTCGCAACCAGTGCTTTGCCTTCACGCGTCGGCCGCTTGAGCGACCATCAACAACGATTGCGGCACCGGGCTTTGCGGATGTTGCGGCTCCTGCAGGCTGGCCAGGCGGAACCCGGCCAGGTCCAGGGCATTCAGCCAGCTGGAGAGGGTGCGGAAATACCAGGGCATCGGCGTCCATTGCCCGGCGAATCCGGCGAACGTTTCCTCGCGCCAGCCATCCTGGTAGTCGCCTGTGGCCATGCTCCAGGGGTGCAAGGTCTGGATGACCAGGGCGCCGCTGGGGGCGAGCAGGCCATGCAGGGCACAGAGCAGGGGGATGATGTCTTGGTGCAGCAGGGCGAAGTTGGCACAGACCACGTCATAGCCATGACCCACGTCTACCTGCGCTTCGGCCAGCTGTGCGTAGCTGGCCAGGTGCACAGGCGCCGAGCCTGCGCCGCGCGCAGCCTCGACCAGCGTCGCATCGCCGTCCACGCCTGTCGCCTGGATGCCGCGCTCGGCCAGGGCACGCAGCAGCCAACCCTCGCCACAGCCCAGGTCCAGGACCCGCTGCGGCTGGCGACCCATCAGCGCCAGAAGGATGGCTTGGTCGGTGACTTGGCGGCGGCTTTCGATGGCGCCGCTGCGCACGGCCTGGATCCAGGCCTGGGCGTTGTGCTGCCAGCTGCCTTGCAGCGTGGTGTCGGGCGTGGGCATCGCACGTGGTCCTGGTGGGGCATGTGCCAAGGATAGGCCAGGTGGAGTAACCCTGGGCAACGGCTTCTGGCATGATGCACTCAGCCTGTCCATTCGAAAGTCAAATCCTGAACATGACTGAAAGCGTGAAATCCAATAGGTCGATCTACGGCCTCGACCTGCTTCGGGCCGTGGTGATGGTCGCTGACTGCGGCAGCTTCACCACCGCGGCCACCCGGTTGCATTCGACCCAGTCGACGGTCAGCCAGAAGGTCCGGCGGCTCGAAGAGATGGTTGGGCATCAGTTGCTCGACCGCAGCAACCGCGAAGTGCACCCCACCGATGCTGGCGAAACGCTGCTGCGCTATGCGCGCCATCTGCTCGCGGTGAGCAATCAGCTGAGCGAGGCGATGTCGGGCGGGGTCACGCTCACCGTGCGTATCGGCCTGCCGGACGACTTCGTCGCCAGCAAGACCGTTCCGGCGCTCGCGGCCTTCAACCGCAAGCACCCGAAGGTCAAGCTGGAGATCACCGGCGGCCTGAGCCGCGACCTGATGAGCAGCTATGACCGCGGCGAGCTTGATCTGGTACTGGTCAAGCAGCGGCGGCACAGCCGCGAGGCCAACGCCTGCCAGCCCGAACGCATCGAGTGGATCGACAGTGCGCAGTACCCCTGTTTCGCCCAGGACCCGATCCCGTTGGTGACCTTCCCACCGCGGGGGCTCTACCGCGATGACATGATCAGTGCGATCGAGGCCATGGGCCGCAGCTGGCGTATCGGCTTCACCAGTTCCAGCCTTGCCGGTATCCAGGAAGCCGTGGCCAATGGACTGGGCGTGAGCCTGCTGCCCTCGCGGGTGGTCACGCCGGGGCATCGGGTATTGGGTGCCGAGGACGGTTTCAAGCCGATCAAGGTTTTCGAGGCGGCGATCTTCCATCGCCCCACGGCCGACCCGATGGTCAAGGAGCTGGCGGATATCCTGATCGGCATCCTGCGTGCCGAGGCCAGCGAAGGGCCCTGAGGGCGTCGCCCTTGATCGCGGGACGAGCCCGCGCCTACAGGGGAGGAATTGCCTGCCCCGGGTACGTAGTGCCCGGTCGGGGCGCTATACTCGCGGCTCGTTCCACTGTATCCGAGTATTTTCATGGGTCTTTCCACAACCGCCACACCCGAGCCGCGCCGCCTGGGCGCGCCATTGTTCGCCCTGGGCCTGCTGCTGGCAGGTGCCTGGTTCCTCAACCTCAATGCCGGCCTCAACCAGGTGCTGCTGCTGATCGTCGGTGCGGCCCTGGGCCTGACGCTCTATCATGCTGCCTTCGGCTTCACCTCGGCCTGGCGGGTATTCATCACCGAGCGTCGCGGGGCCGGCCTGCGTGCGCAGATGGTCATGCTGGCCCTGGCCGTGCTGCTGTTCTTCCCGGCCTTGTCGGCCGGCAGCCTGTTCGGCACACCGGTCAAGGGGCTGGTGGCGCCGGCGGGTGTCTCGGTGGTGTTCGGGGCATTCATCTTCGGCATCGGCATGCAGCTCGGTGGTGGCTGCGCCTCGGGCACGTTGTTCACCGTCGGCGGTGGCAATGCGCGGATGCTGGTGACCTTGCTGTTCTTCATCATCGGTTCGGTGACTGCCACCCATCACGTCGACTGGTGGTTCGCCTTGCCGTCGTTCCCGGCCACCTCCATCGTCCAGGCCTGGGGCGTGGTGCCGGCGCTGATTGCCAGCCTGGCCCTGTTCGGGCTGATCGCATGGGGCACGCGGGTGCTGGAAACGCGTCGCCATGGTGGGCTGGAGGTGCCAGCGCCGAGCGAGCACCAGGGCCTGCGCCGCTTGCTGCGAGGCCCCTGGCCGCTGGTATGGGGCGCCATCGCACTGGCGTTGCTGAACTACGCCACCCTGGCCTTGGCCGGTCGCCCCTGGGGGATCACCTCGGCGTTCGCCTTGTGGGGTGCGAAGACCTTGGGCGGCCTGGGTGTCGACGTGGGCAGTTGGGCATTCTGGCAGATGCCCGCCAACGCCAAGGCGCTGGCCGCACCTTTGTGGCACGACGTCACCACGGTGATGGACCTGGGTATCGTGCTCGGTGCGCTGCTGGCCGCGGGCCTGGCCGGGCGTTTCGCGCCGAGCCTGAACATTCCGCTGCCGTCGCTGGTTGCCGCAGTCATCGGCGGCCTGTTGCTAGGCTACGGCTCGCGCCTGGCCTATGGCTGCAACATCGGCGCCTATTTCAGCGGCATCGCGTCGGGCAGCGTACATGGATGGCTGTGGCTGGTGGCGGCCTATAGCGGCAACCTGGTCGGAGTACGCCTGCGCCCGCTGTTCTTCGCTGGCGAGCGCCGCGCGCCGGCCTTGAGCGGCTGCTGAGACTCACCGCCCCGCCATATGAGTGGCTGGGGCGGGTGTCCAAAATCTAACAAGGTGCTTCAGGTTGTTTATCTAACTACCTGAAATTAAAAGACTATCTTCGAGCAATGGCATGCTGCACGCATTGTTCGTAGTAGGTCTGCTTGATTGCGCTCGGCTTGAGCCGCGAGCGACTGTTGTAGGTCTGTTCGGTAATGCCGAATGCCGTCATGCGCATCCACGGCTTGGGAAACCGCCGTGTCTGCAGTTTCTTGCGCGTGGCATACAACGTCACGCCGGAAAGCTTGGCCTGTTGCGCTTCGGCGGCGATCTGCGAACCCCAGTTACAGACGTGCCGATCGTTCTGGTTCAAGGCCCTGGCCTGGGCGCCGAGGGCGACCGTAGCCATTACGCAGCCAGCGATCGTTGCTAGAAATGCCCGCATGTTGCTGTCCTAAGCTTATGAAGGAGAAGGAAGTTTGCCTTCGCCTTGCACGGCCGGGGGCCAGCAGTTTGCCGTCAGTTTTTGAAAAAAGTGATCGTGAGGCAGGCACATGCCAGCCGCCCGCTTCCACGGGAAGTGTTCTGGGACCAGCAGAGGGTGACCGGGGAAGCGGGAGGCGGCATTGCACCGCCCCACGATCGAAAACCTAACGAAGAGGAATCAGGCAGCCTGGTTGCGCTTGCCCTGGGACTTGCGCACCTGGGTACGGCAGGCTTCGCCGAAGGCTTCGAAGATCCGGATCGAGTCAGGGTTCTTCGCAGCTTGCCATTCAGGATGCCACTGCACGGCGAACAGGAACGGCGAAATGCTCGGGGCATGGATGGCTTCCACCAGGCCGTCTTCGGCGTGGGCGATCGGCTCGATGCCTTTGCCCAGCGTGTGCAGGCCCTGGCCATGCAGCGAGTTGACGCGGATCTCGTCGGTGCCGAGCTTCTCACGCAGCCAGCTGCCTGGCTTGATCTTCACGCTGTGCACGGCCTGGTACTGGACATCGACCGGGTCTTCGGGGTTTTCCCGGTGGTCGTTGAAGCCAGGTTCGGCGTAGACCTTCTGGTAGATGTCGCCGCCCAGGGCGACGTTGATTTCCTGCATGCCACGGCAGATGCCGAAGATCGGCAGGCCACGGGCGATGGCCATTTTCACCAGCGGGATGTCGAACAGGTCGCGATCCTTGTCCTGGGCCTTGCCTGGGGTCTGGTTTTCCTGGCCATAGAGGGCCGGGTCGATGTTGCTGCCCGCGCCGGTCAGGTAGACGCCGTCGGCCATGTCCAGGTAGGTCTCGAGGTCTTCGGTACCGCAGCAGGTGGGCACCAGAACCGGGACGCAACCGGCGAACTCGACCAGCGGGGTGATGTATTTGTGGGTCATGACCTGATAGTCATGGCCTTTGCGCTCTTGGGTGCCCATGGTCATCAGGACGACGGGTTTGCGCAGGGAGGGTTGCTTGTTGCCAATGTTGCTGTTGGACATATGTCACCTTGGGACAGGTTCTACCTGTCGTTGTTGTGCAGGCGCACGGCCTGGGCCTTGTGTGCGGCCTGGAGCCCCGAGCACTGCCGGCTCGCCAGGCAGGCGATTCCGGTCGGGGCTTGATTCATAGCTTGCCAGAGCCGTTCGATATGTCAAACGAGTGACGGCAGGTGCAGCCGCCGTTTTTCGGGGGTTGTAGGGCCTGGAGGCCTGAGGTGACAAGGGTTTGGCGGGGATTTGGGTCAATAATATTTAACGATGCAGTTGGGTCTTTGCGTGGGTGCAATAAGCGCCAGCAAGCAATAGGGGCGTTTGCGCAAGGCGGTGGACGACTTCGCAGCCGTGCCAATACGGCCCAGGCTCCGCTTGCTTCGTAGGCGCTGGCGCAGCCTGCGATGGGCCGCAAAGCGGCCCCTTGAGTCTGATGGGGTCCAGCGTTCAAAGGCTTGGGGCTGCTTTGCAGCCCATCGCAGGCTGTCGCCAGCTCCCACGAGGTTGTCACCCTTCAGTCAGTGCAGGATCTGCTTGAGAAACGCCTGCGCCCGCGCGGTCTGGGGGTGGTTGAAGAACACTTCAGGCGGGCTGTCTTCGATGATGTGCCCGCCCTCGAGGAACAGCACGCGCTCGGCCACCTGCCGGGCGAAGCCCATTTCATGGGTCACGCAGAGCATGGTCATGCCGGTGCCAGCCAGTTGCACCAGCACGTCCAGGACCTCGGCGACCATTTCCGGGTCGAGTGCCGAGGTGGGCTCGTCGAACAGCATGATCCGCGGCTTCATGCACAGCGCCCGGGCGATGGCCACGCGCTGCTGCTGGCCGCCGGACAGTTGGCTGGGGTACTTGTGTGCCTGGCTCTCGATGCCCACCTTGCTCAGGTACATGCGCGCCCGCTCTTCGGCGTCCTTGCGCGACAGCCCGCGCACGCTGGTGGGCGCCAGCAGACAGTTGTCCAGCACGCTCATGTGCGGGAACAGGTTGAAATGCTGGAACACCATGCCGATCTCGCTGCGCACCTGGGCCGCCTGGCGGCTGGTGGCGGCAAGGTCGATGCCGGCCACCTGGATGCTGCCTTGCTCGGCGATCTCCAGGCGGTTGATGCAGCGGATCAAGGTCGACTTGCCGGAACCCGAGGGGCCGCACAGGACGATGCGTTCGCCTTCGCGCACCTGCAGGTCGATGTCGTGCAGTACATGGAAGGCACCATAGTGCTTGTTCAGGCCTTCGATGCGGATCAGCACCGGGCGCGGGTCGGGTTCGGGGGCGAGGCTGGCAAGGCTCAGGGGGGCGGCGGTCATCTTGTTGTTCTCCCGCGTAGGTTCAGTCGAAGCGTGCGGCGCTGTAGGGCGCCGGATCGGTGAAAGGCTCCTGGCCTGTGACCAGCTCGGCCAACAGGCGGCCGGTCACCGGGCCCAGGGTCAGGCCGTGATGGGCGTGGCCGAAGTTGAACCAGAGGTTCTTGTGGCGCGGCGCCGGGCCGATCACCGGGCGCATGTCCGGCAGGCAGGGGCGCCGGCCCAGCCAGGGGCGATCGTCCAGGCGCTCGCCCAGGGCCGGGAACAGCTTGCGCGCCAGGGCTTCGCAGCGGCCCAGCTGGATCTCGTTGCCTGGCGCGTCGTGGGCGGCGAACTCGATGCCGGTGGTCAGGCGCACGCCCCGGGCCATGGGCGCCAGCACGTAGCCGCCCTGGGTATCGCAGATCGAGTGGGCCAGCTCGGCGCCGTCACGGGTGCTGTAGTGCATGTGGTAGCCGCGTTTGATCGCCAGTGGGAAGCGATAGCCCAGCGGCTCGAACAGCTCGGCCGACTGCGGGCCGAGGCAGGCCACCACCTCGTCGGCGGTCACCGGGCCTCGGCGGCTGTCCACCTGCCAGTGCTCGCCCACCTGGCGCAGGCTGCGCGCATCGCCATGCAGGAACTGGCCGCCACGTTGGACGAACAGCGCTGCATAGCCGCGGGTCAGGCCGCCGGGGTTGGTCACGGTCTTGGGGTCCAGCCAGTGGATGCCCCCGACCACATCGCCCTCGAGCTGCTGCTCGCGAGCCTGCAGTTGGTCGCGTTCGAGGATCTGGTAGCGCAGGCCATAACGCGCCAGGGCCTGCAGGTCTGCCTTGGCCTGGGCGAACAGGCCAGGGTCGCGGTACACCTCGATCCAGCCCTTGGCCTGGACCAGTGCGCCGAGGCCGGCGGCGTCGATCAGCGCGTCATGTTCCTCGACGCAGCGTTGCACCAGCGGCAGCATGTCGGCCGCCGCACCGGCCAGGCGTCCGGGCGCCGACTGCTGCCAGTAGCGCAGCAGCCAGGGCGCGGCCTTGGGCAGGTGCAAGAGGCTGTAGCGCACGTCGGGCTGGCGGTTCAGGCCATAGCGCAGCAGCGCGCCCAGGCTGCGCGGGAAGGCGTAGGGGATCACGCTGGAGCGCTCGATCAGCCCGGCGTTGCCATGGCTGGTGCCGCTGCCCGGTTCGTCGCGGTCGATCAGGATCACCTGGCGGCCACGGGCCTGCAGGTGCAGGGCGGTGCTGACGCCGACGATGCCGGCGCCCAGGACGATGGTTTGGCAATGCATGGAGCGTATCCTTCGGTCAGTTCAGGTGGCGGCCCAGGCGGGCTTCCAGGTGTTTCAGGGCGCGTCTTACGATTTCCACGATCACCAGGTAGAGCACGGCGGCCCACAGGTAGATCTGGAAGTCGAAGCTGCGCGAGAAGGCCAGCTTGGTCACTCCCATCAGGTCGTACAGGGTCACCAGCGAGGCGATGGCGCTGGCCTTGATCATCAGGATCAGCTCGTTGCCCAGCGGGCCCACGGCCACCAGCAGCGACTGCGGCAGCACCACCTTGAAGAAGGTGGTCGAGCGCTTGAGGCTCAGGGCCCGGGCCGCTTCGTACTGGCCTGGCGCCACGGCCATGAGGCTGCCGCGGAAGATTTCCGCCTGGTAGGCGGCGGTGTTCAGGGTGAAGGCCAGCAGGGCGCAGTACCAGGCCTCGCGGAAGAACCACCACAGGCCCATGTCCTGCCAGAAGCCCTTGAGCGAGCCGAGGCCGTAGTACAGCAGGAACAGCTGGGCCAGCAGAGGCGAGCCACGGAAGAAGTACACGTAGCCGGCGGACAGGTGCTGCAGCACCCGGCTGCGCGACAGGCGCGCCAGGGCCAGCAGCAGGCCCAGGACGGCGCCGAGGGTAAAGGAGATCGCCACCAGCTTGGCGGTCACCAGCAGGCCGTCGACAAAGCGCGGCCCGTAGCGCTCCAGGAGGTCGGGGTCGAGCACCATGGCCAGCAGTTGTTCGAAACTCATGCCCGGGCTCCTTGCAGGTGACGGTTGCAACGTCGTTCGATGAGAGCGAAGACCCGCCCCGAGAGTGCCGAGAACAGCAGGTAGCCCAGGCAGGCGACGCCATAGAAGAACATCGGTTCTTTGGTCACGCTGACGGCCAGGTTGGTCTGGCGCATCAGGTCGACCAGGGAAATGGTCGAGACCAACGAGGTATCCTTGAGCAGCGACAACCAGTTGTTGGACAAGCCCGGCAGGGCGATGCGGGTCAGTTGCGGCAGCACCACCTTGAAAAAGCCGGTGCGTTGGCTTAGGCCCAAGGCCGAGCAGGCTTCCACCTGGCCCTTGGGCAGCGTCTTGAACGCCGCCAGCCAGATTTCGCTGGAAAAGGCCGCGAACACCAGGCTGAAGGCGATCATCGCTGCCAGGAAGGTGTTGATCAGCACTTCCCCTTCATAGCCCATGGCCGCCAGCAACTTTTGCGCGGCGATCTGGCAGCCGTAGTAGATGATCAGCAGGGTCAGCAGCTCCGGCAGGCCGCGGAACACGGTGGAGAAACTGGTCGCCCAGGCGCGTGCCGCGCGGTTGCGCGAGCGGGCGGCGAGGGCGACCAGCAGGCCCAGGGGCAGGCCGATGGGCAGGCAGGCCAGGGCCAGCGACAGGGTCACCAGGGCACCGGCCAGCAGTGCCTGGCCCCAGCCACCGCTGGCCAAGGACAGCAAGGACAAATGTTCGAGCATGCAAAGTGCTCCTTTGCTTCAGCCTCACGCGATACCTGAGGGCAGCGAGGACCTTGTGGGAGCGGGCTTGCCCCGCGATGGCGTTGGCCCAGACGATGAGGGTGGGCCTGCCGACGCTATCGCGGGACAAGCCCGCTCCCACAGGGCACTGCAGCCCTGTTGAAGCGGGTGAGTCCGCAGGGTCAGTTGTAGATGTCGAAGTCGAAGTACTTGCTGGCGATCTTCTGGTAGGTGCCGTTGGCGACGATTTCGTCCAGGGCCTTGTTCAGACGCTGGCGCAGGGCCTCGTCGTCCTTGCGCACGGCGATGGCGGCATTGGCCTTGGTGCCGTTGACGTCGCCGAGGACCTTGCAGCAGTCCTGGCCGTTCTTGTTGACCCACTCGTGCAACGGGAACTTGTCGGCGATCACCCCGTCCAGGCGGCCGGCGGCGAGGTCGGCGTTGGCCTCGTCCATGGTCGGGTAGAGCTTCACGTCGGCACCGGCCTTGGCATACACGTCTTCGGCATAGATGGCCTGGGTGGAGGAGGACTGGGCGCCGACTGTGTAGCCCTTGAAGTCGCTTTGGGCATCGCTGATCGGGCTGTCCTTGGCCACCGCCACGGTCAGCGGGGTGCGGTAGTAGTGGTTGGTGAAGGCGATCTTCTTGCGCCGCTCCTCGGTGTCGATCATCGAGGCGACCACGGCGTCATACTTGCGTGCCATCAAGGCCGGGATGATGCCTTCCCAGTCCTGGGCCACCAGGGTGCATTCGACCTTCATCTGCGCGCACAGGGCATGGGTGATGTCGATATCGAAGCCGTGCAGCGTGTTGTCGGCGTCGACGTAGTTGAAGGGCGGGTAGGCACCTTCGGTGGCGAACCGCAGGGTTTCGGCGCTGGCCGCGCCCGCCAGGAACAGGGCACACGCACCCACCACAGCCATGGTCTTTCTCATCTTGCACCTCTGGACGTTCACTCTTGCTATTGTTGTTTGCTCGCGGGCCACGAGGTGTAGCCGACGAACTCGTTATGTAGAGCGGCAGTTGCTTCCAAGCGTCTTTCAACATCAGGCCCCAGCTTCCTGCAGACCTCGTTGACCATCAGATGCACCCACGACAGCATCGCCGAGGTGGATTCCCAGAAGAGATTGAATTCGGTGGGGATGCGGAACACCTCGTCGGCGTTGGCGTCGGCCCAGTCGCAGAAGGTGTCGGTCACTAGGGTGACCGGGATGCCGGCCTGGCGCGCCTTCTGGCACAGCTGCAGGGCATGGCGGGAATAACGGCGTGCCTCGAACACCACCAGCGCGCTGTCCTCGGCGCGGCCGAGCAGCACTTCGCCGAAGTGCCCGGCGCTGCCGTCGACCAGCTGCACGCCATCGCGCAGGTATTGCAGCAGGTGGCTCATGCACATGGCCACGCCGCGTTCGGTCTGGAAACCGGCGATGAACACCCGCGGCTTGGCCGCCAGGCGCTGGGCGACCTGTTGCCAGGCCTGGCCACGGCTGTATTCATGCACCCGGACCAACGCCGCGATCTCCAGCTCCAGGCTGCCGGAGCTCTCGCTGTCGTCCTGCCCCTGGCGGTATTCTTGCAGGCGATCACCCACCAGCCAGGGGCCATCGCCCAGGTCGCTCTGCAGGTCCTGCTTGAGTGCCTTGAGGTGCGCATAGCCCAGGGCGCGGCAGAAGCGGCCGACGCTGGACTCGCTGACGCCCAGCTTGGCGGCGATGCTCGCAGAGGTCTGGAACGGCAGTTCATGGAGGTTGGCGAGCATGTAGCTGGCGATCTTGCGGCCCGAGGCTGCGGTGCTGTGCAGGCTGTTCTCGAGGCGTTGCTTGATCGGTTGGCTCATGGTCGGCTCCGGGTGAGATGAGGCGTGGATAGAAAATGGATGTTTTCTGTCATCAAGTCAACAATTGACAGATAGCTGTCATTCGCGGGACAGTTTTGCCCTTGCCTACGCTGTAGCCATTCCAATTCCAAGAAAGGAGCTCCAGATGTCCGCACCTTCCGCCAACCCTGTCGTGCGCGTGCCTTTCGCCGAGCTGCAGGCGCTGTTGCAACGGATCTTCCTGCGCCACGGTTGCGCCGAGCCGGTCGCTGCCGTGCTGGCCTTCAACTGTGCCAGCGCGCAGCGCGATGGCGCCCACAGCCATGGGGTGTTTCGTATCCCTGGCTATGTCTCGACCCTGGCCAGCGGCTGGGTCGATGGCCAGGCCATACCCCAGGTGAGCGATGTGGCACCGGGTTACGTGCGGGTCGATGCCCGAGGTGGTTTTGCCCAGCCGGCCCTGGCTGCGGCCCGGCCCCTGCTGGTCGAGAAAGCCCGCAGCGCCGGGGTCGCGGTGTTGGCGATCCACAATTCGCACCATTTCGCGGCGCTCTGGCCGGACGTCGAGCCGTTCGCCGACGAAGGGCTGGTGGCCCTGAGCGTGGTCAACAGCATGACCTGCGTGGTGCCACATGGAGCGCGCAAGCCACTGTTCGGCACCAACCCCATCGCCTTCGCTGCGCCTTGTGCCGGGCATGATCCGATCGTCTTCGACATGGCCACCAGCGCCATGGCCCATGGCGACGTGCAGATCGCCGCGCGGGCCGGCGAGCAGTTGCCGCCGGGCATGGGCGTGGACGCCCAGGGCCAGCCCACCTGCGACCCCAAGGCGATTCTGGAAGGCGGTGCCTTGTTGCCGTTCGGCGGGCACAAGGGCTCGGCGCTGTCGATGATGGTCGAGCTGCTGGCCGCGGCGCTGACCGGCGGGCACTTCTCATGGGAGTTCGACTGGTCCGGGCACCCGGGGGCGAAGACGCCGTGGACCGGGCAGTTGATCATCGTCATCGACCCGAGCAAGGCCGAAGGCGAGCGCTTCGCCCAGCGCAGCCGGGCGCTGGTGGAGCACATGCAGGCGGTGGGGCTGAGCCGTATGCCTGGGGAGCGCCGTTACCGCGAGCGGGAGCTGGCGCAGCGTGAAGGGGTGGCTTTGACCGAGCAGGAATGGCAAGGGCTCAAGTCGTTGGTTGAGTGACTCTGCGGAGGGCTTGGGGCGGGGTGGTGGCTGTGGGATCTAGCGCCGCCTGCGCGGCGCTCGATCTCACAGGCGTCAAACGTGCAAAGCCGAACATGCAAGGCTGCATTGACACCCTTGCACATCAGTGATGTTCCTCCAGCGCCACTGCAGGTATCCTCGCAGGCAGCATTCCCCGAACTGTCCTGATCCAAGGAGCTGTGCGCTGTGTTCAAACATGTCGATGCCTATGCCGGCGACCCGATTCTCTCGCTGATGGAGACCTTCAAGGCCGACCCCCGTGCCGACAAGGTCAACCTGAGTATCGGCCTGTACTACGACGAAGCGGGCGTGGTGCCGCAACTGGCGGCGGTGGGCGAGGTGGAGAAGCGCCTGGCCGACCAGCCCCACGAAGCCTCGCTTTACCTGCCCATGGAAGGTCTGGCCAGCTACCGCCAGGCGATCCAGGCACTGCTGTTCGGGGCCGACCACCCGGCCGTGACCGGTGGTCGCGTGGCCACCGTGCAGACCGTCGGCGGTTCCGGTGCGCTGAAGGTCGGTGCCGATTTCCTCAAGCGCTACTTCCCGCAGTCGCAGGTCTGGGTCAGCAACCCGACCTGGGACAACCACCGCGCCATCTTCGAAGGTGCAGGCTTCAAGGTCCACACCTACCCGTACTTCGATGCGGCCAGCCGTGGCCTGGACTTCGCCGGCATGCTCGGCGCGCTGCAGGCGCTGGAGCCGAACAGCATCGTCCTGCTGCACCCATGCTGCCACAACCCCACCGGCGTCGACCTGGACCAGAGCCAATGGCAACAGGTGGTCGAGGTGGTCAAAGCGCGCCAGCTGATTCCGTTCCTGGATATCGCCTACCAGGGTTTCGGCGAAGGCCTGGTGGAAGATGCCTACGCCATTCGCGAAATGGCCCGTGCCGGCGTGCCGTGCCTGGTGAGCAATTCGTTCTCGAAGATCTTCTCGCTGTATGGCGAGCGGGTAGGGGGCTTGTCGGTGGTCTGCGACGACGACGCCACCGCCCAGAGCGTGCTCGGTCAGCTCAAGGCCACCGTGCGCCGCAACTATTCCAGCCCACCCTGCCACGGCGCCCAGCTGGTGGCCGGCGTACTGGGTGATGCCGGCCTCAACGCCCAATGGGTGGCGGAAGTCGAAGTGATGCGCAAGCGTATCCTCGACATGCGCCAGGGCCTGGTGGACCTGCTCGGCGAGCTGCTGCCAGGCCAGGACTTCCAGTTCTTCCTGCGTCAGCGCGGCATGTTCAGCTACACAGGCTTCAGCGTCGCCCAGGTGCGCCGCCTGCGTGACGAGTTCGGTGTGTACCTCATCGACAGCGGCCGGGTATGCATGTCCGGGCTGCGCCCGGCCAACCTGCGTCGCGTGGCCGAGGCCTTCGCGGCCGTGCAACAGGGCTGAAGCCTCGCCAGGGTACCTTCACGGTGCCCGGCAGGTTGTTCGCCTGGAATGAGGGGCCTGCACGTCAGGCCCCTCGTTCGTTCACTCATGGCAGCAATGCCCCGCTTGGGCGCTCGCCGCATAGCGGTCATGGTGACGCACCCAGTCCATGGTGCCTTCCTCGTTACGCCCCAGCGGCGCGACATCGAGGAAGTTGTACGCCCCCACCAGGATGTCCAGCCCCCGGGCATAGGTGGAATAGGTGTGGTACACCTCGCCGTCGTCGTCCCGATAGAACGCGCTCAGCCCCGGCAGCTCCCGCTCGTTGCCCGTATAGGGCTCGTAGTTGTACTGCGCCGAGCCGTCGGTGGCCATGCGCACGCCGAAGTCCTCGTTGAAACGGCTGCCGTTGGAGGAGAACCAGGGAAAGCGCCAGCCCATGCGTCGGCGAAAATCCTGGAACTGGGCATACGGCGCCTGCGACACCGCCACCAGCGATACATCGTGGTGCGCCAGGTGCAGGTTGGCACCGTCGAAATGATCGGCCAGGAACGAACACCCTGGGCAGCCTTCGCTCCAGCCCTCGGCGAACATGAAGTGATAGACCAGCAGCTGGCTGCGCCCGGCGAACAGGTCGGCCAAACCCAATTCACCTCCCGGCCCCTGGAAACGGTAGGCCTGCTCGACCTTCACCCAAGGCAAGGCTCGCCGGGCTGCGGCGAGTTCGTCACGTTGGTGGGTGAAGGCCTTCTCGTGCAGCCACAACTGGCGCCGTGCGGCGAGCCATTGGCTGCGGGTGACCACCTCGTGGTCGATCGGGGAATTGCTCATGGTGGCTGACTCCGTTGGGGGGATTCAGCTACTGGTCGAGCGGCGAGGGGGCTGATCGACTGCGCCTGGCTGTTGGGCGACGAACGGGCGTCGGTTTTACTGTGCGATATAGGCCGACTTGAGGATGAGCACAGCAGTTCGATATAGGCGTGATATTCATGCTCGGCTGGGTATGCGTGAATTTCCATGAAACGCTAAAGCCGCCCGAGCAAGTCTCGGAACCTTGGGCTGTATTCAAAGTGCTTTCAGTTTTCCTCGATAGGGCGTGGTGGCGTTTTGCGTTGATGTGGGTTGGCAGCCATTAGGGCTCGTGCGCCAGTGCATTACCGAACCCAAAGCCGTGGTCTCTGACGATTGACGTGGTGGAGGTTGGGCCAATCAGTATTGGATCCCCCATGCATCGCGCAAGAGTTTGAGGAGGTCCGCGACACTGGACATTAGATAGACAGGCCAAGGGTAAAGGGGGCTGGTGTGCACGATTTGGTCTGCCGAATACAAGGTGCCTGTGAGCAAAATCGTGACCGTACCGATGAATGCAATGCGGCGCATGATCTCTCCGATTCCAGCGATCGGCGGGTTGCCGTTTTTGTTTTTGATTATCGGAAGTCTAAAGACTCCGGCTGACAGAGACTTAACAAATCGCGCCAGAAAAAGAGCAATTCATGAATGTGTGCGCGAGATATTGACTGACCGAACCGCATGCCGGCACCGACCTGGCTGGTCGGCGAGCCGAACAAAGGCCTGGCTGCGATGTTCACCATGATGAACTACGAACGACTGGGCGTGGGCGTCCAAGGATTGGCATTTTCCAGCTATGTCGCCATGCAGCTGGATAAGTCCAGGTACAGCGAAGACGCCGGCGAGCGCAAGCGCGCAGAACAACTGGTCGCGTTGCTGACGCCGGTCGCCAAGGCATTCCTGACCGATATGGGGTTGGAAGCCACGTTGCACGGCCAACAGGTGTTTGGCGGGCATGGTTATATTCGCGAATGGGGCCAGGAACAATTGGTACGTGACTGCCGTATCACTCGGATCTATGAGGGTACGAATGGCATTCAGGCGCTGGATCTGCTCGGCCGCAAGGTCCTGGGAACGGGAGGCGCCTCTGCGAAAACCTTGATCGACGAGGTGCTGGGTTTCATCCATTCGGCGCCACCAACACTGGCCGAATTACCGCACCCTTGAAAGCTGCGGTCCTCAATCTTGAGGAGTTGACGGACTGGATCCTGGACCGCGCCAAGGGTGATCCCAACGAAGTGGGTGCCGCCTCGGTCGAGTACCTGCATGTCTTTGGCTACACCGTCTACGCCTATATGTGGGCGCGAATGGCTCATACGGCGCTGCCCAAAGCAGGTCAACACGACTTCTACGCAAGCAAGCTGGGTACTGCGCGTTTCTACTTTGCCCGCCTGCTACCTCGGATCCATTCATTGATAGCCTCGGTGAAAGCCGGAAGTGAATCGCTTTATCTGCTGGACAGTTCGCAGTTCTGAGTCATGCGCATGGCAACAGTGTTGCCAAGCCGTCTTCACTCGGCAGGGCCGTTGTAGTTTTTTCGACCTCGGAGCAAGCGGGGTTGCCTGGTCAGCCCGGTTCTTCGTTGCCATTGGAGCGGGGTAACGCCAAACCAGCGATGAAAGGCGCGGCTGAAGCCGCTCGAGTCTGCATATCCCAGAAGCTTAGCTAGCCTGCTCATGCTGATGGCAGGATCCTTCAGGTAGTGCTGGGCTGATTCCTGGCGCACTTCGTCCAGAAGCTGCTGGAATGAAGTCCCTTCGGCGAAGAGTTGGCGTTGCAACGACCGTGGATTCAGGACCATCCAGCTGGCGGCCTTGTCCACTGTCGCACGGCCGCTGGGAAGCAGGTGGCGGAGCAGCTGCTTGATGGATCCAGGGAGTGCCGCGCTGGACAAGCGCTCCATTCGGCCTATGTGTGTTTCCAGCAATTGGTGCAATGTTGTGTCCTTGGCGTTCAGCGGCATCGACAGGACATCCCGTGGAAAGACCAGGCCGGTAAACGCCGACGAAAACATCGGAGGTGAGCCAAGGATGCTCCTGTAGTCCTGCTCGCTGCCAAGTGGCGCATGGGTAAAGGCCACATGATCAGGTTGCCATTCGTCACCGATCATCGCACGCAACAGTTTCAGGGCCACGGCGCACATCAGCTCTGCGGCCTGGAACTGCCCGGGACCGTACTGCCGAGGTGTTGAAAACTCGAGGCGAACCTGATCGCGTGCAGGTAGGAGCTCCATGCTAACCGCACCATTGAACACCGCATAATTGTCCTTGAGCTCCAGCAGTGCTTCGCCTACCGATTGGGTGCTGCCAAGCAGATAGAGCATGTCACCGAATACCGCTAGCCCTTGGTGCATCCCGAACCGCAAACCGAACAGCGGCTGCTCGGCATGTTGTGCGCACAAATCCAGCAATCCGCAGTAGCGTTGGTAGGCAAGGATCTGCTGGGGGAATTGTTCTACGTCCACAGGCAAAGCCATCAGCCGGAGCATTGCCGTCGGCCTGAGCCCGTCATTGCTGGCGAATTCGGTAAATTTGCTGAGCGCCAGCGCACGGATGAATGAGCCAGTGGTCGTTCTGCGCTCGCGGGGCGTGGCGGATACCGCTTTCATGGCTGAGACGCCTCGTGGGCTTCCAGTGCAGCCAGTTGCCCGGTCTGTTGTTGCCGCCATTTCTGTGGGCTGATGCCGTTCCAGCGGGTAAAAGCGCGGGAAAAGGCGCCCAGACTGGTGTAGCCAAGCAACGCGGAAAGCTGTGTCAGATTCACGGTGGAGTCACAGAGATAACGCTTGGCCATGGCTTGCCGGGTATTGTCCAGCAAAGCCTGGAAGTGGGTACCTTCGGCTTGCAGGTAACGCTGCAGAGTCCGCGGGCTGAGCGCAAGTTGCCTGGCTATCTGTTCAAGGCTGGCCTGGCCATCGCAAAGGCCGTGCCGCATTAGCCGTTGTACATGGGCGGGGAGTTCGCGCAGGGTGAGGTACGCAAACGCGTCATAGTGGTTTTTCATTAACACCTGCAAGCCAGCATCACGCTCACCGAGCGCGTGGCTCAGCAGGGCGTGATCGAATACCCAGGCATTGACTGCGCTGTCGAAGCGCGGAGTGATGTCCAGCAAGGCTCGGTAAGTGTTCAGACGGGTGCCGGCAGCGTGGCGAAGCAGAAGCTCCTGGGGTTTCCAGGCCCGCCCTAGGAGGCTCTCCATGATCCGGGTGCCGAGCGCCATGGCAAGCTCGACGGTCTGCCGAGTGGCCGTCACGTTTGCGTCTATCACGTCATAGAGCAACCAGGCTTGATTTCCCCGCTGCTCAAGCCTTAGCTCCGCGCCATTGCTGTGGGTCGGGAAATAGCGAATCAATGCCTGCAGCGCATCGCCAACCGTGTGGGCGCTGCTTACCACATAGTGCAGCGTTCCCAGCGCCGAAAGCCCTTGTTGCAAGCCAAGCTGCAGGCCGAACAGCGCATTGCCGGACCTGCGCGACGCCAACTCTAGGAGTGCGGCAAAGCGTTCACCGCTGAGCGGCAGGTCAGTCCGGCCGTCCAACACGCCTGCCTCTTCAAGCAGCGCACGGGCATCCAGACCCTGGCGAGTCGAGAACTCGTCGAAACCGAGCAGGGCGATGTCGAGGACGAAAGAAGTCATGTCGAAGGTTCTGGTCCGGCAGTGTGCATGCAATGCCCGAGGTGGTGATGGGGCATCGTAACAGCTGTCCGCCACCCTGGAACATGGCTTTCCAGGCTGTCATAAAAAGCCTGTTTAGTGGCGCGATATGTGAAGCAATCAAGCATCTTTGCCCGTCAGACTCGGAGAGGACGCACCAACAAAAACAAACTCTGCTGCGGCCAAGCGCCGATTACGGAGACCGTCATGACTCGAATGCTTATCGTCATTGTGTTCGTTGTGCTGGTTGCAGGTGGTGTCTACCTGTCGACTGTGGGCGCTTCTGCGAGCCCCGGCATTACCCCTCACATTCACCCCGTTGCCGGAATCGGCGATGTTTTTCGGCATTAGGGCACAGGCTCATTGAATGTCGCCTTGACCAAAGCCTGCCTGCGTAATTGAGCGCTCATTGCGGCCTTCCACTTTTTACTTTCCTCGATGACGCCTGCCTGCCCCGCTCGGATCCGCCTGGGGCAGGGGAGAATGCATTCTCATCGAATTAAGGTAACAAGTGTTCCGTAATTGCACATTTTGTTCTTGTGCGTGCTTCAGAGATGGGCATCTGAGTTGTCAGGTATCACATATCAATCGTTATAAAAATGTAACTAATTGAAAATAAACATGAAAAAATATTGGCAAACAAATTGCTGTGTCATTGCGTGGTCGCCATCTGACCATGCTTTGAAACAAACCCAGCCGTAAATCGTGCCTCGAACGAGGCATGTCGAACGGTCGCCAAGAGCTCGTGAGGAACCTCGCATGAAAGATGTGATTCAGCGCCTTGATATTGGAACTTCCATTGGCTGCCGAGGGCGGTCATTGGTCCTGGCACTTGTGGCACTGGCCGCCTGCGACGCAGTGCAGGCTGCGCAGAACGATGCTTCGCAATTGGGAACGAAACTGACGCCCTTGGGTGCTGAAGTTGCTGCGAGCGCCGATGGCGTGATTCCCGCCTGGGCGCCGCCTGGCAAGCAGGACACAGGCTGGAGTTATGGGCAGGTGCGGGGGCAGTCCTGGAGGTTCAAGGATGATCAGCCGCTCTATAGCATTACCGCAGCCAACGTAGCACAGCACGCCAAGCAGCTTTCTCCAGGCCAGTTGGAGCTGTTCAAGAAAATTCCCGATTTCCGCATGGATGTCTATCCGACCCGACGCACCTGCGGTGCACCGGACTTTGTCGTCGACAATACGCGCAAGAATGTCGGTTTCGCCACGCTCGACGCCGACGGGGTTGCGCTGCAGGACGCTCATGTTCCCGGCATTCCGTTTCCCATGCCGACCACAGGCGCCGAGGTCATGTGGAACATGAAGATGCGCTACCGCGGCATAGGCTTCGACATGTCCAAGACGGTGTCCGGCCTTTCACCGCGTCCCGGTGGCGGGAGCTGGTTGCAGACCTCGACCGACTGGTTCATGTTCACGCCGTGGGGGCAGAAGGGCAGTGCGCTGTTCTCTTCGTTCGACCGACTCGAGGTGGCCACCTACTTCTCCTACAACGAGCCGGCTGCACTGGCTGGCCAGGCCGGGGTAGTCACGACCAAGGCCGGCGAGCAGGCGAGCACCTTCTACTACTTCCCTGGCCAGCGCCGGGTGCGTCGCATGCCGTCGTATTCCTATGACTCGCCGCAGATCGGCCTGGATAACCAGTACACCATCGACGAGTCGAACATCTTCTTCGGTCCGATGGATCGCTTTGACTGGAAGCTGGTCGGCAAGCAGGAGCTGCTGGTGCCCTACAACTCGTTCGGGGCGTATGACGCATCTGCCCGTATCGAGGATGTTGCGCAGCAGAACGCCTTTGCGCCGCAGTACCGCCGCTATGAGCTGCACCGGGTCTGGGTCGTCGAGGCGACCGTACGCCAGGGCATGCGCCACCAGGCGCCCAAGCGTGTGTTCTATATCGACGAGGACAGCTGGAACGGCCTGGTTGCGGTTGACTATGACAAGCAAGGGCAGATCTGGAAAGTCCGCGAGGGCTACCCCATCCCTGTCTACGAGACCGGCACCTGCGATATGGAAGCCCAGGTCCAGTACAACCTGGTAGACGGTCGCTACCTCTACGACATGACCTCCATTGGCGTCGGCAAGAAAGACCATCGCTGGCTCACCGAGGATGCCGGCAACCCCCGTCTGAAGCGTGACTTCTACACCTCGGACAACCTGCGTGCCATCAGCGAACGTTGAACTTCTCCACTTCGAGCGCCGCCATGAAAACAACAATCACAAAAGCATCAGGCCTTGCTATTGCGTGCATGACTCCCCTGGCAATGGGGTTCACTTTCGAGACCGAGACCGTCAGGGGCTCGTTCGATTCGACGATTTCCTACGGCATGGGTATTCGCACCGAGTCCCAGGCCTGCAACCTGATCAACCAGGGTACCAGTGGGCATCATCCGCCCAGCGGTTGCCTGGCACAGACCTCCGGAATTGGCGACCAGGGTGACCTCAACTACGACAAGGGCGACCTGTTCACCCATTATCTGAAAGGCACCCATGAACTGCTGTTAAAAATGCCGGAAGACTTCACCTTCATGGCTCGCGGCAGCTGGATCCGCGATTTCGCGGCCACTGATACCAGCGGCGCATTGTCGTTCTACACCCCTGATGGCGTGGGCAAGGACGGGCTGACCAGTGCCGCCCGCGATGACCTGGAGTTCAAGGCGCGCCTGCTCGACCTGTGGGTAAGCAAGGGCTTTGATGTCGGCGACCAGCGGGTCCGCGCCCGCCTGGGGAACCAGGTGATCAACTGGGGCGAGAGCCTATTCGTGCAAGGCGGTATCAACAACACCAACGCCTACGACATCCAGGCGCTCTCGCGCCCGGGCGTGCAACTGAAGGAAGCGGTGCTCCCGGCACCGATGCTGAGCCTGGCATCGGGTCTCGGTAGTGGGGTCAACATCGAGGCCTATTACCAGTTCGCCTGGAACAAGAGCGAGGTGCCACCGGTGGGCAGCTACTGGTCCTACACCACGGCGCTGGGTAGCGGGATGAAGACCTACGGGTTCGACGACAAGGACGCCCGCGACAGCGGGCAATGGGGCCTTTCGCTGCGTTGGCAGCCGCAGGACAGCGACCTGAACGTCGGCTTGTACGTGCTGCGCTACCACGACAAGCTGCCATCGCTGACGATGCGCCTGCTGGACACGGACACCTTCGCCTTGGCGCAGAAGTGGGAGTATCCGGAAGACCGCATGCTGTACGGCATCAGCGCGAACATGCCGATCGGCGATTGGGCGGTGGGTACCGAGCTATCCTACCGGCCCAAGGACGCAGTGCCGCTCAACCCGGTGCTGGATTTGTGCAGCAACAATGGCGGCAAGTGCTGGAAGGACGAGAAGAAGTTCCAGTGGCACCTCACCGGGCTTTACAGCATGACGCCGTCCAATTCGCCCACCCTGCTCGATTTCACCGGCGCCAGCACCGGCACGTTGCTGACCGAGCTGGTGGTCATCAAGTACCCGGGGCTGCACCGTAGCTATGACGGCGAGATTATTGCCGCCGGCGGCAATACCTGGCAGCTGGACCCTGCGACGGCGCCAAAGGCTCGGGGTGACAAGACCTCATCGGGGATCAACCTGGACTTCAGCCTCACCTACGACGGCACTTTGGTCCCAGGCTGGCAGGTGACGCCAGGGATCTTCTATTCACGCTCCCTCGGTGGACGAACGCCCAACCTCTCGGCGACCTTTACCGAAGATGCCAGCAGCATGAATCTCTACCTCAACTTCGTGCGTAACCCTGCCAGTTGGCAGGTGTCGTTCAACTACGCCAAGTTCATGGGAGGCGACACGCCCTATGACCAGCTGTTCCGTGATCGCGACTACGTAGGTGTCGTCGTTTCGCGCACTCTGTGAGGCCTGCCGTGAACATGTCTATCAAGATCAAAGAAACACCGCCGCGTGGCCTGCTGGCATGCGGCGAAGCCTGGTTGTTCGGGCATCGTGGCTGGGTGCTGGCGACGCTCGCGTCGTTCACCCTGGGTATGGCGTGGTTCGCCGTGCATCTGCGCATGGATGCAGGATTCGAGAAGCAGTTGCCGATTGGTCATGAATACGTGGAGACATTCAAGCAATACCGCGGCGACCTGCTCGGCGCGAACCGCCTGACCATTGTGGTCAGGGCGCGCAACGGCACCATCTGGAGCGAGGCGGGGTTACGCCGGTTGGCCGATGTGACCCAGGCAGTCACGTTCCTGCCCAGTGTTTCTCGCAGCAGTGTCCGCTCGCTCTGGACGCCGAACGCCTTCGTCAACGAAATCACGGAGGAGGGCTTTCGTGCCGACCCGTTGGTGCCGGGAACGGTGACCCCCGAGCGGCTGGATGCCACTATCATCGGGCGCATTGCTGATTCCACCGCTCAGGGCGGCTATATCGGCACCCTGGTTTCCAGGGACCAGACCAGTGCGATGATCACTGCCGAGCTCAACGAATACGATGTCCATGGGCAGCGCCTGGACTATGTGGCCTACAACCGTGTGCTGGAGCAGCAATTGCGACAGCCGTTCGAGGATGCCGACTTCGAGATCCAGCTGATCGGTTTCGCCAAGCAGATTGGCGATATCGCCGATGGCGCAGCAGCGGTGCTGGAGTTCTGCTTGCTGGCCTTGCTACTGACGGCGGCGGCGGTGTACTGGTACTGCCACTCGGTGCGCTTCACGTTGCTCGCGCTGGGTTGCTCGTTGACGTCGCTGGTCTGGCAATTCGGTAGCTTGCGCCTGTTGGGCTATGGCCTCGATCCGCTGGCGGTGCTGGTGCCGTTCCTGGTCTTCGCCATTGGCGTTTCCCACGGTGTACAGCAGATAAACTACATCGTCCGCGAGATCGCTGATGGCAAGCCTGCCGCGCAGGCTGCCCGCTCCAGCTTCCGCGGGCTGCTGATACCCGGCACTTTGGCGTTGGTTACCGCGTTGGTGTCCTTCGTCACCCTGCTGCTGATCCCCATCCCCATGGTCCGCGAACTGGCGATCACCGCCTCGCTTGGCGTCGCCTACAAGATTGTCACCAATCTGGTGATGCTGCCGTTGGTGGCTTCGATGCTGAAGGTCGATGCACGCTATGCCGCTGCCGAGGAAGTGTCGCGCCAACGGCGGTCGCGCTGGCTGGAAGACCTGGCGAGGCTGGCGGACTGGCGCAACGCCCGCTGGGTGCTGGTGGTTGCCGTGGCCGTATTCGTCATGGCCGTCTGGCAAAGCCACGACCGTGTGGTCGGCTCGCTTCAGGCAGGGGCGCCGGAGCTGCGGGAGGATTCACGCTTCAACCGCGATGCCGTGGCCATTGCCAGCAATTATGACATCGGCCTCGATTGGCTGAGCGTGGTTTTCGAGGTACGGCCAGGGCCGGATGGCAGTGCCAATGCTTGCGAGGATACCGCGCTGGGGCAATATCAGGACCGCTTCGTCTGGGCCATGGAAGGGGTACCTGGGGTGCTCTCAGTGGCGTCGTTCTCATCAGCGATGCGCCAGTTCAACGAGGGCTACAACGAAGGCAATCCGAAGATGAGCGCGGTGCCCATCGACCCGATGAACTATTCGTCTCTGGCCGCCGAGGTGGGGCGCTTGCCTGGCCTGATGCGCACCGATTGCAGCATGACCGCGGTGCACCTGTATCTGGCTGACCACAAAGCCACCACCATCTCCCGAGTAATCGATGCGGTGAAGGCGTTTCGCACTGCCTATCCGCAGCAGGGCATTGCAGTGCGCCTGGCGTCAGGCAATGCCGGGGTGATCGCGGCGATCAACGAGGAGGTCGAGAAGAGTGAAACGCCGATGCTGCTCTATGTCTATGCGGCGATCGCCTTGTTGGTGTTCATCGTCTACCGCGACCTCAGGGCAGTGCTGGTGTGCTGTTTGCCGCTGACCCTCGGCACCTTCATCGGTTACTGGTTCATGAAGGAGCTGCAGATCGGCCTGACCATCGCCACCCTGCCGGTGATGGTCCTGGCGGTGGGCATCGGTGTCGACTACGCGTTCTACATCTACAACCGCATCCAACTGCACCAGGCCCATGGCCAGTCCATCGCCACCGCGGTGGCCTGCGCCCTGCGCGAAGTCGGGATCGCGACCATCTTCACTGCGCTCACGCTCGCGGTTGGCGTTGCCACTTGGTCGTTCTCTGAGCTCAAGTTCCAGGCTGACATGGGCAAACTGCTGGCCTTTATGTTCATGGTCAACATGGTCATGGCCATGACGGTGCTGCCAGCGTTCGCCGTCTGGCTGGAACGGGTGTTCCCACGCAAGCGCCCGGTGCGCATGGTCGGCGCGCTGACCCATTGAGGAGAATGACATGCACTACCTGAAACGGGTCATGGGCATCGCCCTGTTAGCGGCCATGCCAATGGCCGCGCCTTGGGCCGCGGGGCTGCAAGCGGTGCCGGTGGCACCTGCCAGCAATGCCGCGCACGCCATGATGCTGGGCGCGGGCCAAGCGGGGGAGCGGGTGGTGGCCGTCGGTGACCATGGCATCGTGTTGCTTTCCGACGACCATGGGCGCAGCTACCGGCAGGCCCACGGCGTACCCTTGTCAAGCACGTTGACCAGTGTCAGCTTCGTCGATGCCAGTAACGGCTGGGCCGTTGGCCACTGGGGCGCGATCCTGGCCAGCGGTGATGGCGGAGAAACCTGGTCGGTGCAGCGCATCGACAGCGATGTCGACCGCCCGCTGTTCGCGGTGCATTTCTTTGATCGCCAACAAGGCGTGGCGGTAGGGTTGTGGTCGCTGATACTCACAACCGACGACGGCGGGGGCACATGGACCGAACGCACCTTGCAACCCCAGCCTGGTGCTAGTCGCGCCGACCTCAACCTGTTGAGCCTGTTCAGCGATGGGCAGGGGGCCGTCTATGCCACCGCCGAGCATGGCAAGTTGCTGCGCTCGGATGACCGGGGCAAGACCTGGCGTTACCTGGACACCGGCTACCAGGGCTCGCTGTGGAGTGGTGCCGTGCTGCCGGATGGGCGTCTGCTGGTAGGCGGGCAACGCGGTACCTTGTTGCGCGGTACGCCGGACGCACGTGCGTGGCAGCGCATACCGCTGAACAGCCGTAGCTCGATTACCACCATACAGGCAGAGGGCAAACACATACTGGCGGCAGGCCTTGATGGCCTACTGGTAGACAGCCAGGACGGCGGCGCTACCTTCGACGAGAGGCGCAGCGGCGATGGCGTTTCGCTGACCGCTGCACTCATGCAGGGTGACGGCCAGCCGTTACTGTTTTCCCGCCATGGCGTGAGCGCGCCGCCTTCAGATCAAAAACCTCGCTGAGCCTGCCCGGTCGCACCGTCCTCAAGGGTGCGGCCGCGCTTATCCAAGCCTGCAGATCCGCTTCCATAGCTGATGATGGATGCATCTAAAAAACAACATAACAGTTGTTGCGTTAAATCTGGCACAGCAGTAGAGTCTGACTAAACAACAACAATTTTCGGAGGCAAACGATGTCCGAGCCCCGCAGCAATGTTGACAAGTTTCGCCTTCTCGGCGGGTGGGTCGAACAACCGGACGACCTGCAGCCGAAGCTCGAGGAGGACATCAATGCCGATGTGATCATCATCGGCGCGGGTTTCGCCGGGCTGTCCACTGCCCTGGAACTCACCGCGCTCGGCGCCAGCGTGGTAGTCCTCGAGCAGGCATTTGCAGGGTTCGGCGCCAGCGGTCGCAATGCCGGCTACCTTGCCGGCAGTATGGGTGTCGAGTTCGAACTGTTCCACAAGCGCCTCGGCGTGGATCAGGCGAGGAAGGTCGTGTCCTTCTATGATGAAGGCGTGGCTTACGTGGAACGACGGCTGGGTGAGCTGGCTATTGATTGCGATTACCTCCCCAGCGGTGTTATCCGTGCGGTGATCCATCCCTCCCAGGAAAAAAGGCTGCGCCACAGCATGGCGCTGGGCCAGGAGCTGGGTTCGGTCACACGGTTCGTGGATCAAGACGAAATGCGCGCTCGCGGTATCCCGCCTGCGTTCCTTTTCGGTTGTATTCAGCACGGTGGCACGCTCGATCCCGGCAAATATGTGATGGGCTTGCGCCGAGCGGCGCTGCAGGCCGGTGTGCGCTTGTTCGAACAGACCAAGCTGCTGTCTTACAGTGACGGCCCAACCATCACCTGCCGAACCGAGAAAGGCTCGGCGAGCGCGCCAATCATGGTCCTGGCCACCAATGCCTACACCCCGCAACTGGGTTTGCTGCGCGACAAGATCACGCCGCTGCGGGTCTCGGCCATCGAGACGCAGCCGCTGTCCGCTGCACAACTGAAATCCCTGGGTTGGCAGGGGCGCGAAGGCATCGTGACTCCTCATTGGACCATGGAGAGTCACCGCCTGACCGCGCGCAACACCCTCCTGATAACCACCAAACAATTGGGCTACGCCTATGGCTCGAAGACCCCGAACGAACCGGATCGGGCGGCCTACGCCGCTTTGAGGCAAGCCCTGGATGACCGTTTCCCGTCATTGCGCGACGTGACGATCGACAAGTGCTGGAGCGGCTATATCAGCCTGGCTTACGACGCCTTGCCGGTGGTGGGCGAAACCGGGCCGCACAACAATATCTATTACACGGCGGGTTGCTCGGGACATGGCGTTGGCACCCAATCGCTGATCGGCTTCCTGCTGGCGGAACGCATTGGGGGCATCGAGCAACCCTTGCTCACCGCGCTGCGCCACAAGAGCCCCTCGACGCTTCCCGAACCTCTGCAGTGGTGCGCGGTGAAGGCCGCTCTGGCGGGTGTAAACCTGCTCGACAACGCCCTGAACCGCCGGGCGCGAGCGTAGCAACTGTGCCAAGGCGCCGTCCCCTCGCGGCGCCAGGCTGATCTATCTGTCCACCCGGGAGATGCAATGAACAACTATACGAATGAGGCCGTGCGTTTCACCGCGTGGGTTTCGATCATCGGCGGACTTTTCGCCTACCTCAATGTCGGTTTCATGCTCATGGTCACCCAGGGCGACATGGCCGTGACATTGCAGGGAGCGACCATGCTTACCCTGCCGGCTGAAGCCAGGCAGTACTTCAGGTTGTCGATGCTCGCCGACATCCTGGGGTTCTATCTGCCACTGTTGGCTCTGGGGGCGTATTTCTGGCGTGAATTTCGCGATGAGGCCGGGGTGCTCGGGGACATGGCCCTGCTGGCTATCGCTACCTATGTGGTGCTCGGCGTGACAGGTGCAAGTCTGCAACTTTCGGTGCTCAACCCGCTGGCCCAATTGCACTTGACGGGCAGCGAGGCCCTGCGAGCTGGCGCCGAGGCAGCATGGACGACTATTGCAGTGGCTAGCCAGCGCGGGCTGTGGTGGTGCGAAGGCCCCGTGGTCCTATTTTGGGGAATCGTCGTGGGACGGTATCTGAAGAATGCCGGATGGGGGAGCTCGGTCCTGCTGCCGCTGAAGGTGGTGGGCTGGTGCTTCGGCTTGTATTTCATTTCCGGCTTTTTTGCAGCCCTGGATCTGTTGACCAATGCCTTGCTGGTGCTCGTGGTACTGATCTTCCCGTTCTGGATGGTGTTGTTCGGGGTGCAGTTGCGACGCCGCGCACTGCGCCTGCCACTGGGCGCCTGAACGATAACGCTCCATCCCTTGCTTGTTGGACCTGAAGCGCCACGCAGTGGCGCAGCACAATCGAATAACAATAGCGTGAGGCTCCTTTTATGGCTGAAAAGCCTACCTCCAATTCATTGGATCTCAAGCGCCGGCAGTTGCTGAAGTTCGCTGGCGCCACCGCGGCCGTTAGTGGCCTCGGCCTGCATGCCGGCCTGGCCAGCGCTGCCGAGCCTCTGGCGGCGGCGCATGGCGACGATGAGGGCATTCTGGATGTCGCCATCATTGGCGCCGGCATGGCTGGACTCACGGCGGCCCGCGACCTGCTGAATGCTGGGTGCCGCTCATTCCAGGTGCTGGAAGCCCGTGAGCGGGTCGGCGGCCGGGTGCTCAATTACGACCTGGGCTCGGGCTACATCTCCGAGGTGGGGGGGCAGTGGATCGGGCCAGGGCAGACGGCGGTCGCCGACCTGGCCCGTGAGCTTCAGGTAGACACGTTCCCCACCTACTACCAAGGGAAGACCGTGGTTCTTGGGGGGGAAGGGCGGCTGGAGATCGACTTGCAAGGCACCTTCGGCACTGATGAACGTATCGGCGCCAAGCTCAGCGAGCTCTCCAGATTGGTACCGTCCGGTAAGCCATGGACTTCCTCCAAGGTCGACGAACTGGACAAGCTCTCGGCAGGCGACTGGCTCGCGCAACAAGATATCAAGCCTGAGGACAGGTCTGGCTGGGATACCAGCTTGATGCTCACCTGTGGTGTGGCCCCGGCCAAGATGAGTCTGCTGCACTTTCTGTCGATGATCAATTCGGCAAGCTGCGACTACATGAAGTTGGACTCGATCAAGGACAGCGCCCAGGGCACGCGCTTCGTGGGCGGTTCGCAGATACTGTGCACCCGCATCGCCGAGCAGTTGGGCGACCGTCTGCGTCTAGCCTGCCCGGTGCGTGCGATCAGCGAGTGGGACCGTGACATCGTCACGCTGCACACTGACCAAGGGTTGATACGCGCCCGCCGGGTCATCGTCGCGATCCATCCGGCCCTGTGCAACCAGGTACGCTTCGAACCCGCGCTGCCGGAAGGGCGAGCGGCGCTGCAGCGCGCCTGGCCGGCACACAGCCCGGCGCGCAAGACAGCGATGGTTTACAAGCGGCCGTTCTGGCGAGAGAAGGGCTTGAACGGCCATACGATGCAGGTCAAGGGACCACTGCTATGGGCCTGGGACAACTCCCCACCCAACGGCGAAATCGGTGTAATCAACGCCTTCGTCGTCAATGCAATGCTGCCCTCCGATCACCAGGCTGCGCAGCAGGCACTGATCGAAATCTACGCCCGTTCCTTGGGCGATGAAGCCTTGCAGCCGGTCGCCTACCACGATCATGACTGGGGGCTGGCAGATCCCTGGAGCCTCACCTGCGTGTCGGCGATTCCGCCTGGTTTCTGGAGCGAGCATGGCGAATCGTTGCGTCCGCCGTGCGGCAACCTCATCTGGTCGGGCACTGAAACTGCCGATATCTGGGCCGGATACATGGATGGCGCCGTGCGCTCAGGTCATCAAAGTGCGCTGCAGGCGCTAGCCTCGCTACGTCGGGCATAGGGGACAGTGATGAAAAAAAAATTGTTGTGGGGTACGGCAGTGTTGCTGGTCGCCCTGCTGGCCTTGTTCGGCCGTGACCTGCTGGGCTTCTACCACCTCGTCACCTATATCGACAGCACTACCCAGGCCTATGAAGCGGACGGGCCCTGGCCCCAGACGACCGATGCCTGCTACGGCTGCCATGGGCAGCGCGGAAGCTCGCAGCACCAGCGTTATCCCAGTCTGGCAGGGCAGCCCGCCGATTACCTGAAGGCGCAGTTGCATGGCTTTGCCAATGGCATCCGCCATTTCCCGAACATGCAGCCACTGGCAATGAGCCTGGGTGACGCTGAAATCGACAAGCTGGCCAACTATTACGCTCGCCAGACGCCCATGGATAACCACACGTTCCAGCCTGATCCTGATTTGCGCCAGCAAGGCGAAAAACTGGTCAAGGCGGGCGGGTGTGCTGCCTGCCATGGCGAAAAGCTGATGGGCCAGGGCGCATTCCCGCGTCTGGCTGGCCAAGGTGCCGACTACCTGCTGGTACAGCTGGACGCCTTTGCCCAGGGCAGCCGGGTCGATCCAACCGGTTCGATGAAGGCGGTTACCCAGACCCTCTCAGCGCAAGACCGCAAGGCGCTGGCGCATTACCTTGCCGCCTTGTCGGCCACCTCGAAGTAAAGCCTTCATACCTACAAGAAAGAGACCTGAGCTATGGAAACCAAAGATGTTCTTGCGTTGCTCACTTGCGTCCTCCTGGTGCTTTCCGGAAGCACCTACGGCATCAAGTTCCTGCGCAGAGGCAACTTCCTGCTGGGCCTGGAATGGTTGATCGTCGCATTTTCCGGCACCAACTTCCTGATCTACCTGCTGACCCAGTCGCAAATCGCCTACGGTATTTCGTATTTCTGCGATGCGTTTTCACGCGGCTTCGGCATCCCGATAGTCACGGTGCTTGGCCTGATGGCCGTCACCCATGGCTTCCGGCCTTCGGCGGGCAAGGACGCTTTGATATTCGCTATCACTTTTGTCTGCACGTTCGTGATGATCAAGGCTGATTTCATGATCAAGCCGCTTCCCTACTTCTACGTCATCATGTGGGCTGGCTATACGGTCTATCTGGCGTACTTCATCAGCCGCCTGGCGATGGTCGGCGAGTACTTGCATGCATTCGGGGTCACGCTAGCGGCGATGCTGGGGCTGCTGGTGGCCTGCATCTATGATTTCTACCCCATACCCGGGGATGACACGAAGGCCGTGTTCATGTCGATAGCGCTCGCCAGTTGGTCGTTCATGATGATCCAGTTGTACTACGCGTACTTCGCTCTTGAACGGACAAAACACCAGGCGGTTCCAGTGCGCTGACGCGCTCTGCTTTCCATGTTGAGGCCGTTTGCGCGACCGCAGTTGCAGTCGTTGCGATCCAGAGAGAACCACCAGGAGTACTTACACAATGTCGATCGAGCAAGTCGCCCCGGCAGTAGAGCGGATGCGTGAGATTTTTGCGCTTCAGCGCCAGGCATTCGCCGAGGAACGCTATCCATCCTATGAAACCCGACGGGCTAACCTACTGGCGCTCAAGGCGCTGGTGCTGGAGAACGCCGAACGGATCGCAGCCGCCATATCCAACGATTTCGGCCACCGGTCGGAACACGAAACCAAGATGCTCGATATCTTCGGCCTGGTCAGCGAGATCAACCACGCCGTACGTTGCCTGAAGCGTTGGATGAAACCGCGTAAGCGCGGTGTCGGGATCTGGTTCAAGCCTGCGCGCGCTGCAGTGCTGGCCCAGCCGCTCGGGGTTATCGGTATCGCCGCGCCGTGGAACTACCCGCTTTACTTGACGTTGGGCCCGCTATGCGGCGCCCTGGCTGCCGGTAACCGGGCCATGATCAAGGTGGCCAGCGACTCCAGCCACTATGGACGGTTGCTCGTCGAGTTGCTGGGCAAGCGTTTCAATCAGGACCTGGTGGCGGTGATACAGCCAGGTGCCGGTGTCAACGACGGTTTCTCCCGACTACCCTTCGATCACCTGATCTTCACCGGCTCGCCTGCGGTCGGCCGGCAGATCATGCGCAATTGCAGCGAGAATCTTACGCCTGTGACCCTGGAGCTCGGCGGCAAGTCGCCCACTGTCGTCGCCCCGGGTTACCCATTGAAGCAGGCTGCCGAGAGCGTTCTTTGGGGCAAATGCCTGAATGCCGGACAGACATGCGTCGCGCCTGACTACCTGTTCCTGCCTGCCGGCTACGAGGAGCAATTCCTGGAGCATGCCAGGGCGGCGGTGTCCCGAAATTACCCACAGCCGTTGGCTGACAACCCTGACTACACCTGCATGATCAATGCGCGCCAGCTGGCGCGGGTTGAGGCGTTACTAGCGGACGCTCGGGACAAGGGCGCGCGCGTGGTCGCGCTGGCGGATGTCGATGGCGCGCGCCGGGCGGGCAAGCTGACACCGCACTTGGTGTTCGATGTGCGCGACGACATGCTGATCATGCAGGAGGAGATCTTCGGGCCCGTGTTGCCGGTACTGGCTTATCGCAAGCTCGAGGACGCGATCAGCTACATAAACGCCCATGAACGGCCCTTGGCGCTCTACCTGTTCGACGAAGACGCCGGCCGTGTCGAGACGGTGCTGCGCCAGACATTGTCCGGAGGCGTTTCGGTCAACAGCGTGATGCTCCATGTGCTGCAGGAAAACCTGCCGTTCGGCGGTGTGGGCAATTCAGGGCTCGGCCACTATCACGCCGAAGAAGGGTTCCAGGCGTTCAGCAAGATGCGGCCGGTTTTCTACCAGGCGAAATTCAATGGCAGCTTCTTGCTCAAACCTCCTTATGGCCGCCTCACCCAGGGCCTTCTGCGCCTGATGCTGCGTTGAGCATGGTTTGCTGAGCAGGGCTGACGAGGCTATATCGAGTTGACGCTACGATCGTCATGCCCTTTTTAGCGCCCTTCGGGGCGCTTTTTTTTATGAGAGTGTCCCGTCCTGAATAAGGTTTACACCTCCTATCCCGATTTTCCGGAGAGCTAGATGGAGCAAGGTGTAAAGCGCACGCAGCGAGATTACTCGCTGTCTTTTAAATTGGCT
>NZ_JBLUPW010000039.1:0-36311 GCF_048068175.1 Pseudomonas sp. NY15356 | reverse complement strand
GGTTTGGGTTTTGGGTGTGGGGGGGGGGATTGGCGGCGGGTGGGGGCCACCCGCCCGCTCACCCGGCCCCCCCGAACGTGTGGGCGCGCCCTTGGCCCGCGAACGGGCCGCAAAGCGGCCCTCATTCACAGACTACGCGCGCCGAAGGTATCGCAGCGGTTCACATCGCCACTGGAGAACCCGGCCTTGAACCAGCGCACGCGCTGTTGGGAGGTGCCGTGGGTGAAGGAGTCCGGCACTACGCGGCCCTGGCCCTGCTGCTGCAGGCGGTCGTCGCCGATGGCGTTGGCGGCGTTGAGGGCTTCTTCCACATCGCCCGGCTCCAGCCAGTTCAGGCGCTTCTGCGCCTGGTAGGCCCATACGCCCGCCAGGCAGTCGGCTTGCAGCTCCTGGCGCACCAGCAGGCCGTTGTCGCCTTCCATGCGCTGGCCGCTGCGCCGTGCGGCGTCGACCTTGGCCGAGACGCCGAGCAGGGTCTGCACGTGGTGGCCGATCTCGTGGGCGATCACATAGGCCTGGGCGAAGTCGCCGGCGGCGGCGAAGCGGGTTTCCATTTCGCGGAAGAAGGTCATGTCCAGGTATACCCGTTGGTCGGCCGGGCAGTAGAAGGGGCCCACCGCCGAGGAGGCGAAGCCGCAGGCGGAGTTCACCTGGCCGCTGAACAGCACCAGCTTGGGGTCGCGGTACTGCTTGCCGCCCTGGGCGAACAAGGCCTTCCAGGTATCCTCGGTATCGCCGAGGATCGAGGCGACGAATTCGGCCTGTTCGTCGTTGGCGGGCGGGGCCTTGCTGCCCACGCTGGTTGGCGCCTGTTGCTGTTGTTGTTCCATCTGCCCGGCGAGCTGGCCGAGGATCTGCAACGGGTCCTGCCCGGTGATCCAGCCGATGCCGACGATCAGCAGGATGGCGCCGAGCCCCAGGCCCTTGCCACCACCGAAGCGCATGCCGCCAGGGCCACCACCGCCGCCTCGGGCATCGACCACATTGTCGCTACGTCGGCCTTTTCGCCATTCCATGTACTGTTCTCCGAGGGCTTGTAACGTGAGGAGCAAGAGTAGCCAGTGCCGCGGCAACTGTCAGGCGGCTTGGGGCCGCTTTACGGCCCTTTCGCGGCACAAGGCCGCTCCGCAGGGGCCAGGTTCAACGCCGAACCAGCAGGACGCCGCTTTCCATGTGATGGGTATACGGGAACTGGTCGAACAACGCGCACCGCTCGATGCGATGGGTGTCGTGCAACTGGGCGATGTTCGCCGCCAGCGTCTCGGGGTTGCACGAAATGTACAGGATCCGCTCGAACCTGCGGGTCAGCTCGCAGGTGTCCGGGTCCATCCCGGCACGTGGCGGGTCGACGAACACCGTGCCGAAGTCGTAGCTTTTCAGGTCGATCCCTTCCAGGCGGCGGAACGGGCGCACTTCGTTCAGCGCCTGGGTCAGCTCTTCGGCCGACAGGCGCACCAGGCGTACGTTGCCCACGCCGTTCTCGTCGAGGTTGCTCAGCGCGGCATTGACCGAGGTCTTGCTGATTTCGGTCGCCAGCACTTGGCGTACCCGGGTGGCCAGGGGCAGGGTGAAATTGCCGTTGCCGCAGTACAGCTCCAGCAGGTCATCGTCGCGCTGGCCGATGGCATCGAACGCCCAGGTCAGCATCTTCTGGTTCACCGCACCGTTGGGCTGGGTGAATGCGCCCTCGGGTTGGCGGTAGCTGAACACACGGCCTGCGACGTCGAGCTTCTCCACTGCATAGTCACGGCCGATCACCAGGCGCTTGCCCTTGGAGCGGCCGATCAGGCTCACGCCCAGGTCGGAGGCCAGCTGGCGTGCGGCCGCTTCCCAGGCGTCGTCCAGCGGGCGGTGGTAGCACAGGGTGACCATGGCATCGCCGGCCAGGGTGGTGAGGAACTCTACCTGGAAGAGGCGGTTGCTCAGTGCTTCGCTGGCCTGCCAGGCGGCCTTCAGGCGGGGCATCAGCGCGTTGATGCGCTGGCTGGCAATGGGGAAGTCGTCGATCAGGATCGCCTTGTGCTTCTCGCCCGGGGCGAACATCGCGTAGTGGCGCTGGCCATCCTCACGCCACAGGCGGAATTCGGCGCGCAGGCGATAATGCTCGCGGGGGGAGTCGAACACCGCCGGCTCTGGCGCGCCGAAGGGCGCCAGGAATTCGCGCAGGCGCTCGACCTTGGCTTCGAGCTGCGGGGTGTAGGCGGAAGGGTCGAAGACAGCACTCATGCGTTGAACCAGCCCAGCTTGATGACGAACAGGATGGAAAGGATCACCAGCGCCGGGTTCAGGTCGCCGCGGCGGCCGGAAATCAGCTTGATGGCGGTCCAGGTGATGAAGCCGAAGGCGATACCGTTGGCGATCGAATAGGTCAGCGGCATGGCCAGGGCGGTGACCACCACCGGCGCGGCCTCGGTGACGTCGTCCCAGTTTATTTCCGCCAGGCCCGAGGCCATCAGCACCGCGACGAACAGCAGCGCCGGGGCGGTGGCGAAGGCCGGCACGCTACCGGCCAATGGGGCGAAGAACAGCGCCAGCAGGAACAGGACCGCCACCACGATGGCGGTCAGGCCTGTGCGGCCGCCGGCGCTCACGCCTGCGGCGGATTCGATGTAGCTGGTGGTGGTGGACGTGCCCAGCAGCGAGCCGGCCATGGCTGCGGTGCTGTCGGCGATCAGGGCACGGCCCATCTTCGGCATGTGGCCGTCCTTGCCCATCAGGCCGGCGCGCTTGGCTACGCCGATCAGGGTGCCGGAATTGTCGAACAGGTCGACGAACAGGAAGGCGAAGATCACGCTGATCAGGCCTACGTCCAGGGCGCCGGCGATGTCCAGTTGCAGGAAGGTCGGGGCCAGCGACGGTGGCATCGACACCACCCCGGCGAATGGCGTGACGCCCATCAGGATCGACGCCAGGGTCACGGCGAGGATACCGATCAGCACGGCGCCACGAACCTTCATCGCTTCCAGGGCCACGATCAGGAAGAAGCCCAGGGTGGCGAGGATCGGCGCCGGTTGCTTGAGGTCGCCCAGGCCCACCAGGGTGGCCGGGTTGTCGACGACGATGCCGGCGTTATGCAGGGCGATCAGTGCCAGGAACAGGCCGATACCCGCGGCGATGGCCGAGCGCAGCGGCAGGGGGATGCTGTTCACGATCCATTCGCGGATACGGAAGATCGACAACAGGAAGAACAGCACTGCCGAAAGGAAGACCGCGCCCAGGGCCACCTGCCAGGTGTGGCCCATGTGCAGCACCACGGTGTAGGTGAAGAAGGCGTTCAGGCCCATGCCCGGCGCCAGGGCGATCGGGTAGTTGGCGATCACGCCCATGGTCACCGAGCCGATGGCCGCGGCCAGGCAGGTGGCGACGAAGATCGCGCCTTTGTCCATGCCAGTCTCGCCGAGGATGCTCGGGTTGACGAACAGGATGTAGGCCATGGCCAGGAAGGTGGTGACGCCCGCGAGAATCTCGGTGCGCACGTTGGTGTTGTGTGCTCTTAGTTGAAACAGCCTGTCCAGCATGCCCGCTCCCCAAGGCGCCCCCGGCGCCGTGAATGTATCGACCCCAATCAGCAAAGCACAGACCGTACCGGTTGCCGTGGTTTTCTGCGGGGCGGAAAAAAGCCGCGCATCATACCAGCATGGATGGCGAGGGCCTATGGCTACGGGACAGGGCGGGATATGCGGTTGTCTGTGCGGCTCAATCGCGGGCTTGCCCCGCGATTGCGTCGGTATGGTCAGCCGCCGTGCAGCCGGTCGCGCTGGGCCAAGGTCGGGAACAGCCTCATCCACGCCCCGGTCACCACCAGCGTACCCACTCCCCCCAGCACCACCGCCGGCACCGTGCCGAACCAGTGCGCCGTCAACCCCGATTCGAACTCGCCCAACTGGTTGGAGGCGCCGATGAACAAGCCGTTCACCGCGCTGACCCGACCACGCATCTCGTCCGGCGTCTCCAGCTGTACGAAGGCACCGCGGATGACCATGCTGATCATGTCCGCCGCACCCAGCACCACCAGCACCGCCAACGAGAACCAGAACGAAGTGGACAGGCCGAAGGCGATGGTCGCCACGCCGAACACGCCGACGGCGGTGAACATGGTCAGGCCGACCTTGCGCTCCACCGGGAAACGCGCCAGCCATAGCGACATCAGCAGCGCGCCCACCGCCGGTGCAGAGCGCAACAGGCCCAGGCCCCAGGCGCCGGTGAGCAGGATGTCCTTGGCGAATACCGGTAGCAACGCAGTGGCACCACCCAACAGTACAGCGAACAAGTCCAGGGATATCGCTCCGAAGATGTCCGGGCGGCTGCGGATGAAGCGGATCCCGGCCAGCAACGACTCCAGGCTGGCGCGCCCGCGCTGGGCCACCTGCTGGCGGACATCGAGGCTCAGGGTGAGCAGACAAGCAATCACGTACAGCGCCACGGTCGGGCCATACACCCAGATACTGCCGAAGGCATAGAGCAAGCCGCCCACCGCCGGAGCGACGATGGTCGCCGCCTGGGTAGCCGAGGCCGAGGCTGCCACTGCCCGCGGGAACAACCCGGTCGGCACCACGTTGGGCAGCAGCGCCTGGGTGGCCGGCATCTCGAAGGACCGTGTGGCACCGAGCAGGAAGGCGAGGGCGAAGATCAGCTCGCGGCTGACGTTATCGGTGGCGCTGCCCACTGCCAGGGCCAGGGCGATCAGCGCTTGCAGGCTCTGGCACAAGGCGGCCACGCGGCGCCGGTCATAGCGGTCGGCGACGTGGCCGGTGTGCAACATGAACAGCACGCGCGGGGCGAATTCCACGAGCCCCACCAGGCCCAGGTCCAGCACGTTGCCGGTCAGCTGGTAGAGGTGCCAGCCGATGGCTACCGTGAGCATCTGGAAGCCACTGGCGGTGAACACCCGGGCCAGCCAGAAGGCCAGGAAAGGGCGGTGGTGGCGCAGCAGCTGCACAGCGGAATCGGACATCGGTAGGCCTTGACTTCGGCGTGATAGAAGGGTTGCAGGGTATCACCTGTTTGTAACAAATGGTTGCTGTTTGCCGGGTTCGGCACTTTTTCACCGCGCCCTGCAAGGCGGTGGGACAACTGGTCACGCGGCAATCAACCACACGGCTCGCCTGGCCATTCGGGTCTATGCTTCCCAACATTCGTTGACCTGGGTCAATCGTTCCAGGTGCAACGATCCGGCCGTTGGCCGCAATCCCTGCGATCGAACAGAACAATTCCAAAACGCCGCACTCGATAACCGTGGGGGCAGTGGGCGTCAGGGCCACGAGCCCGGACGCTGGATTACCTGAAGAGGAAGCACTATGTTCGGTTTAGAGGCCTTGGAGCTCGCCCGAATCCAGTTTGCGTTTACCGTGTCCTTTCACATCCTGTTCCCGGCCATCACCATTGGCCTGGCGAGCTACCTGGCAGTCCTCGAAGGCCTCTGGCTGAGGACCCACAACAACGTCTACCGTGACCTCTACCATTTCTGGTCGAAGATCTTCGCCGTCAACTTCGGCATGGGCGTGGTCTCGGGCCTGGTCATGGCCTACCAGTTCGGCACCAACTGGAGCCGCTTTTCCGACTTTGCAGGTGCCATCACCGGCCCCTTGCTGACGTATGAAGTCCTCACCGCCTTCTTCCTCGAAGCCGGTTTCCTGGGCGTGATGCTGTTCGGCTGGAACCGCGTGGGCCGAGGGCTGCATTTCTTCGCCACGGTGATGGTGGCGCTCGGCACCTTGGTCTCGACCTTCTGGATCCTGGCGTCGAACAGCTGGATGCAGACCCCTCAGGGCCACGAGATCATCGATGGTCGGGTGGTACCGGTGGACTGGCTGGCGGTGATCTTCAACCCGTCCTTCCCCTTCCGCCTGATGCACATGGCCACCGCCGCGTTCGTGTCCACGGCCTTCTTCGTCGGTGCTTCGGCGGCCTGGCACCTGCTGCGCGGACGTGATAACCCGGCGGTGCGCAAGATGCTGTCCATGGCGATGTGGATGGCCCTGATCGTGGCGCCGATCCAGGCGGTGATCGGCGACTTCCATGGCCTGAACACCCTCAAGCACCAGCCGGTGAAGATCGCGGCCATCGAAGGGCACTGGGAGAACAAGCCCGGTGAATCGACCCCGTTGATCCTGTTCGGCCTCCCCGACATGGACGCCGAGACCACCCGCTTCAAGATCGAGATCCCGGCGCTGGGCAGCCTGATCCTCACCCACAGCCTCGACAAGCAGGTACCGGCGATGAAGGAGTTCCCGCCAGAGGATCGCCCCAACTCGACCATCGTGTTCTGGTCGTTCCGGGTCATGGTCGGCCTGGGCCTGCTGATGATCGCCGCCGGCTTCTGGAGTCTGTGGCTGCGCAAGCGCGGCACCTTATACAGTTCGCGGCCGTTCCTGCACTTCGTGCTGTGGATGGGCCCTTCGGGCTTGATCGCCCTGCTGGCCGGCTGGTTCACCACCGAGATCGGGCGCCAGCCGTGGGTGGTCTACGGCCTGATGCGCACCGCCGATGGTGTCTCCAACCACAGCTACGGCCAGCTCGGCCTGACCTTGGTGATGTTCGTGGTGGTCTACTTCGCCCTGTTCGGTACGGGCCTTGGCTACATGATGCGCCTGGTGCGCAAGGGGCCGAAGACCGGCGAGGGCGACGAGCCCAACCCTGGCGGGCCTGGCCAGAAACGTACGCCGGCGCGGCCGTTGTCCGCCGCCGATGAAGGCCATGAGGCCGACTCTGCCAGCTTGAGCAAGGGGAACTGAGCCATGGGTATCGACCTTCCGTTGATCTGGGCCGTGATCATCATCTTCGGCGTCATGATGTACGTGGTGATGGACGGCTTCGACTTGGGCATCGGCATGCTCTTCCCCTTCGTCAAGGGCGAGCGTGACCGTGATGTGATGATGAACACTGTCGCCCCCGTGTGGGACGGCAACGAGACCTGGCTGGTGCTGGGCGGGGCCGGGCTGTTCGGCGCCTTCCCGATGGCCTATTCGGTGGTCCTCGAGGCGTTGTACCTGCCGTTGATCCTGATGCTGGTGGGGCTGATCTTCCGCGGCGTGGCCTTCGAGTTCCGCTTCAAGGCCACGGCCGAGAAGCGTCATATCTGGGACAAGGCGTTCATCTGGGGCTCGCTGGTGGCGACCTTCTTCCAAGGCGTGGCCCTGGGCGCCTTCATCGAGGGCTTCAAGGTGGTGGACCGGCACTATGCCGGCGGCACCCTGGACTGGCTGACGCCCTTCAGCCTGTTCTGCGGCGTGGGCCTGATCGTTGCCTACACCCTGTTGGGCTGCACCTGGCTGATCATGAAGACCGAAGGGCCGTTGCAACAGCAGATGCACGACCTGGGCAAGCCTCTGGCGCTGGTGCTGCTGGCGGTCATCGGCATCGTCAGCCTGTGGACGCCGCTGGCCTACCCGCAGATCGCCGACCGTTGGTTCAGCATGCCGAACCTGATCTGGTTCATGCCGGTGCCGATCCTGGTGTTGGTGACCTTCTACGGGTTGCTGCGGGCGGTGGCACGCAATGCACACTACACGCCGTTCCTGCTGACGCTGGTATTGATCTTCCTGGGCTACAGCGGCCTCGGGATCAGCCTATGGCCGAACATCATCCCGCCATCGATCTCCATCTGGGACGCTGCGGCACCACCGCAGAGCCAGGGCTTCATGCTGGTGGGGACGTTGTTCATCCTGCCGTTCATCCTCGGGTACACCTTCTGGAGCTACTACGTGTTCCGTGGCAAGGTCACCCATGAGCACGGCTATCACTAGGGAGGCCCGGTGATGATGGTTGAAGAGAAGAAACCGCTCTGGCAGCGCCTGGGCTGGCTGGTGCTGATCTGGGCGGGGAGTGTGGCAGCACTGGGCATCGTGGCCTGGCTGATGCGGATGTTCATGAGTGCGGCGGGGTTGAGCACCCACTGAGTCATCGGGGCCGCTTTGCGGCCCTTTCGCGGCACACGCCCGCGCCCCCGCGCCTCCTGTGGGAGGGGCCGTGTGCCGCGAAAGGGCTGCAAAGCAGCCCCAAAAAAAATTACTTGCGGGCCTTGAGGATCACGAACTTCGGTGTCGCCGCCACCTGCTCCACACCCCGGAACAACCGCCCCAGCTTGCTGTGATAGCCCAGGTGGCGGTTGCCTACGATATAAAGCGCCCCACCCACCACCAGTGCTTCGCGGGCCTGCTGGAACATGCGCCAGGCGAGGAAGTCCCCTACCACCTGCTGCTGGTGGAACGGCGGGTTGCAGAGCACCACGTCCAGCGACTGTTTTTCCTGCCCGGCCAGACCATCGGCAGGGTGGATCTCCACGTCTCGATCCCCGAGCGCGGCGCGCCAGTTCTCCTGGGCCGACTGCACCGCCATGTACGACTCGTCCACCAGGGTGTAGTGCGCATCGGGGTTGGCCAGGGCGCTGGCGATCGCCAGCACGCCATTGCCGCAGCCAAGGTCGGCCACGCGTGCCTGGCCCAGGTCGCGGGGCAGGTGGGGCAGGAAGGCACGGGTGCCGATGTCCAGCCCTTCGCGGCAGAACACGTTGGCATGGTTGACCAGCTCCAGGGGCGGCGTGTCCAGGCGATAGCGGCTGGGGTAGGGCGAGCGCGCGGCAGGGCGTTCGGTGACGGTCGCGGTGAGCAGGCGCGCCTTCTTCTGCGCCAGCGAAGCCTGCACCGGGCCGATGTACTTCTCCATCAGGTCGCCTGCGGCACGGGGCAGGTGCTTGATCATGGCGCCGGCGATCACTTGGGCGCCTGGGGCCAGGTGGCCTTGCAGACGGATCAGTTGCTCCTCGAGCAGGGCCAGGGTCTTTGGTACGCGTACCAGCACGCGGTCGAATGCCCCCTGCCAGGCCTCGCTGGCCGGCACGAAGGGTACGGCGTCGAACGGCTTGCCGTTGCGTACGAGGTTCTTTTGCAGCGCCAGATGGCCCAGGTGCGAGTCGCCGCTGCTGGTCACCGCTACGTGGCCGACCAGGCTGGCGGCCAGGGCACCGAAGCTGTCGTTGAGCACCAGCACCCGGCAATCGGCGGCAGGCGCCTGGCTGGCCAGGTGCGCCAGCAGGTACTCGTCGGCTGCGTCGAAGGCTTGCAGGGGATCGTTGGCCTGGTCCGGCTGGCGGATCAGGTCAAGTTCGGCGAAGGGGCTGGTCAGCAGGGGCATGGCGTAGGGCTCGGTGCGGATCTGCTCGGCGCGGACCACGACGAGCTTCAGGGGCGCGATTCTACAGGGCTTTACCGCCGACTTGTACGACGAGGCCCTACAAACCGTCGGTGTTCATCCCTGACGCTTTGCGCGACACTGGGCGCACCTGCACGATGGAGTCCGTCATGACCGCCAGCGCCGACAAGTTCACCCGCCAGACCCTGCTCGACGTCCAGCCGTTGACCCCCAGCCTGTTCACCTTGCGTGTCACCCGCGACGCAGGGTTTCGCTTTCGCGCCGGGCAGTTTGCCCGCCTGGGCGTGACCAAGGCCGATGGCAGCGTGGTATGGCGGGCCTATTCGATGGTCAGTGCCCCCCATGACGAGTTTCTCGACTTCTTCTCCATCGTCGTGCCGGGCGGTGAGTTCACCAGCGAGCTGAGCCGCCTGGGCGAGGGCGACAGCCTGCTGATCGACCGCCAGGCCTTCGGTTACCTGACCCTTGACCGCTTCGTCGGTGGCCGCGACCTGTGGCTGCTGGCCACCGGTACCGGCATCGCGCCGTTCATGTCGATCCTGCAAGACTTCGAGGCCTGGGAGCGGTTCGACAACATCAAGCTGGTGTACTCGGTGCGCGAAGCGAAGGAGCTGGCCTACCTGGACCTGATCGCAGGGCTCGAGCAGCGCGACTACCTGGCGGAGTTCGCGGGCAAGCTGCAGTTCATCCCGGTGGTCACCCGCGAGCAGCACCCGGGGGCATTGAACGCGCGGATCACCACGTTGATCGAAAACGGCGAGCTGGAAAGGGCGGCGGGGCTGGCGCTGTCGCCGGAGCATTCGCGGATCATGCTGTGCGGCAACCCGGACATGATCGACGACACGCGCAAGGTGCTGAAGGCGCGCGACCTGCAGTTGAGCCTGAGCAAGCGGCCGGGGCAGGTGGCGGTGGAGAACTACTGGTAACGCGGTGCTGGATTCATCGCGGGACAAGCCCGCTCCTACAAAGGTTGCACGATTCCTGTAGGAGCGGGCTTGTCCCGCGATAGGGCTGCGAAGCAGCCCCCACAGGCTTACTGCCGGTTCTGCGCCTTGAGCAAGTCGCGAATCTCTGTCAGCAGGGTTTCCTCGGCGCTCGGTACGGGCGGGGCGCTCGGGGCCACGGCTTCCTCGCGCTTGAGGCGGTTGATCGCCTTCACACCCATGAAGATGGCGAAGGCCACGATCAGGAAGTCGATCACGGTCTGGATGAATTTGCCATAGGCCAGCACCACCGCAGGCACATCACCCTCGGCTGCCTTGAGCGTGATCGCCAGGTCGCTGAAGTCCACACCACCGATCAACAAGCCCAGCGGAGGCATGATCACGTCACCCACGAAGGACGATACGATCTTGCCGAAGGCCGCGCCGATGATGATACCGACTGCCATGTCGACGACATTTCCCTTGACCGCGAAGGCCTTGAATTCACTGAGCATTCCCATGGTTTATTCCTTGTAACAAATGGAGAGGTATTCGCAGTTTAAGCCAGCAATTCGCTTCATGCGTTGCGGTGCGGCTACAGACTACGTTTAGTGCGAATAGTTTTGTCGTCTCAAGACGCGTTCGAGACACGTCCGGCTCGGCTATCATGGCGATTTTTCCAGGAGACTGAGCCCATGGCCAAGGCCAAGCGCTTGTATGGCTGCACCGAGTGCGGCGCGACCTTCCCCAAATGGGCCGGCCAATGCGGCGAATGCGGGGCCTGGAACACCCTGGTCGAGACCATGATCGAAAGCGGCGGTGCCGCGGCACCTGCCGGGCGCACCGGTTGGGCCGGGCAGCAGGCACAGATCAAGACCTTGGCCGAGGTCAGTGTCGAGGAGATCCCGCGCTTCACCACCAGCAGTGCTGAGCTGGACCGTGTGCTCGGCGGCGGGCTGGTGGACGGATCGGTGGTACTGATCGGTGGTGACCCGGGTATCGGCAAGTCGACCATCCTGCTGCAGACGCTGTGCAACATCGCCACGCGGATGCCGGCTCTATATGTCACCGGTGAGGAGTCCCAGCAGCAGGTGGCCATGCGCTCTCGCCGCCTGGGCCTGCCCCAGGACCAGCTCAAGGTCATGACCGAGACCTGCATCGAGTCGATCATCGCCACCGCGCGACAGGAAAAACCGCGGGTCATGGTCATCGACTCGATCCAGACCATCTTCACCGAACAACTGCAGTCGGCCCCTGGCGGCGTGGCCCAGGTGCGCGAGAGCACGGCCTTGCTGGTGCGCTATGCCAAGCAGAGCGGCACGGCGATCTTCCTGGTCGGCCATGTGACCAAGGAAGGCTCCCTGGCCGGCCCGCGCGTGCTCGAGCACATGGTCGATACGGTGCTGTACTTCGAAGGGGAATCGGATGGGCGCCTGCGCCTGTTGCGAGCGGTGAAGAATCGCTTTGGCGCGGTCAACGAGCTGGGCGTGTTCGGCATGACCGACCGAGGCTTGAAGGAGGTATCCAACCCGTCGGCGATCTTCCTCAACCGCACCCAGGAAGAAGTCCCCGGTAGCGTGGTCATGGCCACCTGGGAGGGCACCCGGCCGATGCTGGTGGAAGTGCAGGCGCTGGTGGACGACAGCCACCTGGCCAACCCTCGGCGTGTGACCCTGGGCTTGGACCAGAACCGCCTGGCCATGTTGCTGGCGGTCCTGCACCGCCATGGTGGTATTCCCACCCATGACCAGGACGTGTTCCTCAACGTGGTGGGTGGGGTGAAGGTGCTGGAGACCGCTTCGGACCTGGCCTTGCTGGCCGCGGTAATGTCCAGCCTGCGCAATCGCCCGCTGGCCCATGGGCTGCTGGTGTTCGGTGAGATCGGCCTGTCGGGCGAGGTGCGCCCGGTGCCCAGTGGCCAGGAGCGCCTGAAGGAAGCCGCCAAGCATGGCTTCAAACGGGCCATCGTGCCCAAGGGCAACGCACCCAAGGAGGCCCCGGCGGGGTTGCAGGTCATTGCCGTGACGCGCTTGGAGCAGGCGCTGGATGTATTGTTCGAATAGGACGCGCCGTTGCTGGGGCTGCCTTGCAGCCCTTTCGCCCCCATTTATAAAGAAAAAGGGGAGCCGACGATGCGCATCGGCTCCCCTCGATCCCCAGCGGGTGATCAGTGCTCGGCTAACGCCTTGCGCCGTGGCGCTTCGTTGCCGTGCTCGTCGAGTTCCATCACCGGTACTTCGTTGCCATCGGCATCGAAAAGCTTGCCATCCTTGAAGTAATCACCATCGCGCAGGCACGAGATGTCCGAATACTGGATGGTGCGCTCGTAGCCGGCGGCGAATACCGATTGCTGGTCCGAGTTGCCGGTCTTGAAGTGGTTGAAGATCAGGTTCAGCAGGATCGCCATGATCGCCGCGGAGCTGATGCCCGAGTGGAAGATGGTTTCGAACCAGCTCGGGAAGTGGTGGTAGAAGGTCGGTGCGGCGATCGGGATCATGCCGAAGCCCAGGGAGGCGGCGACGATGATCAGGTTGACGTTGTTCTTGTAGTTGACCGTCGCCAGGGTGCGGATGCCACTGGCCGCCACGGTGCCGAACAATACGATGCCCGCACCACCCAGTACCGGGGTCGGTACCGCGGCAATCACCCGGCCCATGATCGGCAGCAGGCCCAGTACCACCAGGATCACGCCGCCTGTGGCCACCACGTAGCGGCTTTTCACACCGGTCACGGCCACCAGGCCCACGTTCTGGGCGAAGGCACTCTGGGTGAAGGAGCCGAAGATCGGTGCCAGGATGCTCGAGGCCATATCGGCGCGCAGGCCGTTGCCCAGGCGCTTGGAGTCGACCTTGGTGTCGATGATCTCACCTACGGCGAGGATGTCCGCCGAGGTTTCCACCAGGGTCACCATGATCACGATGCACATCGACAGGATCGCGGCGATGTGGAAGGTCGGCATGCCGAAGTGGAAGGGGGTGGGGAAGGCGAAGACCGGGCCTTCGGTGACCTTGCTGAAGTCGGTCATGCCCAGGGCCCAGGCGATCAGGGTCCCGATCACCATGGCCAGGAGGATCGACAGGCGCGAGATGGTCGCGCTGCCCAGTTTGCTCAGCAACAGAACGATGGCGAAGGTCAGCGCCGCCAGGCCGATGTTGGCCACGCTGCCGAACTCCGGCGATGCGCTATTGCCGCCCATGACCCAGCGCGCGGCGACCGGCATGAGCGTCAGGCCGATGGTGGTGATGACGATACCGGTCACCAGCGGCGGGAAGAACTTGGTGATGCGCGAGAACACCGGGGTGATCAGGAAGCCGATGAGCGAGGCCGCCATGACCGCACCGAGTACACCTGGCAGGCCACCGCCATCCTGGCTGCTGAGGATCGCGCCCATGGTCGCCACGCCTGCGAACGAAACCCCTTGAACCAGCGGCAGCTGGCAGCCGAAGAACGGCAGGCCCAGAGTCTGCAGCAAGGTTGCCAGGCCACCGGCGAACAACGAGGCGGCGATCAGAATGCCGATTTCGGCCGGGGCCAGGCCGGCAGCCTGACCCAGGATCAGGGGTACGGCGACGATGCCCCCATACATGGTCAATACATGTTGCAGACCATAAGCCAAGTTGGCACCAAGCCCGAGATTTTCATCTTCGGGACGCTTGGTGGGAGACGTGCTAGGGGACGTAGTCATGGAGCAGGCTCACTTGTTTATTGTTGTGCCGCTACTGTAGACAATTCCTACAAACAAATACTACAGGAATTGTATACAAGATTTTGATCGGAGCACCAACCGGGGTAACCGCCGGGCGCGGTTCAAGTGAATGCAGAATGCGTTCCAAGGTGGCAAAGGCGGTACTAGAGGGGTGTGTACAACCCACTATACCCAGCGCAGAAAGCTGTCTGGGTAGACAGGAAACACTTGGGGGTTAGAACGTTAGCAAGCTAAGAGATATCAATATTCGATGAGTTCGCGCAGTTCACGCATCATTTCAGTGCTGTCGGCCACGTTCAGCTCAACAAGACGGTGCAAATGGCTCATCGAATCGATATCGATGTAGAGGCAGACGAAGCCCAGCCGCGTAGGTTCTTCGTGGCGCAGCTCCACTTGCATGCGCACTTGGGTGTCCGTGTCGAGGTGGACGATGGCATCGAAATCCTGGGTGAGGTCGGCGTCCCATGGGGAGGGGCGCTCGATCAGCAGGCCCTTGAGCGACAGGTCCAGGAGCTTGACCGGCCATCGCTTGAGGCCTTGGCGCAGCTCGGTGGGCGCATCGAAGTCGATGCGCAGGAAACGGCGGCGTTCATCATGTTCGCTCATGGGGCGGCCCTCCTGAGGGTACTTCCTGACTATAGTTGATGGTGTGTGTCGTTCAGGTACCGCAATCAGGCCGCGAAGGCTCTAGACCAAAGCAAGTATGGCAATGCGCGATGAGTGGCCCTAGACTCGATGGGCGGTCTTTTCCAATCCACCAGCTGGAAGCAAACCATGAACAACAATAATAGCCTGCTACGCCACATTCCGTGGCTGGCGCTGGCAGTCATAGGCGCCTGTGCGCTGGGCGTGGTCGCCCTGCGTCGCGGCGAGGCGATCAACGCCTTGTGGATCGTGGTCGCGGCAGTGGCCCTCTACCTGGTCGCCTATCGCTACTACAGCCTGTTCATCGCCACCAAGGTGATGCAGCTCGATCCTCGTCGGGCCACCCCGGCGGTACTCAACAACGATGGCCTGGACTACGTCCCGACCAACAAACACATTCTGTTCGGCCATCACTTCGCCGCCATTGCCGGCGCCGGCCCCCTGGTGGGCCCGGTGCTCGCGGCGCAGATGGGCTACCTGCCCGGCACGCTCTGGCTCATCGCCGGCGTGGTCCTGGCCGGTGCGGTGCAGGACTTCATGGTCCTGTTCCTCTCCACCCGTCGCAACGGCCGGTCCCTGGGGGACATGGTCCGCGAGGAGATGGGCCGTATTCCGGGCACCATCGCCCTGTTCGGCTGCTTCCTGATCATGATCATCATCCTCGCGGTGCTGGCGCTGATCGTGGTCAAGGCACTGGCCGAGAGCCCATGGGGCATGTTCACGGTGATGGCAACCATCCCGATCGCGATGTTCATGGGTGTCTACATGCGCTACATCCGCCCGGGCCGCATCGGCGAGATCTCGGTCATCGGCGTGGTCCTGCTGCTGCTGTCGATCTGGCTGGGGGGCCAGGTGGCGGCAGATCCCACCTGGGGCCCGGCGTTCACCTTCACCGGCGTGCAGATCACCTGGATGCTGGTGGGCTATGGTTTCGTCGCCGCTGTACTGCCGGTATGGCTGGTACTGGCGCCGCGTGACTACCTGTCGACCTTCCTCAAGATCGGCACCATCGTGGGCTTGGCCATCGGTATCCTGATCATCGCACCTGAGCTGAAGATGCCGGCCCTGACCCAGTTCACCGACGGTACCGGCCCGGTGTGGAAGGGCACCTTGTTCCCGTTCTTGTTCATCACCATCGCCTGTGGTGCGGTGTCCGGCTTCCACGCGCTGATCTCCTCGGGGACCACGCCCAAGCTGCTGGACAACGAGGTCAACGCCCGCTACATCGGCTACGGCGGCATGCTGATGGAGTCGTTCGTCGCCATCATGGCCATGGTCGCTGCCTCGGTCATCGAGCCGGGCGTGTACTTCGCCATGAACAGCCCGGCCGCGGTGGTCGGCGCCGATGTTGCGTCGGTGGCCCAGACCGTCAGCAGTTGGGGCTTCATGATCACCCCCGAACAGCTCGAGGCGACCGCCCGCGACATCGGCGAGCACACTGTGCTGGCCCGTGCCGGTGGCGCACCGACCCTGGCGGTGGGGATCGCACAGATCCTTCACCAGGTGCTGCCGGGTGAGAACACCATGGCGTTCTGGTACCACTTCGCGATCCTGTTCGAAGCGCTGTTCATCCTCACCGCGGTGGACGCCGGTACCCGTGCCGGTCGCTTCATGCTGCAGGATCTGCTGGGCAGCTTCGTCCCGGCGCTCAAGCGTACCGACTCGTGGGGCGCCAACCTGATCGGCACCGCCGGTTGCGTGGCGCTGTGGGGCTACCTGCTGTACCAAGGTGTAATCGACCCGCTGGGCGGCATCAATACCCTGTGGCCGCTGTTCGGTATCTCCAACCAGATGCTGGCCGGTATCGCCCTGATGCTCGGCACCGTGGTGCTGATCAAGATGAAGCGCCAGCAGTACGTCTGGGTCACCTTGCTGCCGGCTGTCTGGCTGTTGATCTGCACCACCGCTGCGGGCCTGATCAAGCTGTTCGACCCGAACCCGGCCGTGGGCTTCCTGGCCCTAGCCAACAAGTACAGCGTGGCCCTGGACGCAGGCCAGGTGCTGGCACCGGCCAAGAACATCGACCAGATGCAACACGTGATCTACAACGCGTACACCAACGCGGGCCTGACCGTGCTGTTCCTGTTGGTGGTGTTCAGCGTGCTGTTCTTCGCCATCAAGGTCGGCATCGCCGCCCTGGGGCGCAAGGAACGCAGCGACAAGGAAACCCCGTTCCAGGCGCTGCCTGACGCGTGACACAAGAGGAAAGCCGTGATGTTCAACGACCTAGGGCGACTGGGTAAGTACTTGGGGCAGGCCGCCCGGCTGATGGTCGGCATGCCCGACTACGACAACTATGTCGAGCACATGCAGACCAAGCATCCGGACAAGCCGGTGATGAGCTACGAGGCGTTCTTCCGGGAACGCCAGGAAGCGCGTTACGGTGGCAAGTCCGGGCCCAAGTGTTGTTGAACCTGAGGTTGTAGGAGCGGCCTTTGTGCCGCGAAAGGGGGCGCGCAGCGCCCCTTGTCTTCAGCATCATCGCCACTGTCCCTGGGGCCGCTTTGCGGCCCTTTCGCGGCACAAGGCCGCTCCTACAGGGATGCGGCCTTTTCTTTTATCCACTGCACAGGAGACGTACTGCGTGCAGACGCCTATTCCCGTAACCGTACTCACAGGCTTTCTCGGTGCTGGCAAGACCACATTGCTCAAGCACATGCTTAAGGCCGAACACGGCCTGAAGATTGCCGTGATCGAAAACGAGTTCAGCGAAGCCGGTATCGACAGCCAGCTGCTGGGTGACGAGCCGGTGCAGGTCATGACCCTGGCCAATGGCTGCGTGTGCTGCACCATCCACACCGACCTGACCAAGGCCTTGTACCTGCTGCTCGAGCGCCTGGATGCCGGCGAGATCGCCTTCGACCGCCTGGTGATCGAATGCACGGGCCTGGCCGATCCTGCGCCTGTGGCGCAAACCTTCTTCATCGACGAAGACCTGCGTGAACGCTACCTCCTCGACGGCATCATCACCCTGGTGGACGCCGCCCATGCCGACGTGCACCTCGCCCAGGCCATCGCCCAGGCCCAGGTGGGGTTCGCCGACCGCCTGCTGCTGAGCAAGACCGACCTGGTCGAGCCCGCAACGGTCGAGGCCTTGCAGGCGCGTTTGGCGCGCATCAATGGCCGCGCTGCGATCCGTGTGGTCGAGCACGGCCGTATCGAGCTGGCCGAATTGCTCGACGTGCGTGGCTTCAACCTCAATACTGACTTGGGCGCCAACCTCAAGCCGGCCTTGCGCCCGGTGCTCAAGCACACGGACCGCATCTCGACGTTGGTGCTGCGCACCGATACCCCGCTGGACATCGATCGGCTCAGCGACTTCATGAACGAGTTGCTGGAAAATCATGGCAAACAGTTGCTGCGCTACAAAGGCGTGCTGAACATCGCCGGTGAGGATCGCCGCCTGGTGTTCCAGGGCGTGCTCAAGCTGTATGGCTTCGACTGGGATGCCGAGTGGGGGGAAGGGGAAGCACGGGAGAGCGTGATGGTGTTCATCGCCGACGAATTGCCGGAAGAGAAGATCCGGGCGGGGTTCGAGGCGCTGGGTTAAGGTTTGAAAACGATTGGGGCCGCAAAGCGGCCCCAATGGTCAATCAGTTGCCGTACACCGGCAGCTTCTTGCAGATCGCCTTGACCTTCTCGCGAACGGCATCGATCACCGCTTCGTTGTTCAGGTCAGCCAGGATGTCGCAGATCCAGCCAGCCAGCTCACGGCACTCAGCTTCCTTGAAGCCGCGGGTGGTCACCGCCGGGGTGCCGAAACGCAGGCCCGAGGTGACGAACGGGGAGCGTGGATCGTTCGGCACCGAGTTCTTGTTGACGGTGATGAACGCCTTGCCCAAGGCCGCGTCAGCGTCTTTGCCGGAGATATCCTGCTTGATCAGCGACAGCAGGAACAGGTGGTTCTGGGTGCCGCCGGATACGACGTCGAAGCCACGCTCGATGAACACGCTGGCCATGGCCTGGGCGTTCTTCACCACTTGCTGCTGATAGGCCTTGAACTCAGGCTGCAGGGCTTCCTTGAAGCAGATGGCCTTGGCAGCGATGACGTGCTCCAGCGGGCCGCCCTGGGCGCCCGGGAAGACGGCTGCGTTGAGCTTCTTCTCGATCTCTTCGTTCTTGCGAGCGAGGATCAGGCCGCCACGTGGGCCGCGCAGGGTCTTGTGGGTGGTGGTGGTGACCACGTCGGCGAACGGCACCGGGTTCGGGTAGACGCCAGCGGCGACCAGGCCGGCCACGTGGGCCATGTCGACGAACAGGTAGGCACCGACCTTGTCGGCGATGGCGCGGAAGCGGGCGAAGTCCAGGACCTGGGAGTAGGCCGAGAAGCCGGCGACGATCATCTTCGGCTTGTGCTCGACTGCCAGGCGCTCGACTTCGTCGTAGTCGATCAGGCCGTTGGCATCGATGCCGTACTGGATGGCGTTGTACAGCTTGCCCGAGGAGCTGACGCTGGCGCCGTGGGTCAGGTGGCCGCCGTGGGCCAGGCTCATGCCCAGGATGGTATCGCCAGCCGACAGCAGGGCCAGGTAGACCGCAGCGTTGGCCTGGGAGCCGGCGTGTGGCTGGACGTTGGCGTAGTCGGCGCCGAACAGTTGCTTGGCGCGGTCGATGGCCAGTTGCTCGACGACATCGACGTACTCGCAACCACCGTAGTAGCGCTTGCCTGGGTAGCCTTCGGCGTACTTGTTGGTCAGTACCGAGCCCTGGGCCTCCATGACCGCGGGGCTGGTGTAGTTTTCAGAAGCGATCAGCTCGATGTGCTCTTCCTGGCGCAGAGCTTCTTGCTGCATGGCTTCGAAGAGCTCGGCGTCGTACTTGGCAATGGTCAAATCACGGCTGAACATGGCGGTCCTCAAGGATCGGGCTGAATTGGGGGGGCATTCTAACCGATTGATCGGCGCCTGGCATATGAAGTGGCATCAAGTTGCGGACCGATGGGGCTCATGTTACAGGCCGCGTGGCGACTGGGCTTCAGTTGACTTTCAGGTCCGGTTTTTTGCCTGCTGCGCTGGGCCCTTGTAGGAGCGGCCTTGTGCCGCGAAAGGGCTGCAAGGCAGCCCCGGCAATTTCTGTCAGGACGCAGATCCTGGGGGCGCTTCGCACCCCTTTCGCGGCACAAGGCCGCTCCTACAGGAGGCCATATGGCACCACGGTCACTGGAACATGAACAGGGTCTCGTTGCTGAACTGCGCCTCGAACTGGCCGGCTGGCATTGGCCGCCCGAACAGATAGCCCTGCACTTCGTCGCAGCCGTGTTCGCGCAGGAATTCCAGCTGCTCGTGGGTTTCCACACCCTCGGCGATCACCGCCAGGTTCAGGCTGTGGGCCATGGCGATGATCGCGCGAGCGATCTGCGCATCCTGCTCGCCTTCGGGCAGGCCGTCGACGAAGGTGCGGTCGATCTTCAACACGTCGATGGGGAATTGCTTGAGGTAGTTCAGCGACGAATAGCCGGTGCCGAAGTCGTCGACCGCGATGCTCAGGCCCAGGACCTTCAAACCGTCGAGGATCTGCATGGCCTCGTCGACGTCGCGCATCAGGATGCTTTCGGTCAGTTCCAGCTCGAGGCAGGCCGGCGGCAAGCCGATTTCCTCGAGAATGGTGGCGATGCGCGTGCCCAGCTGGCCGTCTGAGAACTGCCGTGCCGAGATGTTCACCGAGACCTTGGGCACCCGCACCTTGGCCTTGTGCCAGGCCTTGAGCTGGCGGCTGGCTTCGCGCAGCACCCAGTCGCCGACATCGACCACCAGGCCCAGCTCCTCGATCACCGGGATGAAGTCGCCCGGCGGTACCAGCCCCCGGCGCGGGTGGCGCCAGCGCAGCAGGGCCTCGGCCCCGGTCAGCCGCTTGCCATCGCCGCTGAACTGCGGCTGGTAGTAGAGAATGAATTCGTTCTGCTCCAACGCATGGCGCAGGTCGCTCTCCAGCTCCAGGCGCTCCAGGGCGCTGGCGTTCATATCGGCCTGGTAGAACTGGAAGTTGTTCTTGCCGCGTTCCTTGGCGTGGTACATGGCGGTGTCGGCGTTCTTCATCAACTGGCTCAGTTCGCTGCCGTCCTGCGGGCTCAGGGCGATGCCGATGCTGGCGGTGACGAAGAATTCGCGGTTTTCCAGCACGAACGGCCGCACCAGGCTGCCGAGAATGTTCTCAGCCACATGGATGGCGCGATTCAGGGCCATCTCGCGGCTGGCCCGGGGCTGCAGCAGCAGAGTGAATTCATCGCCGCCCATGCGCGCCACGGTGTCATCGTCATCGACGCAGGCCAGCAGGCGCTGGGCCATGTCCTTGAGCATGCGGTCGCCTGCGGCATGGCCGAGGGAGTCGTTGATCGGCTTGAAGCGGTCCAGGTCCAGGAACATCAGCACCACCCACGCCTTGTGCCGCTCGGCCTGTTGCAGCGCCGTATACAGGCGGTCCTGGAACAGGGTGCGGTTGGGCAGGTGGGTCAGGGCATCGTAGTAGGCCAGGCGATGGATGCGCTGCTCGCTGGCCTTGCGCTCGCTGATGTCGGTGAAGAAGCATACGTAGCTGGCCAGGTCGCCCTCGTCGTCGAGCACCGCGGTGATGCCGACCCAGGCCGGGTAGTGTTCACCGTCGCGACGCTTGAGCCAGACCTCGCCTTCCCAGCTGCCATGCTGGTGCAGTTGCTTGACCACGTAGCGCAGGTGCGCCTCTTGCTGCTCGTCGACGGTGAGCAGACTCGGCAGTTGATCGAGCACTTCGCTGACGTCGTAGCCGCTGACCCGGCTGAACGCTTCGTTGGCCTGCACGATGTAGCCGGCCGGGTCGGTGATGAGGATGGCCGAGGTGGAATGCTCGAAGACGGTCGCGGCCATGCGCAGGTCTTTTTCTGCGCGGCGTTGCTGGCTGATGTCGCGGCCCACGCCGAGCACACCCTCGAAGTGCTCGTGGTCGTCCCACACCAGCACCAGGCGCAGTTCGATGGGGATCTTGCGGCCATCGGCGCGCAGGCAGTCGAACAGGAAGATCTGGGTGGGCAGCTGGCTGCGCAGCTGTGCCAGTTGCTCGGAGTCGCCCAGGGCCTTGCTGACCCGCTCCAGCAGGCTGTAGATGCCAGTGAGCTGGGCCGGGTTGGCGATGATCGACTGCCAGCCGTGCTCGAAGATCCAGTCGGCCGGGTAGCCCAGCACGGCCTGTACCGAGGGGCTGACGTAATTGAGCTGCAGCTGGCTGTCGGTGGAGAAGATCACGTCGCTGATGCTCTCGGCCAGCATGCGGTAGCGCTGCTCGCTGTCGCGCAGCGACTCGCTGGCTTCGATCTGCACCGTCACGTCCTTGCCCACACCGATGATACGGGTGACCAAGCCGTCGGTGTCACGGGTCAGCACCTGTTCGCGAATCTCGTACCAGCGCCAACCCCCATCGCGGTGACGGAAACGCAACTGGCAGTGCAGCGACTGATCATGGCTGGTGTCGCGCTGTTGCCGGCGCAGTTGACGATAATGGTCGGCATCCTCGGGGTGCAGCAGCAGTTCCCAGAAACGGTCGCCCATCTGCGCCAGCTCCACCCGGTCGTAGCCCAGCGTCTGGCCCAGGTGGCGGTTGCTGAAGATGATCCGCTGGCTGTGCACGTCCTGCACATAGAGCTGGTCGGGAACGGTGCGGACCACGTCCGACCAGAAGCTTTCGCGCTCGAGCAGCGACAGTTCCACCTGCTTGCGGCTGGTGATATCGCTGATGCTCAAGATAACGGCCTGGTAGTCGCGCCGTTGCAATGGCAGGCGCGCCATCAGCCACAGGTGCAGTTCGCCGCCCAGGGGGGCGGGCAGGCGCACTTCGAGTTCCAGCAAACTGCGCTGTTCTATCAGCGCGTCGATCAATTGCATGCCGACGCTTTCACGGCTGTCGCCACTGCCGTCGATCAGGCGCTGCCAGGCGCCTTCATGGCAGTGCACATTGAGCAACTGGCGGGCGACCTGGTTGATTTCGGTGATCTTCAGTTCCTGCAACAGCGTACGGCGCAGGCTGGCGTCCAGGGCCAGGCTGTGCCGGAGTGCGGCGCGGTTGCGCAGGTGGTAGCGGTCGAGTTGGCCAGGCAGGCTGGAGAGGTCGAGCACGCACAGCGCCACGCCCGTGCCTTCGAAGATCTCGTGGTAGCGCCGGCGGTCTTCCTGCAAGGCCCGCTGCCGGCGACGCATGTTGATCAGGGCCAAGACCGGCAACAGGGCACAGAACAAAACCAGCAGACATTTGCCGATCAAGGCCGGAAGCAGCTCGGCCCGGGCTTGCCCGGCATCGAACAGGCCGCGCAGCTGCCAAGTACTGTTGTCGATGAAGGCCAGCATCACGCTTTGCAGGTTGTCCTTGTCGCGGTCAGGCGCGCCTTGCCCCTGGAGCACCTGGCCGCTGCGGCTGTTTTCCAACAGCCAGAGGCGGCCCTTGCCGGTGAGGTGTTCGGTGAGCTGCCGGTAGTAGTCGCTGGACAGGCGCAGCAGCCAGTAGCCGCGATCCGGGTCGGCCGGCTGGCGCAGCAGCAGGTAGATGAAGCGGTTGTCGGCCGAGTTGCCGAAGAAATAGGCGCCCCCCTGGTTGAGCCGCACCAGCTCGTCAAGCAATTGGCGGTCGGGGCTACCGGAGAGGCTGTCGCCCAGGACTCGTCCGGCGCTGTCCAGCCAGGCCAGGTGGCGCAGCCCGGGCAGGCGTGCGCGCAGGGTGCCGAGCACAGGTGGCAGCGCCTTTGCTGGCAGTGCGTCGGTATAAGGCTGGACCAGGTTCGCCGCCTGCTGGGCCTTGAGCGCCATGTTCAGGTTCAGGTGGTCGGCCAGCTCCGCGCTCGCCTTCAGGCTCTGCTGGTACAGGTCCGCCTGGGTATGGCGGTATTGGGCGAACAACTGCCACAACAACAGCCCCAGCAGGACCAGGGCCAGCAAAGCCAGCGCCGCCTTGAGCGAGCCACGCAAGGCACTGGCCGGAGCGGCTGGAGCAGGGCACAGCGACGGTGGTTGGGTGAGATTGGTCAAGCGTTGGACCTGCGATTTGGCTGGCGATGGCAGGGCGGACTATGCATGGGCCGTGCCCGGGCACAGGGCCGGGCGCACTATATAAGGTGACGCATGAAGCCGACTAGCATGCGCGCAATTATGGCAAAGTGCCACTCGTCTGTCCGCTGCCGATGGTCGTGGCGGGCGACGGCCATTCGGCAAGACCCTGTAAGCTGTGCGAGAATACCGGCCGCTTCATAGTCAACGCTTTTTGGAGATGTACGGTTTTGGTTACCCACTATTCCACCAATGGCCTCGATTCCGCCTGCGGGCGCAGCAGTCAGACCCTGGTCAGCACTGTCGTGGCCGATGACGTATCCTGCAAGTCCTGCCAGCGCTCCCTGGCCAAGCCGGACGCCGCCGCTGCCGTGCGCAAGAGCCCGTCGCTGGCTGAGCTGCGCAAGTCGGCCAAGGCCGTCGCCGAGCCGGCTGCTGCAACTGTCGCACCGGCGGCCGTAGCGGCGAAACCTGCTGCCAAGCCTGCCGCCAAGCCGGTAGCGAGCACGCCGGCCCGGTCCGGCGGCTTCAGCGTCAAGGCCGCCTGGGCTGCACGCCTGGCCGAGCAGAACGACCGTTGCCGCCTGCCGCGCGGCAAGGCGAAGCAGTCGCACGTCTGAGCGCTGCGCCGGCAGTAACGACCCAATCGCGGGACAAGCCCGCTCCCACAGGTGCTTCGAAGACCGCGTAGAGCCTGTGGGAGCGGGCTTGTCCCGTGATCGGGCTGCAAAGCGGCCCTGCCACCTGTGAATCGCCACCAGTTGGCGTAGAATGGCCCACTTTGTTCAACGTCACCCCGTAAACACATGCGTCCCCTGGCCATTGCCGGGGTCGATGTCTTTACCTATCTGATAGAGGGCTTGGTTTTGGCTCAATACGTCTACACCATGCATCGGCTGAGCAAGGTCGTGCCGCCGAAGCGGGAAATTCTCAAGAACATTTCCCTGTCGTTCTTCCCAGGCGCCAAGATCGGCGTGCTCGGCCTGAACGGTGCGGGTAAATCGACCCTGCTGCGGATCATGGCCGGCGTCGACAAGGAGTTCGACGGCGAAGCCCGTCCGATGCCCGACATCAATGTCGGCTATCTGCCCCAGGAGCCGCAACTGGACCCGAGCAAGACCGTTCGCGAAGTGGTCGAGGAAGCGGTCAGCGTGATCAAGGATGCCCAGGCGCGTCTGGACGAGGTCTACGCCGCCTACGCCGAGCCTGATGCCGACTTCGACAAGCTGGCGGCCGAACAGGCCAAGCTCGAAGCCATCCTGCAGGCCGCCGACGGCCATAACCTGGAGCGCCAGCTGGACGTCGCCGCCGACGCCCTGCGCCTGCCGCCATGGGAGGCGAAGATCGAGCACCTCTCCGGTGGTGAAAAGCGTCGCGTGGCCTTGTGCCGCCTGCTGCTGTCGGCGCCCGACATGCTGCTGCTGGACGAGCCGACCAACCACCTGGACGCCGACTCGGTGGCCTGGCTCGAGCGTTTCCTGCACGACTTCCCCGGCACCGTGGTGGCGATTACCCACGACCGTTACTTCCTGGACAACGTCGCTGGCTGGATCCTGGAACTGGACCGCGGCGCCGGTATCCCGTACGAAGGCAACTACTCGGGCTGGCTGGAGGCCAAGTCGGCGCGTCTGGAGCAGGAATCCAAGCAGCAGAGCGCCCACGAGAAGGCCATGAAAGAGGAACTGGAGTGGGTGCGCAAAGGCGCCAAGGCCCGCCAGTCCAAGTCCAAGGCCCGTCTGGCGCGCTTCGAGGAAATGCAGTCGCAGGAATTCCAGAAGCGCAGCGAGACCAACGAGATCTACATCCCGGCAGGCCCGCGCCTGGGTGACAAGGTCATCGAGTTCAAGAACGTCACCAAGGGCTATGGCGATCGCGTGCTGATCGACAATCTGTCGTTCTCCATGCCCAAGGGCGCCATCGTCGGCGTGATCGGCGGCAACGGTGCCGGTAAGTCGACCCTGTTCCGTATGCTGATGGGCAAGGAGCAGCCGGACTCGGGCAGCATCGAAATCGGTGAAACCGTGCAGCTGGCCTGCGTCGACCAGAGCCGCGAGGACCTGGACGGTGCCAAGACCGTGTTCCAGCAGATCTCCGACGGTTCGGACATGATCCGCATCGGCAACTACGAGATCCCGTCGCGCACCTACGTCGGTCGCTTCAACTTCAAGGGCGGCGACCAGCAGAAGTTCGTCAAGGACCTCTCCGGTGGTGAGCGTGGTCGCTTGCACCTGGCCCTGACCCTGAAGGAGGGCGGTAACGTCCTGCTGCTCGACGAACCGTCCAACGACCTTGACGTGGAAACCCTGCGTTCGCTGGAAGAAGCCCTGCTGGACTTCCCAGGCGCCGCGATCGTGATTTCCCACGACCGTTGGTTCCTGGACCGCGTGGCCACTCACATCCTGGCCTACGAGGACGACTCGAACGTGGTGTTCTTCGAAGGCAACTACACCGAGTACGAAGCCGACCGCAAGAAGCGCCTGGGTGATGCCGCTGCCCAGCCACACCGGGTACGGCACAAGAAGCTGGCCCAGTAAGCCGGCACACGTTGCACAACAATGGGGCCCTTCGGGGCCCTATTTTCGTGCGCGCTGTGTCCGGTTTACAACCGGGATTGCCTGGTTTTACGGCCGCTGCGCGCCCGATCGCGGCACAAGGCCGCTCCTACAGGATTTGTATACAGTTATAGAAAATGCACTAAAAATTTTCAGAAAAACGACATGTCGCCCTGTTCCGGTGCGATTGGTTCTTGGTAAAGTCCGGAAAAAAACCAACAAGTCCCAATCCTCTTGGTGAGATGTCTACCATGATCGAATCCGTCGACGATTTCCTGGCCCGCCTCAAGCAGCGCGATCCGGCCCAGCCTGAGTTCCACCAGGCCGTGGAAGAAGTGCTGCGCAGCCTCTGGCCCTTCCTTGAAGCCAACCCCCGTTACCTGAAGGCCGGCATTCTCGAACGCATGGTCGAGCCGGAGCGCGCCGTACTGTTCCGCGTGTCATGGGTCGACGACCAAGGCAAGGTGCAGGTCAATCGCGGCTACCGTATCCAGATGAGCAGCGCCATCGGCCCGTACAAGGGCGGCTTGCGCTTCCACCCGTCGGTGAATCTGGGTGTGCTGAAATTCCTGGCCTTCGAACAGGTGTTCAAGAACTCGCTGACCTCGCTGCCCATGGGCGGCGGCAAGGGTGGTTCGGACTTCGATCCGAAGGGCAAGAGCGACGCTGAGGTCATGCGCTTCTGCCAGGCCTTCATGAGCGAGCTGTACCGCCACATCGGCGCCGACCTGGACGTGCCGGCCGGTGATATTGGTGTCGGGGCCCGCGAGATTGGCTACATGTTCGGCCAATACAAGCGCCTGGCCAACCAGTTCACCTCGGTGCTGACCGGCAAGGGCATGACCTATGGCGGCAGCCTGATCCGTCCGGAAGCCACCGGCTACGGCTGCGTGTACTTCGCCGAAGAGATGCTCAAGCGCCGCGACCTGCGTATCGATGGCCGCCGCGTGGCGATTTCCGGCTCCGGCAACGTGGCCCAGTACGCCGCACGCAAGGTCATGGACCTGGGCGGCAAGGTGATCTCGCTGTCCGACTCCGAAGGCACCCTGTTCTGTGAAGCGGGCCTGACCGACGAGCAGTGGGATGCACTGATGGAGCTCAAGAACGTCAAGCGTGGCCGTATCAGCGAGCTGGCCAGCCTGTACGGTCTGGAGTTCCGCAAGGGCCAGACCCCGTGGAGCCTGCCGTGCGACATCGCCCTGCCATGCGCCACCCAGAACGAGCTGAACGCCGAAGACGCCCGCGCCCTGCTGGCCAACGGCTGCATCTGCGTGGCCGAAGGCGCCAACATGCCGACCACCCTCGAGGCTGTGGATATCTTCCTGGAAGCCGGGATCTTGTATGCCCCGGGCAAGGCCTCCAACGCCGGTGGTGTAGCCGTCTCGGGCCTGGAGATGTCGCAGAACGCCATGCGCCTGCTGTGGACCGCCGGTGAAGTGGACAGCAAGCTGCACAACATCATGCAATCGATCCACCACGCGTGCGTGCACTACGGCGAAGAGGCCGACGGCACCATCAACTACGTCAAGGGCGCCAATATCGCGGGCTTCGTGAAGGTCGCCGATGCGATGCTGGCCCAGGGCGTGGTCTGATTCGAGCCGCGGGGGCGGCTTGGCGCCCATTTCGGGCCACACGGCCGCGCATACAGAAGTGTCCGTCCCCCTGTAGTTGGGCCGTTGTGCCGCGAAAGGGCTGCAACGCAGCCCCAGCCATCTTAATCTTCAGTCAAAATGGCCACCACCTCGATCATCTGATCTCCTGCCGGCCTTCGCCACAGCACCTCGTCCCCAGGCCCAGCCCCCAGCAGCGCTCGCCCCAGGGGCGATCCCCAATTGACCAACCCACGCAGCGCATCGGCCTGGTCCTCACCCACCAGCTGCACCTGCTGCTCCTGGCCCTCGTCATCGACGAAGCGCACCCGGCTGCCGATCTGTACCTTTTCCGTGGATGTGGCCGGTGGCACCACCTGGGCACTCTGTACCCGGGCCGTGAAATAACGCAGGTCCCGCTCGGTGTCGGCCAGGCGCTGCTTGTCGGTACGTTCGCCCTGGCCCAGCAGCTCGCTGCGCAGCGCATTGAGCTCGGCCACTCGTTGCTGCAACTGGGCAAGGCCGGTGGCGGTGACATAATTGGGCTGGTCGCTGACCCGCCGCTCCACCGGCTGGCTGGCCTGGGCGGCGGCCTGGTCTTCGTTGACGAATGCTCGGCTCATGAAAGGCCTCCTTGTGCAGGAGACCATGGTGGCAGGGAGTGGGTTTCAACGGTTGTCCGTTTGCGACTCATTGGCGGCGATAGGCGCGTGCGGCGCCGCGATCCTTCTCCTGCTGCCAGTCCCGGTCACGTTCGTCCCAGTAGCGTTCGCGGTACTGGCGCAGGTCTTCGTTGCTCTGCATGGCGTGGCATTGGCGGAAGCCGTCGTCCCAGCCGCTGGCGTACTGGCGCTCGTGCAGGTAGCGCGGCACGTTCTTGCGAAAATCCCCGACCATAAGCCCTGCAGCTTGGCGGCCGCTGCTGCAACCGTCGCCGAAGCCATCGGCATAGGCCGGTGGGTAGCCTTGGTCGATCATCTGTTCATGGGCCGACTGGCAACCCACCAAGAGCAACGTTATCCACAAACCGAACCCGTACCGCCACATATCCACAACCTCCGACCGACAGGTGAAAGTCTAGGTGGCGATTTGTCGGGGGGCTGTCAAAACGGTGTCAAAGGCTCGATGCGGTGATTGCCCCGCGATTGGGCCGCAAAGCGGCCCTGTTCGCGTCAGTAGTGGTACCACTTCAATTCGAGCATCACCTCGTTCTGTGCGGTAGCCAAGTGGCTGAACTCGCGACTGGCGCTCAGGCGCAGCCCCAGGTTCTGGCTGATCTCCCATTGCTGATTGAGGCTCAGGCTGCGACGCACCTCGCCATTGGCGAAGTAGTCCCCCTTGGCCTCCAAGGTCAGGTTGCCCAGCCCGTTGCGCCACAGCAGGCCTCCATTGAAGCCGGCAGCTGGGGCGACGAACTGGGCGAAGTCGTTGTGATGCTCGACCCGCAGCGTGCCCAGGGCAAAGCCCAGCAGGCCGTCGGCCAACTGCCAGGTGGCGCCGGCCCCGCCATTGATATGGCTGACCAGCACCTCGTCGTCATGCTTGCCCGGCACTCGTTCCAGCCCGCCTGCCACCTGCCAAGACCAGGGCTGCAACAACGCGTTGCGCGGGGTCAGGGAGCGGATCGTCGCCAAGTCCAGGCGCTGCACTTGCCAGTCGTTGCCTTCGTACTGGCGCAGCTTGAGCTGGAGAATCTCGATCTGCGCACCCAGGGGGAAGCCATAGGCGTTGTCGTTGAGGTCGTGGTAGGCCATGCGCAGGCCATATTCGGCGTAGGCGCGGTCTTCCCGGGTACCGACCCCCAGCTGCCAGGTGCGCGACTGATGGCCGTCCTCGGGTAGGCCCGGGCGTTCGATCTGCAGGGGCGGCGGCGGGTTGCGGTTGATTGCCCGTAACAGTTCGAAGCTGCGCCTGGCCTGGGCAGGGTCGCGTTGCTGACCGTTGGCGCGGTAGCGTTCCAGCCGGTAGGCCGCGTCCTGCACCAGGGCCTGGCGGTCACGGGGCAGGGCGGTGAAGGCCGGCGACTGCAACAGGTCGGTGTCGGCGCTGACGGCCAGCACCTGTTGTTTTTCCTCATGGTCCAGCGGCTCGGCGCGGGCCAGCAGCTCGCGTTCGCGGGAAGGCCGGTAGTGAACGCTGGCCACCAGGCCCGATTGCTTGACCGCCTTGACCGTGTCGGTGGGGATGGCGGTCAGCGGGAACTGCGAAGTCAGGTCCAGGCTCGGGCGCGCGACCTGCAGCAGCTCCAGCAGGCGGTAGGAGCAGTTCTCGTCGAAGAAGAAGTAGTCGAACTGGATCTGCTTGAGCTCCCACACGTGCTCGACCATGCGTCCGGTTTCCTCTGGGGTGAGGTCCAGCTGGTACTCCCACAGGTCCCGGTTTTCCAGGCTGCGGTATTCGGAGAGCTTCTCTTGGTAGGGCATCAGTGCGAACAGGCCGGGGTAGCCGCCCATCAGGCCTTTCCAGGCATAGAGGATGCTGTTGTCACTGCCTTCGATATAGGCGCCGAAATTGATCGCGTAGCTCAGCAGCGCCGTGTCGTCGCTACGGGTTTTCGACTGGTCGATGCGCAGCAGGGTATGGCCGAACATCGACGAAGGGCTGTTCAGGTAGGCGGCCGGGAACACCAGCACGGCACTGTGCGGGTCGATGGACTGGTACCAGGTCGCGAACTCCTGGCAGTCAGGTTGCGGTAGATCGGTGAGCTGCAGCTGCTCACGCAGCCAGCGGGTGCGCGCCGGGAACACGCACTGGGCATGCTTGTCACCCAGGCTGGCCGGGGCATACAGCGCTTGCACCGTAGCCTGGAGCTCCTGCTCGGGGTGATGGGCGCCGTCTTCGGCGAGGAAGAAGGCATCGTCGTCCACATAGCTGCGCCAGCCACCGAGCTTGGCCGTTTCGTAGTGGCCGAGGGCGATCCAGTAGGGCGTCGAGGCCAGTTGTCGTACACGGGCCGGGTCGAGCTGTGGCGCGGCATGAAGCGGGGCACTGGCGACCAGCGCCAGGCAAGCGAGGCGTTTGAGCATATCGGGCAACTACGTCTGGATGATGCCGAAGGTGAAATTGACCGAACCCGCCCCGAAGCCGGGGCGGGAAGGGCAGGACTCAGGCCTCGGTGGCGTACTTGGCCAGGCGTGGGTCGCTCTTGAGCACAGCCAGGGTGTTGCTGTGGACGGTTTCGGCGGTGACGTCGGCGCTGCTGAAGATCTCGCTGAAGTGCTGGTGGGTGACGGCGGCGAAGTGCGCGCGGTCTTCAGGTGCCACGCCGAGGACCACGGCGTAGGTGGTCAGGGCTTCGCCCTGGCCCTGGGCCATGTCTTCGGAGAGTTCGTTCATCATGCCGTTCATGGCGAACCAGGACTTGCCGCCATAGGTCAGGGAGGCCTTGGTCGAGCAGCCGTTGGTGCCCGAGGTCATGCCGAACGTCGCGTTGCCGGAGGTGCCGTTGGTGGTGGAGGCCAGGAAGTGGGCCGGTGTGCCGCGCTGGCCCTCGAAGAGCATGTTGCCCCAGCCGCAGTTCGGGCCACCTGGCGCTTCGGCCATGGCGTTGATCGAGACAGCGGCGAACAGAGTACCCAGAAGAATCCGTTTCATAGCTTTGTTCTCTTTCGTAGACGTACCAATGGTCAGGGTTCTGGCAACGCGGTTGCCAGGTCGGGAAAGCAAATACGCCCACCCGCGCAGGTTGGAGTTTAGGCATGATCCAAAGGTTGCGTTATTTATTGCGAAAAATTGCATGTGTGGATGTACCTGTGCCCCTGCGACATAAAGTCCCGGCAAGCCTTGCAAGCTGCGCGCAGGCAGCGCCAGAATGCCTGTCATCCGCCCCGCCGAAGTAAGGAAACCCAATGCCCGATCCTGTCGCCTCGCGCCTGCGTCTCGCGCCCGAAGCCCTGACCCGGCGTTTCTCCGCTGAACAGTTTGCCTTTGCCACCACCGACGATCTGGAGCCGTTTCGAGGCGTCCTGGGCCAGGAGCGTGCCGTCGAGGCCCTGCAATTCGGCGTGGCCATGCCGCGCCCCGGCTACAACGTGTATGTAATGGGCGAGCCCGGCACCGGGCGCTTCTCGTTCGTCAAGCGCTACCTCAAGGCCGAGGGCAAGCGCCAGCAGACCCCCGCCGACTGGGTCTACGTCAACAACTTCGACGAAACCCGCGAACCCCGGGCCCTGGAGCTGCCGGCCGGGAGCGCCAGCGAATTCATCGCCGACATGAGCGGCCTGATCGACAACCTGCTGTCGACCTTCCCGGCGGTGTTCGAACACCCGTCCTACCAGCAGAAGAAGGGGGCCATCGACCGCGCCTTCAACCAGCGCTACGACCGTGCCCTGGACGTGATCGAGCGGGCGTCGCTGGAAAAGGACGTGGCCCTGTACCGCGACGCCAGCAATGTCGCCTTCACCCCCATGAGCGAGGGCAAGGCCCTGGACGAAGCCGAGTTCGCCCAGTTGCCCGAGGAGGTGCGCGAGCGGTTCCACGAGGACATCGCCGAACTCGAGGAGCGCCTCAACGAGGAGCTGGCCAGCCTGCCGCAATGGAAGCGTGAGTCGAACAACCAGCTGCGCCAACTCAACGAGGAAACCATCACCCTGGCGTTGCAGCCGTTGCTGGCGCCCTTGTCGGAGAAATACGCCGAGAACGCCGCGGTCTGCGCCTACCTGCAGTCCATGCAGCTGAACCTGCTGCGCACCGTGGTCGAGCAACTGGTCGACGACAGCAAGCCCGACGCTGTGGCGCGCAAGATGCTCGAGGAGCAGTATGCGCCGAGCCTGGTGGTCGGCCACCACGCCAGCGGCGGTGCGCCGATGGTGTTCGAACCTCACCCGACCTACGACAACCTGTTCGGGCGCATCGAGTACAGCACCGACCAAGGCGCGCTCTACACCTCCTATCGCCAGCTGCGCCCGGGCGCGCTGCACCGCGCCAACGGCGGCTTCCTGATCCTGGAAGCGGAAAAGATGCTCGGCGAGCCGTTCGTCTGGGACGCCCTCAAGCGGGCCCTGCAATCGCGCAAGCTGAAGATGGAGTCGCCCCTGGGCGAGCTGGGCCGGGTCGCGACGGTAACCCTTACGCCGCAGATGATCCCGCTCAACGTCAAGCTGGTGATCATCGGTTCGCGCCAGCTCTACTATGCCCTGCAGGACCACGACCCGGACTTCCAGGAGATGTTCCGGGTGCTGGTGGACTTCGACGAGGACATGCCGCTGGTCGATGAGAACCTCGAGCAGTTCGCCCAGTTGCTGCGTACGCGCACCAACGAGGAAGGCATGGCGCCGTTGACGGGGGATGCGGTGGCGCGCCTGGCCACCTACAGCGCCCGCCTGGCAGAAAACCAGTCGCGCCTGTCGGCACGTATCGGTGACCTGTTCCAGCTGGTCAGCGAAGCGGACTTCATCCGTCAGTTGGCCAACGAGGAGATGACCGACGCCGGGCACATCGAGCGCGCCCTCAAGGCCAAGGCCACCCGCACCGGGCGTGTTTCCCAGCGGGTGCTCGACGACATGCTCGCCGGGATCATCCTGATCGACACCGAAGGCGCGGCCATCGGCAAGTGCAACGGCCTGACCGTGCTCGAGGTGGGCGATTCGGCATTCGGTATGCCGGCACGTATCTCCGCCACCGTCTACCCGGGCGGCAGCGGCATCGTCGACATCGAGCGCGAGGTCAACCTGGGCCAGCCTATCCACTCCAAGGGCGTGATGATCCTCACCGGCTACCTGGGCAGCCGCTATGCCCAGGAGTTCCCCCTGGCGATCTCGGCGAGCATCGCCCTGGAGCAGTCCTATGGCTACGTCGATGGCGACAGTGCCTCGCTCGGCGAGGTCTGCACCCTGATCTCGGCGCTGTCGCGCACCCCGCTCAAGCAGTGCTTCGCCATCACCGGGTCGATCAATCAGTTCGGCGAGGTGCAGGCGGTCGGTGGGGTCAACGAGAAGATCGAGGGCTTCTTCCGGCTCTGCGAAGCGCGCGGCCTGACCGGCGAGCAGGGGGTGATCATCCCCCGTGCCAACGTCGCTACGCTGATGCTCGATGAGCGTGTGTTGCAGGCCGTCGAGGCCGGCCGCTTCCATGTCTACGCCGTCAGCCAGGCCGATGAGGCCTTGAGCCTGCTGGTGGGCGAGGAAGCCGGTGCGCCGGACGAGAAGGGCCAGTTCCCCGAGGGCAGCGTCAACGCCCGGGTGGTGGAGCGCCTACGAGTGATCGCCGAGATGATCAGCGAAGAAGACGTCAAGGAAGCCGAGAAGGAGCGCCTGGAGGAGGTGGTGGCCCAGGCCAGCCCGGCCTGAGTCAATTAACCGGCGCTGACGGCCAGTGGCTACCGTTTAGCGCCGGTTTTCCATCTTTTTCCGCGGGTCTTCTATGCTGGAACTTAAGGACGGCAGCAGCGTTCAGGATGGAAACAGCCCTGGGTTCCGGGCTGAACAAGGCTTCACGGAGGGGACGCCGCCATGCGCAACCTCAGCCTCACCCGCCAGTGCCTGGGCCTGGTGACCCGCATCGAATGCAGCATACGCCCGCTGGCTGGCGACACCGGCATGTGGACCCTGCTGTTCGCCGCCGGCATGGCGGGGGAGCAGCCTTCGGCCATCAAGGCCCAAGGGCCATTCCACGGGCCGATGGTGGCCGAGTCGGTGCTCAATGCCATTGTCGACAGCCTGACCCTGCACGGCTACCAAGTCGCCGATGATCCACAGATCTGGTGCCTGCACTTGCAGGCGCAGCTGCGCAGGATCAATGGCGAGCGTTGCCGCAACCTTGGGGATTTCCAGTTCCATCCCGAAACCTGAAGCCGAGGGGGCGTTGGCACGGTCTCTGTTCTGAACACAGCACAGGACAGGTGGGAGCCGGCTTGCCGGCGAATGGGCCGTAAATCGACCTCGACACTGGCAGGCTTTTGCTGTCGGGACGTGGATGGCTATACTCGCGCCTTGCTTTTTCGTCATCTCACGAGTCTCTACCCCCCATGGAACGTTTCCTCGAAAACGCGATGTATGCCTCGCGCTGGCTGCTCGCTCCGATCTACTTCGGCCTGTCCCTGGGCCTGCTGGCCCTGGCACTGAAATTCTTCCAGGAAGTCGTCCACGTCCTGCCCAACGTCTTCTCCTTGAGCGAAGCCGACCTGATCCTGGTGATCCTCTCGCTGATCGACATGTCGCTGGTCGGCGGCCTGCTGGTCATGGTGATGATCTCTGGCTACGAGAACTTCGTCTCGCAGCTGGACATCGACGACAGCAAGGAGAAGCTCAACTGGCTGGGCAAGATGGACTCTTCCTCGTTGAAGATGAAGGTTGCGGCGTCGATCGTGGCGATCTCCTCCATCCATCTGCTGCGGGTGTTCATGGATGCCCAGAACATCTCCACCGACTACCTGATGTGGTACGTGATCATCCATATGACGTTCGTCATCTCGGCCTTCGTCATGGGCTATCTGGATAAAGTCACCAAGCACTGACAGCACTGCTGTCGGCAGTACCCGCCGCCCGTCCGTTGCAAAAACGGACGGGCGGTCGCGTTCATGGCTTGTGGTTTTGCCTGGGCTGTACAAAAAATGAGCAGTCATGCGTGGTTCCCGTTGCGAGGTGCTCTCATGAACCTGCATCAGCTCAATGTCGAGGCCAGGGCCGGCCATGTCGATGAACTCAACCTGATCGCCATCGAAGGCGGCGACTACTTGCTCGAGGCCCGGGTCAAGGGGCATGCCCATCCGCTGGCCGATGTCCGTGGCGAACGGCTGCGGGTGCATTCGGTGGAGGATGCGCGCAGCCTGCTCAGTGCCGTGCCGCTGTTGTCCATGAACTTGGTGCACTGGTCCGTCCAGGACGAGATGTGCGGAATGGGCACGCACCCGGAAGAAGACCTGAAGGTGCCGATTTCCCAGCGTTCGGCCTGGTAGTTCTGATAGCTGATCACTGCGCCGCTGTGTGCTAGGCTTCACGCCCTTTTTCATGCAGGGCGGATTACCTTCGCCCTCAAGCGGAGAGTGACATGTCCGAACTCAACCTGACCACCGACGAATCGCGCGTCAGCTACGGCATCGGCCGTCAGCTGGGCGGCCAGCTGCGCGACAACCCACCGCCAGGCGTGAGCCTGGAAGCCATCCTGGCCGGCCTGACCGACGCCTTCAACGGCGTCGACAGCCGCGTCAGCGAGGCCGACCTGTCGGCCAGCTTCAAAGTCATCCGTGAAGTGATGCAGGCCGAAGCTGCTGCCAAGGCCGAAGCCGCCGCTGCTGCCGGCAAGGCCTTCCTGGTCGAGAACGCCAAGCGTGAAGGCATCATCACCCTGGCCTCGGGCCTGCAGTACGAAGTTCTGACCGCAGGCGAAGGCGCCAAGCCGAGCCGCGAAGACAACGTGCGTACCCATTACCACGGCACCCTGATCGACGGCACCGTGTTCGACAGCTCCTACGAGCGTGGCCAGCCGGCTGAATTCCCGGTCGGTGGCGTGATCGCTGGCTGGACCGAAGCCCTGCAGCTGATGAACGCCGGCAGCAAGTGGCGCTTGTACGTACCGAGCGAACTGGCCTACGGTGCCCAGGGCGTTGGTAGCATCCCGCCGCACAGCGTGCTGGTGTTCGACGTCGAGCTGCTCGACGTTCTGTAATGCCCTTGGGGCCGCGTTGCGGCCCTTTCGCGGGCCAACGCCCCCCCCACACCCCCCGGCCCCGGGGGCGGTGGGGCCGCCGTGGGGCGCCCTAGGGGCCCCACCCCCCCCCCGCTGTGAACCCCCCCCCCAATACCGGC
>NZ_JBLUPW010000038.1:0-45362 GCF_048068175.1 Pseudomonas sp. NY15356 | reverse complement strand
TCAATTCGCGATTTTGTACGGAGATCGGTTCATCAGGCCGACCTGGTGAAAATCAGGGCCTGCCTGACGGCAGGCCGTTACCGGCCCGCACACAAAAAATCTGACACTTCCGGCTGCTCCGCAGCCCATCGCCGGCAAGCCGGCTCCCACAGGGACCAAGACAGGCGCCCCTCCGTGGGGGCCGGCTTGCCGGCGATAGGGCCAGGGCAGCCAACCCAACTCCATGAGCCTGCCAGCAGCGGCCACCGTTGCCAGTGAAATTTCGCGGAACGCCTCCGTTCCCCGCAAATCCCCCCAGTTCGCGTATCATCAGCCCCCTAACGGCAACCCCTCAGGACCCGCAATGCTCGCCCTTCTCATCCAGACGCTGAACATCACGGCCCCGGTGTTCGCCATGCTGTTCCTGGGCGTGCTCCTCAAGCGTATCCGCCTGATCGACGACAACTTCATCAAGGTCGCTTCGTCGCTAGTGTTCAACGTCTGCATGCCGGCCCTGCTGTTCCTCGGCATCTACCACGCCGACCTTACCACTGCCGTCAAACCCGGCGTGCTGCTCTATTTCATCATCGCGACCCTGGCTAGTTTCGCGCTGTCCTGGGGCCTGGCCATCTGGCGCAGCCCCAGGCCCGACCGCGGCATCTACACCCAGGGCGCCTTTCGCGGCAACAACGGGGTGATCGGCCTGGCCCTGGCGGCCAGCTTGTACGGCGACTACGGCATCTCCCTGGGCGCGGTGCTCGCCGGCCTGGTGATCCTCATGTACAACTCCTTGTCCACCATCGTGCTCGCCGTCTACAGCCCGGACCTCAAGTCCGACCCCGTGAGCATCTGCAAGAGCATCTTCAGCAACCCGCTGATCATCAGCGTGCTGCTCGCTACGCCCATGGCCTACGGCCAGGTGCCACTGCCCAACTGGTTGCTGACCTCCAGCGACTACCTCGCCCAGATGACCTTGCCATTGGCCCTGATCTGCATCGGCGGGACCTTGTCCATGGCCGCGTTGCGTGACAGTGGCAGGCTGGCCATCGATGCCAGCCTGGTCAAGGTGGTCTGGTTGCCCCTGATCGGCACGTTGGGCGCCTGGCTCTGTGGGTTCCGTGGTGCCGAGCTGGGCATCCTGTTCCTCTATATCGGTAGCCCGACCGCGGCGGCCAGCTATGTGATGGCGCGGGCGGCGAACGGCAACCACGAACTGGCGGCCTCGATCATCGTGATCACCACCTTGCTCGCCGCGATCACCACCAATATCGGCATTTTCATCTTGCAGTGGGGAGGTTGGATCTAGATCCTTCACTGCACATGACACCTACAACAACACGCCTCCCGACCTGAGGACACTTCATGCAAGACCAGAGCACGCCCGAGCGGTTACAGCGCGGGTTGAAGAATCGCCATATCCAGCTCATCGCGCTGGGCGGGGCCATCGGCACCGGGCTGTTCCTGGGCATCGCCCAGACCATCCAGCTGGCCGGCCCGTCCGTGCTGCTGGGCTACGCCATTGCCGGCCTGATGGCCTTCTTGATCATGCGCCAGCTGGGCGAGATGGTGGTCGAGGAGCCGGTCGCCGGCAGCTTCAGCCACTTCGCCCACCAGTACTGGAGCGAGTTCGCAGGCTTCGTCTCTGGCTGGAACTACTGGGTGGTGTACGTGCTGGTGGGCATGGCCGAGCTGACCGCGGTGGGCATCTATGTCCAGTACTGGTGGCCGGACTTCCCCACCTGGGCCACGGCGGCGATCTTCTTCGTGGTGATCAATGCCATCAACCTGACCCAGGTGAAGGTCTACGGTGAGCTGGAGTTCTGGTTCGCCCTGGTCAAGGTGGTGGCGATCGTCAGCATGATCGGCTTCGGCGCCTGGTTGCTGGGCAGCGGCCATGGCGGGCCGGATGCCAGTGTGGCGAACCTGTGGCAGTTCGGCGGGTTCTTCCCCAACGGCGTCACTGGCCTGATCATGGCCCTGGCGGTGATCATGTTCTCCTTCGGTGGGCTGGAGCTGGTGGGCATCACCGCGGCCGAGGCGGACAACCCGCGCGAGAGCATCCCCAAGGCCACCAACCAGGTGGTCTACCGCATCCTGATCTTCTACATCGGCGCGCTGGCCGTGCTGCTGTCGCTGTACCCGTGGCAGAAAGTGGTGCAGGGCGGCAGCCCGTTCGTGATGATCTTCCATGAACTGGACAGCGACCTGGTGGCGACCGTCCTCAACATCGTGGTGCTCACGGCTGCGCTGTCGGTGTACAACAGCTGTGTCTATGCCAACAGCCGCATGCTGTTCGGCCTGGCCAGCCAGGGCGATGCGCCACGCCAGCTGCTCAAGGTCAGCCGCCGTGGCGTACCGTTGACGGCGCTGGGCGTTTCGGCATTCGCCACCGGCCTGTGCGTGCTGATCAACTACCTGATGCCGGGCGAGGCCTTCGGTCTGCTCATGGCCCTGGCGGTGTCGGCCCTGGTGATCAACTGGGCAAGCATCAGCATCACCCACCTGAAGTTCCGCAAGGCCAAGCTGGCCGTTGGGATCACCCCGTTCTACCGCAGCTTGTGGCACCCGCTGAGCAACTACCTGTGCCTGGCGTTCATCGTACTGATCCTGGTGGTGATGTACCTGACGCCGCCGATCCGCATCTCGGTGATGTTGATCCCGTTGTGGATCGCGGTGCTGTGGATCGCGTTCCGGATGAAGAAGGCGCGTCAGGTTCGTCGTTAGGTTTTCTGCGCCTAAGAGACCCGCCTAAGCCCTATATCAATCAGTGCTGGCGCCGCCACGCCCGTACCGTGGTGTACAGCAACACCGCAGCCAGCACCGGCAAGACGTAGAACAACATCAGGTGTTCCAGCCGCCCGGCCAGAGGCATGCCTGTGGTGAAGGCCACCACATGCAGGCCGTAGGCCAGGTAGAGGCAGAGAAATACCAGCCCTTCGGCACGGGTGACGCGGTAGCCGGAATAGAACACCGGCAGGCTCAACACCGCGACACCCAACATCACGGGCAGGTCGAAGTCCAGGGCGTTGGGCGAAATCGACAGAGGCTCTGGCGCGACCACTGCGGTCAGGCCCAGCACGGCCAGCAGGTTGAACAGGTTGCTGCCGATCACCGTGCCCACCGCGATCTCCCGTTCACCACGCAGCGCTGCGATCAGGGCGGCGGCCAGCTCCGGCAAGGACGTGCAGACGGCAACCACCGTGAGGCCGATGATGCGTTCGGAGAGCCCCAGGTCGGTGGCCACTTCTACGGCAGCTTCGAGCAGCAAATGGCCGGCGAGACTCAGCAGGCCCAGGCCCAGCAGCACCTGCAGTATTGCGCCGCTCCAGAAGCGCCCGGCACTGGTGTGCACGGTTTCCGGGGCAGGGTAGGTACGGGCGTAATGCCGTGACTGGTGCCACAGCATGCCCAGGTAGCCCAGCAAGCCCAGGACCAGCAGCAGGCCTTCGAGCCGGCCCAGCAGGCCATTGCCGGCCAGCAGGTAGACCAGGCCGCTGGCGGCGATCATCAGTGGGATATCCAGGCGCACCAACTGCCGGGAAACGCGCAGGGGAATAACCAGCGCCGCCAGCCCGAGAATCACCAGCACATTGAAGATGTTGCTGCCGATCACGCTGCCCACCGCGACGTCAGGGGCGCCCTGGAAGGCCGCCTGCAGGCTCACGGTCAATTGTGGCGCGGTGCTGCCGAAGGCCACCAGGCTCAGGCCGATGATCAGCGGGCGCACGTGCAGGCGCAGGGCCAGGCGAAGCGCGGCGCGCACCAGCAGCTCGGCACCGATCACCAGCAACACCAGGCCGAAGCCCAGTTGCAGGAGGCTGAAGGTGGGGAGGGTGGCCAGGTCGAAAATGGTCGGGACTCCTGTCAGGTCAGTCGCTTAGCCCTTGTACCCGGACGCGCGCCGTTCCGCTACGGATCATGCCGATTTTTTCTGCTGCGGCCCGTGACAGGTCGATCAATCGGCCGCGGGTATGCGGGCCTCGGTCGTTGATGCGTACCACGACGCTGCGTTTGTTGGCCAGGTTGGTGACCAGCACCCGGCTGCCGAAGGGCAGGCTGCGGTGGGCAGCGGTCAGGCCATGTTGGTTGAAGCGCTCGCCGCTGGCAGTGCGTTTGCCGTGATGGCGGGAGCCATAATAGGAGGCGACGCCGGTCTGGTCATAGCCTCGGGAATCGATGTCGCGGGAAGCGATGTCATAGCTGGCACAGCCGGCCAGCAGGGAGAAGAGCGCGAGGGCGCTGAAAGAACGGCGTATCAATTCAGGTGCTCCGTTATAAGGAAGCAGCAGGCGAGGGCGTTGCCCTCGATCGCGGCACAAGGCCGCTCCTACAGGGCTTCGAACCTGTAGGAGCAGCCTTGTGCCGCGATGGGTCGCCAAGCGGCCCCAATACCGCGTTACCCTTCGAGCTTGGCCTTGAGCAATTGGTTCACTTGCCCCGGGTTGGCCTTGCCTTTGGACGCCTTCATCGCCTGGCCGACGAAGAAGCCGAACATCTTGCCGCGCTTGGCCTCGTCGGCGGCGCGATACTGTTCGACCTGTTCGGCATTGGCGGCGAGCACTTCGTCGAGCATCTTGTCGATCGCGCCGGTGTCGGTGACCTGCTTGAGGCCACGGCTTTCGATGATGCTGTCGGCATCGCCTTCACCGGCGGCCATGGCCTCGAACACGGTCTTGGCGATCTTGCCGCTGATGGTGTTGTCACGGATGCGCAGCAGCATGCCGCCGAGCTGCTCGGCGCTCACCGGTGCCTGGTCGATCTCCACGCCCAGCTTGTTGAGCAAGCTGCCCAGTTCGACCATCACCCAGTTGGCGGCCAGCTTGGCGTCGCCACCGATGCGAGCGACTTCCTCGAAGTAGTCGGCCTGTTCACGGCTGGCGGCCAGCACGTTGGCGTCATAGGCCGACAGGCCATACTGGCTCTGGAAACGCTCGACCTTCTGTTGCGGCAGCTCCGGCAGGCCGGCGCGGACGGTTTCGAGGAAGCTGTCCTCGATGACCACCGGCAGCAGGTCCGGGTCGGGGAAGTAACGGTAGTCGTTGGCTTCCTCCTTGCTGCGCATGGAGCGGGTCTCGTCCTTGTTCGGATCGTACAGGCGGGTTTCCTGGACCACCTTGCCGCCGTCCTCGATCAGGTCGATCTGGCGCTGGATCTCGCTGTTGATGGCGCGTTCGATGAAGCGGAACGAGTTGACGTTCTTGATCTCGCAGCGCGTGCCGAACTCGGCCTGGCCCTTCGGCCGTACCGAGACGTTGCAGTCGCAGCGCAGCGAGCCTTCGGCCATGTTGCCGTCGCAGATGCCCAGGTAGCGCACCAGGGCGTGGATCGCCTTGACGTAGGCCACCGCTTCCTTGGCACTGCGCATGTCAGGTTCGGAGACGATCTCCAGCAGCGGGGTGCCGGCGCGGTTCAGGTCGATGCCGGTGGAGCCGCTGAAGTCTTCGTGCAGGCTCTTGCCGGCGTCTTCCTCCAGGTGCGCGCGGGTGATGCCGATGCGCTTGATGGTGCCGTCTTCCAGGGCGATGTCCAGGTGGCCCTTGCCGACGATCGGCAGGTCCATCTGGCTGATCTGGTAGCCCTTGGGCAGGTCCGGGTAGAAGTAGTTCTTGCGCGCGAACACGTTGCGCTTGCCGATCTGGGCATCGATGGCCAGGCCGAACATGCAGGCCATGCGCACGGCTTCCTGGTTCAGCACCGGCAGGACGCCAGGCATGCCGAGGTCGACCAGGCTGGCCTGGGTGTTCGGTTCGGAGCCGAAGGTGGTGGCGCTGCCGGAGAAGATCTTCGACTGGGTGGCGAGCTGGGTATGAATCTCCAGCCCGATCACAACTTCCCATTGCATGTGTGAATTCCTCAGAAGCCGTTAGGAGCGCGGGTGTGCCAGTCGGTGACTTGCTGGTAGCGGTGCGCGACGTTGAGCAGGCGGCCTTCCTGGAAGTACGGGGCCAGCAGCTGCACGCCGACCGGCAGGCCATCGACGAAACCGGCCGGCATCGACAGGCCCGGCAGGCCCGCCAGGTTGGCGGTGATGGTGTAGACGTCCTCGAGGTAGGCGGCGACCGGGTCGCTGCTCTTGGCGCCGAGCTTCCAGGCCGGGTTCGGCGTGGTCGGGCCAAGGATCAGGTCGACATCGTTGAAGGCGGCCATGAAGTCGTTCTTGATCAGGCGGCGGATCTGTTGCGCCTTCACGTAGTAGGCGTCGTAGTAGCCGGCGGACAGGGCGTAGGTGCCGACCATGATACGGCGCTGCACTTCGACGCCGAAGCCTTCGCCACGGGAGCGCTTGTACAGGTCGGTGAGGTCTTTGGGCTCCTCGCAGCGGTAACCGAAGCGTACGCCGTCGAAGCGCGACAGGTTGGAGGAAGCTTCTGCCGGTGCGATCACGTAGTACGCGGGGATAGCGTGCTGCATGTTCGGCAGGCTGATTTCCTTGATCACCGCGCCGAGCTTCTGCAGTTCTTTGACGCTGGCCTGGACCAGGTCGGCGATGCGCGGGTCGAGGCCGGCGCCGAAGTATTCCTTCGGCAGGCCGATGCGCAGGCCTTCGAGCGGCGCGTTCAGGTTGGCGCTGTAGTCCGGCACCGGCTCGTCGATGCTGGTGGAGTCCTTGGCGTCGAAACCGGCCATGCCTTGCAGCAGCAGGGCGCAGTCTTCGGCGGTGCGGGCCATCGGGCCGCCTTGGTCGAGGCTCGAGGCATAGGCGATCATGCCCCAGCGCGAGACGCGGCCGTAGGTCGGCTTGAGGCCGGTGAGGTTGGTCAGGGCCGCCGGCTGGCGGATAGAGCCGCCGGTATCGGTGCCGGTGGCCACTGGCAGCAGGCGCGCGGCCACCGCGGCGGCCGAACCGCCCGAGGAGCCGCCCGGGACGTGCTCGAGGTTCCACGGGTTCTTCACCGCGCCATAGTGGCTGGACTCGTTGGCCGAGCCCATGGCGAATTCGTCCATGTTGGTCTTGCCCAGGGTGACCATGCCGGCTTCGGCCAGCTTGGCGACCACGGTGGCGTCATAGGGTGCCTTGAAGTTGTCGAGCATCTTCGAACCGCAGCTGGTGCGGATGCCGCTGGTGCAGAACAGGTCCTTGTGGGCGATCGGTGCGCCAAGCAGGGCACCGGCTTCGCCGTTGGCGCGGCGGGCGTCGGCGGCGCGAGCTTGTTGCAGTGCCTGTTCCTCGGTGACGCTGATGAAGCTGTTGATCTGAGGGTCGAGCTGCTTGATACGCGCCAGCAGGGCGCCGGTCAGCTCTTCGGAAGAAAACGACTTGTCGGCGAGTCCGCGGGCGATCTCGGCCAGGGTCAATTGATGCATGGCAGGCTCTTTCCCTTACTCGATGACTTTCGGAACCAGGTACAGGCCGTTTTCGGTCGCCGGGGCGATGGCCTGGTAGCGGTCGCGCTGGTTGCTTTCGGTGACCTGGTCGGGGCGCAGGCGCTGGCTGGCCTCCAGGGGGTGGGCCAGGGGCTCGATGCCGCTGGTGTCGACGGCTTGCATCTGGTCGACCAGCCCGAGAATACTGTTCAAGGCATCGGTAATGCGTGGCAGTTCGCCTTCATTCAGGCCCAGGCGGGCCAGATGGGCGATCTTTTCCACGTCGCAGCGTTGAAGCGCCATGGGGATCTCCAGGAGAAACGGAACGGATGGGGTCCGAAGTGAGGAACATGCCAGCATTTTGATGGTCATACGGCGACGATCATCTGCTGGCGTGCTCGGAAAAACTGCCAATTTAACATATTGGCTCCTTGCCCAAAATCCCTGCCATTGTTAGAGTTTGCCGCACTTTTTTACCCACGCTTTGCCTAGGGTCACTTTCCCATGTTCAAGAAACTGCGTGGCATGTTTTCCAGCGATCTGTCCATCGACCTGGGTACTGCCAACACCCTTATTTACGTGCGTGAGCGCGGTATCGTCCTGAATGAACCCTCGGTTGTTGCCATTCGTACCCACGGCAACCAGAAAAGCGTCGTCGCGGTCGGCACCGAGGCCAAGCGCATGCTGGGCCGTACGCCTGGCAACATCGCTGCCATTCGTCCGATGAAGGACGGCGTGATCGCCGATTTCAGCGTTTGTGAAAAAATGCTGCAGTACTTCATCAACAAGGTTCACGAGAACAGCTTCCTGCAGCCCAGCCCGCGCGTGCTGATCTGCGTGCCGTGCAAGTCGACCCAGGTGGAGCGTCGCGCCATTCGCGAATCCGCCCTGGGCGCCGGCGCCCGCGAGGTGTTCCTGATCGAAGAGCCGATGGCCGCTGCCATCGGTGCCGGCCTGCCGGTCGAAGAGGCTCGTGGTTCGATGGTCGTGGACATCGGTGGCGGTACCACCGAAATCGCCCTGATCTCCCTCAATGGCGTGGTCTATGCCGAATCCGTACGGGTTGGCGGCGACCGCTTCGACGAAGCCATCGTCACCTACGTGCGCCGCAACTACGGCAGCCTGATCGGCGAATCCACCGCCGAGCGCATCAAGCAGGAAATCGGTACTGCCTACCCGGGCGGCGAAGTGCGCGAAGTCGACGTCCGTGGTCGTAACCTGGCCGAAGGCGTACCGCGTGCCTTCACCCTGAACTCCAACGAAGTGCTCGAAGCGCTGCAGGAGTCCCTGGCGACCATCGTCCAGGCGGTCAAGAGCGCCCTGGAGCAGTCGCCGCCGGAGCTGGCCTCGGACATCGCCGAACGTGGCCTGGTGCTGACCGGTGGTGGCGCGCTGCTGCGCGACCTGGACAAGCTGCTGGCCCAGGAAACCGGCTTGCCGGTGATCGTCGCCGAAGATCCCCTGACCTGCGTCGCCCGTGGTGGTGGCCGTGCGCTGGAGATGATGGACAAACACGCCATGGACCTGCTCTCCAGCGAGTGATCCTGCGCCATCCATGCATGCATGGATTGTGTTCGCCCGGTTTACAGGTGGCACGCACAGTGCTACCTGTATGCGCTGGGCTGGCGTCCGTCCGGGCGTCGTTTCCGTTCAACCCGCAAGCAGGCCGGTGCATTGCCCCATGTCCAATGACCTCCTGAATCGTCGTCCACGAGGAACGGCCCATTAAACCGCTTTTCTCCAAGGGCCCTTCGCTGGGCGTTCGTCTCCTGGTACTGGTGGTGCTGTCGGTCGCGCTGATGGTGGTCGACTCGCGTTTCGCCGTGCTCAAGCCAGTGCGCAGCCAGATGGGGCTGGTGCTGATGGAGTCCTATTGGATCACCGACCTGCCGCAGCGCCTGTGGCAGGGTGTGGCCAGCCAGTTCGGCAGCCGTACCGAGCTGATCGCGGAAAACGAGAAACTCAAGACCGAAGCCCTGCTGCTGCAGGGGCGCCTGCAGAAACTGGCGGCCCTGACCGAACAGAACGTGCGGCTGCGCGAGCTGCTCAATTCCTCGGCGCTGGTCAACGAGAAGGTCGAAGTGGCCGAGCTCATCGGTGTCGACCCCAACCCGTTCACCCACCGTATCCTGATCAACAAGGGCGAACGCGACGGCGTGTTTCTCGGCCAGCCGGTGCTCGACGCCCGGGGCCTGATGGGGCAGGTGGTGGAGCTGATGCCCTACACCGCCCGGGTGTTGTTGCTGACCGATACCACCCACAGCATCCCGGTACAGGTCAACCGTAACGGCCTGCGCGCCATCGCCAGCGGCACCGGCAACCCGGAGCGTCTGGAGCTGCGCCATGTGGCGGATACCGCCGACATCAAGGAAGGTGACTTGCTGGTCAGCTCCGGTATGGGCCAGCGTTTCCCGGCCGGTTATCCGGTGGCCACGGTCAACGAAGTGATCCACGATTCCGGCCAGCCGTTCGCCATCGTCCGCGCCATTCCCACGGCCGCACTCAACCGCAGCCGCTACATGCTGCTGGTGTTCAGCGACCGGCGTACGCCAGAGGAACGGGCCACGGACGCTGCACTCGCCCAGGAAGAGGCCGACCGCAAGGGCACACCGGAACAAGGCCAGGCCACCGGTGGAAACGGGCAGACCGCGCCCGCGCCGGCGCCCGCTACACCTGGCGCTGAACCGGCAACGTCCGGCGCGGCACCTGCAACGCCTTCGACTGCACCTGCGGTGCCTGCTGCTGCACCTGCGCCCGTGGCGCCTGCCAGCCCGGCATCGGCCCCAGCGGCCCCGAACCCACCCCGGAGAGAATGATGGCGCGTTCCCGCAGCAAGAACGGCTGGGCCATCTGGCTGACCTTCGCGATCGGCCTGTTGCTCAGCGTCTCGCCGATGCCCCAGTTCATGGAAGTGTTCCGTCCTATGTGGCTGGCGATGCTGGTGTCCTTCTGGACCCTCGCGGTGCCCAACAAGGTCGGCATGACCACCGCTTTCGTCCTGGGTCTGGCCGAAGACGTCCTGTACGGCACGCTACTTGGGCAAAACGCCCTGGTACTGACCTTGATCACCTTCCTGGTGCTGTCCCTGCAGCAGCGCCTGCGCATGTACCCGATGTGGCAGCAGAGCCTGGTGATCCTGGTGATCTTCGGTATCGCCCAGTTGATCCAGCTGTGGCTCAGCGCCCTGACCGGCAACCGCCTGCCGACGCTGGCACTGGTCTGGTCGGCAGTGATCAGTGCCTTGCTCTGGCCCTGGATCAGTTTCGCCCTGCGCGACCTGCGCCGACGCTTGCACATCAATTGACGGCACCGCCGACTGACAGGGAGATGTCGACATGAAGCCGCTGTACCTGGCCTCCGCCTCGCCACGCCGCCGTGAGCTGCTTACCCAGATCGGCGTACCGTTCACCACCATCAAGGCCGACATCGACGAAACCCCGCTACCCGACGAGGGCGTTTCTGCCTACGCCGTGCGTCTGGCCCGGGCCAAGGCTGGTGCAGGTTTTGCGCAGCTGAACGGGCCTGGCGTGGTGCTGGGGGCCGACACCGTGGTGTCGATCGGCGGACGGATCCTCGGTAAACCTCGTGATCGTGAGCACGCCTTGGCCATGCTGGCCGAACTGTCCGATGACCATCATCAGGTCATCACGGCCATCGCGGTGACCGACGGCCAGCGTTGCCTGGACATCTGCGTCGGGACCCACGTGTATTTCCGCCCCATCACCCGGGAAGAGGCCGAGCGCTACTGGGCCACCGGCGAGCCGCTGGACAAGGCCGGGGGCTACGCCATCCAGGGCCTGGGCGCGGTGTTCGTCAGGGAGTTGATGGGCAGCTATTCGACCGTCGTCGGCCTGCCCCTGTTCGAGACCGCCCAGCTGTTGGAGCAGTTCTCCATCCCATGCTGGCAGCAACATGAGGTTCCAGCTTCGCGCTAGCCAGCGACCTGACGGCGATCCATCATTACCCAAGACCTTTGACGAGAGCCTGCCATGAGTGAAGAGATCCTGATCAACATCACCCCGATGGAATCACGCGTGGCAGTGGTGGAGAACGGCGTGTTGCAGGAGGTGCATGTCGAGCGCACCCAGCGCCGGGGCATCGTCGGCAATATCTACAAAGGCAAGGTGGTGCGCGTGCTGCCAGGCATGCAGGCGGCTTTCGTCGATATCGGCCTGGAGCGCGCTGCGTTCATCCATGCATCGGAGATCTCCCAGCGCGAAGGCTCGGCGGTGGAAAACATCACCGCGCTGGTCCACGAAGGCCAGGCCCTGGTGGTGCAGGTCACGAAAGACCCGATCGGTACCAAGGGCGCTCGCCTGACTACCCAGCTGTCGATCCCGTCGCGCTACCTGGTCTACATGCCACGCAGCAGCCATGTGGGTATTTCCCTGAAGATCGAGGACGAGGCCGAGCGCGAGCGGCTCAAGCAGGTGGTCAGCGATTGTGTCGAAAAGGAAGACATCAAGGACGCCGGCGGCTTCATCCTGCGCACCGCTGCCGAAGGCGCCCGGGCCGACGACATCCTGCAGGACATCCGCTACCTGCGCAGGCTTTGGGAGCAGATCGGCAGCCAGATCAAGACCTGCGGTGCCCCCTTGGTGATCTACGAAGACCTTGGGCTGGCCCTGCGCACGCTGCGCGACCTGGTCAACCCCAAGATCGAGAAGATCCGTATCGACTCGCGGGAAACCTTCCAGAAGACCACGCAGTTCGTCGCCGAACTCATGCCGGAAATCGCCGACCGTCTCGAACACTACCCAGGCGAGCGGCCGATCTTCGACCTGTATGGCGTCGAGGACGAGATCCAGCGTGCCTTGGAGCGCAAGGTGCCGCTCAAGTCCGGTGGCTACCTGGTGGTCGACCCGGCCGAGGCCATGACCACCATCGACGTCAATACCGGCGCCTTCGTCGGCCACCGCAACCTCGAGGAAACCATCTTCAAGACCAACCTCGAGGCCGCCACCGCCATTGCCCGGCAACTGCGCCTGCGCAACATCGGCGGCATCATCATCATCGACTTCATCGACATGGAGGATGAGGATCATCAGCGCCAGGTCCTGCGTACCCTCGAGAAGCAGCTCGAGCGTGACCATGCCAAGACCAACATCATCGGCATCACCGAGCTTGGGTTGGTGCAGATGACTCGCAAGCGTACCCGCGAGAGCCTCGAGCAGGTGCTGTGCGAGCCGTGCATCGCCTGCCAGGGGCGCGGCAAGCTGAAGACCCCAGAAACCGTGTGCTATGAAATCTTCCGTGAAATCCTCCGCGAGGCCCGCGCCTACCAGGCCGAGGGCTATCGGGTGCTGGCCAACCAGAAGGTGGTCGACCGCCTGCTGGATGAAGAGTCCGGCAACGTGGCTGAGCTCGAGGCATTCATCGGCCGAACCATTCGCTTCCAGGTTGAGTCCATGTATTCCCAGGAACAATACGATGTGGTGCTGCTCTGACGCGTTCTGAAACCCTTCTGCGTTCGGCGGCACTGGTAAAACCACGGCACCGAGCCATAGTTAAGGCACGACTTGGAGGGCCATGGCCATGGGACGTCTGACCCACGTTCTAGGCGCCTTGACCCGCTGGGGGCTGGGAGTCTGCGCCCTGCTGGCGGTGCTGGTGGCGCTGTATGTCAGCCTCGGTCGGGAACTGGTGCCGCTGGTGGCCGAGTACCGTGCCGATGTCCAGAGCAAGGCCGAGCAGGCGCTGGGCCTGCCGGTGCACGTGGGAGCCCTGGAGGGGCGCTGGAGCGGCCTGGCGCCAGTGTTGCACGTGCGTGACCTGCAGGTGGGCGAAGGGGCTGCGGCGTTGCGCCTGGATGAAGTCAAGGTGGTCCCCGACCTGTGGGCCAGCCTCAAGGCTCGCGAACTGCGCCTGGCGCGTATCCAGCTCGGCGGGCTGCAACTGATCCTGCGCGAAGACGAGCAGGGCGCCTGGGCGCTCGAAGGCTTGCCGCGCCAGGACGATGCTCCCCTGGACCCCGCGCAGGTCCTGCAGCGCCTGCAGCAGCTGGGCAGGGTCGATGCCTTCGACAGCCAGGTCACCCTTCATCCCTGGCAGCGCGACCCACTTACCCTTACCTATGTCAGCCTTGGCCTCGAGGCCGGCCCGTCGCGCCAGGCCCTGGACCTGCGCGGCACCTTGCCCGACGGTCAACCCCTGGCGGTCAACCTGCGCAGCCGTGCCACTGCCAAGGCCTGGCGCGATGGCCAGGTGCAGGCCTACCTGAGCCTGCCGCAAAGCGACTGGGCCCGCTGGCTGCCCCCGCGCTTGCTTGGGCAATGGCAGGCCGAGACACTGCGGGCCGGCGGTGAATTCTGGGTCGACTGGCGCAACGGCCAACTGCAGCGCGCCGTGGTACGCCTCAACGCTCCGCAGTTGCGCGGTGCCTACACCGGGCGCAAGGCGGTCACCGTGGATAACCTGGCGGTGTCGGCGTGGCTCCAGCGGGGCGAGAAAGGTGTCGAGGGTGTGGTCGATTCGCTCGCCATGAGCCTGGGCGACACCCGCTGGGAGACCCATCTGCAGGTCAGGCAGGACCCGACCCAGGACCGCTGGCAGGTGCAGGCCGACCGCCTGGACCTGACGCCGTTGACGCCCCTGGTCGATGCACTGGCGCCGCTGCCGGACAAACTCATGGCCGTGGTCGATGGGCTCAAGGTCACCGGCTCGCTGCGTAACCTGCGCCTGGATATCCGCCCCAAGGCCGAAGGCGACCAGCGCCTGGCGTTCGCTGCCAACCTGGAGAAGGTCGGCTTCGATGCCTACCACAACGCCCCGGCGGCCGGAAACGTCAACGGCAGCATCAGCGGCGATCTCGGCCAGGGCGAGCTGCGCCTGGACACCGACGCCTTCATGCTGCACCTGTACCCGATCTTCGCCAAACCCTGGCACTACCAGAAGGCCAACGCACGGCTTACCTGGCGCTTGGACAAGGAAGGTTTCACCCTCGTAGCGCCCTATATCAAGGTGCTCGGCGAGGAGGGCCGGATCGCTGCCGACTTCCTCATCCGCCTGCTGTTCGAGGAAGGCCGCGAGGACTACATGGACCTGCGGGTGGGCCTGACCGAGGGCGACGGCCGCTATACCGCCAAGTACCTGCCTGAAGTACTCAGCCCTGCGCTGGATGAATGGCTGCGCAGTGCCATCGTCAAGGGCGCCGTGGACGAGGGCTATTTCCAGTACCAGGGCTCCCTGAACCATGGTGTGGCCCCTGAGGCCCGCAGCATCAGCTTGTTCTTCAAGGTGCATGACGCCGCCCTGGACTTCCAGCCTGGCTGGCCCCAGGTGCAGCAGGTCGACGGTGATGTCTACATCGAGGACAGCGGCGTGCGCATCAAGGCCCGGCGCGGTCTGTTGCTCGATACCCAGGTACGCGATGTCAGCGTCGACATTCCCCACGTCGACGAGGGCCAGCACAGCCACCTGTACCTGAACGGCGATTTCGACGGACGCTTGGGCGACGGTTTGAAGATCCTGCAGCAAGCGCCCATCGGCACGGGCGAGATCTTCGCCGGCTGGGAAGGCGAGGGGCCGCTCAAGGGCAAGGTCAAGCTCGACATTCCCCTGGCCCGTGGCGAGCGGCCCAAGGTCGTGGTCGATTTCGCCACGGCCGACGCGCGCCTGAAGGTGGCGCCGCCGACCCTGGATCTGAGCCGGCTCAAGGGTGATTTCAGCTTCGACCTGGATAAAGGCCTGAGCGGCAAGGGCATCGCCTTCCAGGCATTCGGCAAACCCGTCACGGCGCAGATCTTCGCCGAAGGCCAGCCCGGGCAGATCCAGACCCGCATCGATGCCAAGGGAGCCGTGGCCCTGAAGGCGCTGACCGATTGGTTGAAGTTCGATCAGCCCTTGCCGGCTGCGGGCGAGCTGCCCTACCAGTTGCAGGTGATCCTGGGAAGCCGCGACAACCGCTTGACCGTGAACTCCTCGCTCAAGGGGCTGGCCATTGACCTGCCTGCGCCTTTCACCAAGGCGGCGCAGGAAACTCTGGACAGCCGCTTCAGCATGACCCTGCAAGGGCCCGAGCGACGCCTGGACGCCAGCTACGGCGACCTTGCGCACCTGGCCTATGCCGCGCCCGTCGAGAACCTTGCCCAAGGGCGAGGCGAGCTGCTGCTGGGCAGCGGTCGCGCACAGCTTCCGGCGGGCCAGGGCGTGCGGGTTCGTGGGCGCCTGGAAACCCTGGACCTGGCGCCCTGGCAAGCACAGATGGAGCGCTTGGCAGGCCAGGACCCAGGCGGTAACGCCAGGCAGCGCCTGCAGGGCGTGGACCTGAGCATCGGCCGGCTCAAGGCGTTCGACATGGACTTGAACCAGGCTGTCGTGCGCCTGGTGCGTGGGGCCGGTACCTGGGACTTGCGCCTGGACAGCCGCGAAGTCATCGGTAATGCGCGCATCCCCGATGCCAAGGCCGCGCCTATGGTCGTCAGGTTGCAGACCCTGCGCCTGCCCCCCGGCGAGCCTGCCGGCCAGCAACCCGAGGATGCACCCGACCCCTTGGGCAGCTTCGACCCACGCAAGGTGCCAGCCCTGGATCTGACCGTCGACAAGCTGTACCGCGGTGATGACCTGTTCGGCAGTTTCGCGGTCAAGCTGCGGCCTACCCCGCGCGGCATGAAATTCGATGATGTCGATCTGGATCTCAAGGGCCTACGCATCGATGGCAGCGGTGGCTGGGAAGGGGAGCCGGGGAGCACGGGCAGTTGGTACAAAGGCCGCCTGGAAGGCAAGAACCTCGCCGATGTGCTCAAGGCCTGGGGCTTTGCGCCCACCGCTACCAGCCGCGACTTCCGCCTGGACGTGGATGGCCGCTGGCCAGGTTCGCCGGCCTGGGTCGCGCTCAAGCGCTTCTCCGGCAGCCTCGATGCCGCCTTGCGTTCCGGCCAGTTCGTCGAGGTGGAGGGCGGGGCCCAGGCACTGCGGGTGTTCGGCCTGCTCAATTTCAACTCCATCGGCCGCCGCCTGCGCCTGGACTTCTCCGACCTGTTCGACAAAGGCCTGGCCTACGACCGGGTCAAAGGCCTGCTGGTCGCCAGCGAAGGGGTCTACGTGACCCGCGAGCCGATCACCATCACCGGGCCGTCGAGCAACTTCGAGCTCGATGGCACCCTTGACCTGGTCCGCGACCGCGTCGATGCCAACTTGCAGGTCAGCCTGCCGGTCACCAACAACCTGCCGCTGGCTGCCCTGATCGTCGGTGCACCGGCCGTCGGCGGTGCGTTGTTCCTGGTCGATCGCCTGATCGGTGATCGGGTGTCGCGTTTCGCCAGCGTGCACTACCGCGTCGAGGGGCCGTGGAAAGAGCCTAGAATCACCTTTGTGAAACCTTTCGAGAAACGCCAATGAAGTCTGCGGTCATCCAGATGGTCAGCCAGGACGATGTACTGGCCAACCTGCAACACGCCAGGGCCCTGCTGGAGCAGGCTGCCAGTGGCGGTGCCCGGCTGGCGGTGTTGCCCGAGAACTTCGCCGCCATGGGGCGGCGCGATGCAGCGGCGATCGGTCGTGCCGAAGCCCTTGGTCAGGGGCCGATCCTGCCATGGTTGAAACGTACCGCCCGCGACCTCAGGTTATGGATTGTCGCCGGCACCTTGCCCCTGCCGCCGGTCGGTCAGCCTGACGCGAAGGCCCATGCCTGCTCGTTGTTGATCGATGAGCACGGTGAAGTGGCGGCGCGCTACGACAAGCTGCACCTGTTCGACGTGGACGTGGCCGACAACCGGGGCCGCTATCGCGAGTCCGATGACTACGCCCATGGTGCCCAGGTGGTGGTGGCCGATACCCCGGTGGGGCGCCTCGGGCTTTCGGTGTGCTACGACTTGCGGTTCCCTGAGCTGTACAGCGCACTGCGCGCCGCCGGGGCCGAACTGATCAGCGCACCATCGGCCTTCACAGCGGTGACGGGGGCCGCGCATTGGGAGGTGCTCATTCGTGCGCGCGCCATCGAGACCCAGTGCTACGTGCTCGCCGCCGCCCAGGGCGGTACCCACCCGGGGCCACGGGAAACCCATGGCCATGCGGCGATCGTCGACCCTTGGGGGCGGATCGTCGCCGAACAGGCGCGCGGCGAAGCAGTATTGCTGGCCGAGCGCGACAGCATTGAACAGGCGTCCATCAGGGCGCGAATGCCGGTTGCCCAGCACCGGCGCTTTTTCTCGCAGGACGCCTTGCGGCCTGCGCACACCTCGGAGTGACTATGAGCCAGATGTTATCCACCGTCAGCGAACAGCTCCTGGCCCCGGGCGGACTGACCCTGGACAGCCTGCAGGCTGTGCTGGGCGAGTTGGCAGGCCCAGGCATCGATGCCGCCGACCTGTATTTCCAGGGCCAGATCTCGGAAACCTGGGCGCTGGAGGACGGCATCGTCAAGGAGGGTAGCTTCAACCTCGACCAGGGCGTGGGCGTGCGTGCCCAGTCCGGTGAGAAGACCGGTTTCGCATACAGCAACGCGATCAACCTCGAAGCCCTGACCTCGGCGGCCCGTGCCGCCCGTTCGATTTCCCGCGCCGGGCAGGAGGGCCGTGTGCAGGCCTTCCGCAGCCAGCAGGTGACGGCGCTGTACGCCCAGGACAACCCGCTGGACGTGCTCAGCCGTGCCGAGAAGGTCGAGCTGCTCAAGCGTGTGGACGCCGCGACCCGTGCCCTGGACCCTCGTATCCAGCAGGTTACGGTGAGCATGGCCGGGGTCTGGGAGCGCATCCTGGTGGCTGCGGTCGATGGCAGCCTGGCGGCCGACGTGCGGCCGCTGGTGCGCTTCAATGTCAGCGTGATCGTCGAACAGAACGGCCGCCGCGAACGTGGCGGGCAGGGCGGCGGCGGGCGCACCGACTACCGCTACTTCACCGAAGAGCGCGTCATGGGCTACGCCCGCGAGGCCCTGCGCCAGGCGTTGGTCAACCTCGAGGCCAAGCCGGCACCGGCCGGTACCTTGCCAGTGGTGTTGGGCCCAGGCTGGTCCGGCGTGCTGCTGCACGAAGCGGTGGGCCACGGCCTGGAAGGCGATTTCAACCGCAAGGGCAGTTCGGCCTACAGCGGGCGTATCGGTGAACAGGTGGCGTCCACGCTGTGCACCATCGTCGACGATGGCACCCTTGAGGGCCGCCGCGGTTCCCTGAGCGTCGATGACGAGGGCACCCCGACCGAATGCACCACCCTGATCGAGAACGGCATCCTCAAAGGCTACATGCAGGACAAGCTCAATGCGCGGCTCATGGGCATGGCGGTCACCGGCAATGGTCGTCGCGAGTCCTATGCGCACCTGCCGATGCCGCGCATGACCAACACCTATATGCGCGCGGGTGAGAGCGACCCGCAGGAAATCATCGCCTCGGTGAAAAAGGGCATCTATTGCGCGAACCTTGGCGGTGGCCAGGTGGATATCACCAGCGGCAAGTTCGTGTTCTCCACCAGCGAGGCGTATTTGATCGAAGACGGCAAGATCACCGCGCCGGTCAAGGGCGCCACGCTGATCGGCAATGGTCCGGAGGCGATGAGCCGGGTGTCGATGGTCGGTAACGACCTGGCCTTGGACAGCGGCGTGGGGACATGCGGGAAGGATGGACAATCGGTGCCGGTGGGCGTTGGCCAGCCGACCCTGAAGCTCGATGCGATCACCGTGGGTGGTACCGGCGCGTGATGCCGGCGGGAGGGGCGATCTGGAAGCGGGCATATCCCGCGAATGCCGGCGAAGCCGGTGCCAGGCGGCACCGTGTCGCCGGCTTCGCGCCCGCCCCGGCAGGGCTCCTCGGCAGGGATCAGCGCAGCCCGCGCTGCAGTTCGTCGAGGTCGCGGATGTACTTGAAGACCTTGCGCGCGGCGGCGGGTGGCTTGTTCCGTGCCTTCTCGTGCTGGGCATGGCGGATCAGCGAACGCAGGTGCTGGCGATCGGTGTCGGGGTACTCGTTGACGAAACGTTCGAGGTCGTCGTCGTTGCCATCGATCAGGCGATCGCGCCAACGCTCCAGGTTATGGAAGCGCTCGTTGTACTGGCGGGTCGAGCTGTCCATCTGCTCGAGCACGGCGTGGATCGCGTCGATGTCCTGTACACGCATCAGCTTGCCGACGAACGACATATGGCGTTTGCGGGCGCCATGAGCCGTGTGCTTGGAGGCCTCGGCCAGCGCCTTGCGCAGCTCGTCGGTCAAGGGCAGGCGCGCCAGGGTTTCGGCCTTGAGCGTGGTGAGGCGCTCGCCGAGTTCGACCAGCGCATGCAGCTCGCGCTTGATCTGGGTTTTGCTTTTTTCGCCGTCGAAGGCGTCGTCGTAAGAATCAACCATGGTGGCAGTCCGCTGGAAATCGCCGCCATGATAACCAGTCGGGGGCCGCTTGTCCGGCCCGGTCGTACAATGACCCAAGCCGAACGCAGAATTTTGAGTGGAGAAAACCATGAGTGCAGTCCAGAGCGTAGGCCCCAAGGACCTGCCAGCCTTGCAGGAGCAGGTCGAGGCGATCATCGCAGAAGCGCGCCGCCAAGGTGCCAGCGCCTGCGAGGTCGCGGTGTCGCTGGAGCAGGGCCTGTCCACCACGGTGCGCCAGCGTGAGGTCGAGACGGTCGAGTTCAACCGCGACCAAGGCTTCGGCATCACCCTCTACGTCGGCCAGCGCAAGGGCTCGGCCAGCACCTCGGCCAGCGGCCCGGAGGCGATTCGCGAGACCGTCGCGGCCGCGCTGGCCATCGCCCAGCATACCTCCGAGGATGAATGTGCAGGCCTGGCCGACGCGGCATTGATGGCCCGCGAGATCCCGGACCTCGATCTTTATCATGATTGGGCCCTGGAGCCGGAAAAGGCCGTCGAGATGGCATTGGCCTGCGAGGCAGCGGCTTTCGATGCCGACCCGCGCATCCTCAATGCCGACGGCACGACCCTGAACACTCACCAAGGCTGCCGGGTCTATGGCAACAGCCATGGTTTCATCGGCAGCTATGCCTCCACGCGTCATAGCTTGAGTTGCGTGATGATCGCCGAAGGCGAAGGGCAGATGCAGCGCGACTACTGGTACGACGTCAATCGTCAGGGCAACCTGCTGGCCGACCCGCGCAGCATCGGCCAGCGGGCCGCACAGCGCGCAGCCAGCCGCCTGGGCGCGCGCCCGGTGCCTACCTGCGAAGTGCCCGTGCTGTTCTCTGCCGAATTGGCCGGTGGCCTGTTCGGCAGCTTCCTGTCGGCGATCTCCGGCGGCAACCTGTACCGCAAGTCATCGTTCCTCGATGGTGCCATCGGCCAGCGTCTGTTCCCCACCTGGCTGACCCTCGACGAGCGCCCACACCTGCCGCGCGCCTTGGGCAGTGCCGCTTTCGATGGCGATGGCCTGGCCACCTATGCCAAGCCGTTCGTCGACAAGGGCGAGCTGGTTTCCTATTTGCTGGGTACTTATTCGGGGCGCAAGCTGGGCCTGCCGAGCACTGCCAATGCTGGCGGTGTGCACAACCTGTTCGTCACCCACGGGGTGGAAGACCAGGCAGCCTTGATCCGTCGCATGGGGCGCGGTTTGCTGGTAACTGAATTGATGGGGCATGGCCTGAACATGGTGACCGGCGACTATTCCCGCGGCGCGGCGGGCTTCTGGGTAGAGAACGGTGAGATCCAGTTCCCGGTCCAGGAAGTCACCATTGCCGGCAACATGAAGGACATGTTCCAGCAGATCGTGGCCATCGGCAGCGATATCGAAACCCGCAGCAACATCCACAGTGGCTCGGTGCTGATCGAACGGATGACTGTCGCGGGGAGTTGATGCCTGCCGCATTGCTGAAAAAAAACCGGGGCCGCTTCGCGGCCCCGGTTGTTTGGCTGGCTAGGGCTACTCGCCTTCGTCGAAGTAGTTGTTGATCAATTCGACCAGGGCATCCATGGCCTCGGTGTCCTGCTCGCCCTCGGTCATCAGGTGTACCTGGGTACCTTTGCCTGCGGCGAGCATCATCACCGCCATGATGCTCTTGCCATCGACCAGCTTGTCCGGCGCGCGCCCGACCCTGACCTGGCAGGGGAAGCGGCCGGCCACGCCGACGAACTTGGCCGCCGCCCGGGCATGCAGGCCAAGCTTGTTGATGATGGTGATTTCGCGGGCGGGCATCGTGGGGCGGATATCCTTGGGCTAGAGGTCGCGGTGGCGAACCTGGACGTTTTTCAGGGATTGTTGCAGCAACTGGCCCAAGCGCTCGGTCAGGTACACGGAACGATGGTGCCCGCCGGTGCAGCCGATGGCGATGGTGACATACGCACGGTTGCTGGCGGCGAAGCGGGGCAGCCATTTGAGCAGGTAGCTGGAGATATCCTGGAACATCTCCTCGACATCCGGTTGGGCGGCCAGGTAGTCGATCACCGGCTGGTCCAGCCCGGAATGCTCGCGCAACTCCGGCTTCCAGTACGGGTTGGGCAGGCAGCGTACGTCGAACACCAGGTCGGCGTCCACGGGCATGCCGCGCTTGAAACCGAAGGACTCGACCAGGAACGCGGTGCCGGGCTCGGGCTGGTTGAGCAGGCGCAGCTTGATCGAGTCCCTCAGTTGATAGAGGTTCAGGTTGGTGGTGTCGATCTTCAGGTCGGCCAGGTCGGAGATCGGGCCGAGCAGCTCGCTTTCGACCCGGATCGCCTCTGCCAGGGAGCGATTGGCGTTGGTCAGCGGGTGGCGCCGGCGGGTCTCGGAGAAGCGCTTGAGCAGCGTCTCCTCGTCGGCGTCCAGGTACAGCACATCACATTGGATATGCCGGCTTCGGGCCTCTTCGAGCAGGTCGGGAAAGCGGGTCAGGTGGCTGGGCAGGTTGCGCGCGTCGATGGAGACGGCCACCTTCGGTTGCAACAGCTCGGTATTGATCAGTGCGTTTTCGGCCAGTTGCGGCAACAACCCGGCGGGCAGGTTGTCGATGCAGTAATAGCCGTTGTCTTCCAGGACATCGAGGGCGGTACTTTTGCCGGAGCCGGACCGGCCGCTGACGATGATCAGGCGCATGTTAGTGCTCGTTCTGTGCGTCCAGGACTACCTGGTACAGGGCCTCGCTGCTGTCGGCGGCACGCAGGCGATCGCGGACCTCCTTGCGATCGAGCATGCTGGCGATCTGGCGCAGCAGTTCAAGGTGGGCATCGGTGGCAGCCTCGGGCACCAACAGGACGAACAGCAGGTCCACGGGCGCGCCATCGATGGCGTCGTAGTCGATGGGAGCATCCAGGTGCAGCAGGGCGCTGACGGGCGCCGTGCAGCCTTCGAGCCGGCAGTGAGGGATGGCGATGCCATTGCCGAAGCCGGTGGAGCCCAGTTTCTCGCGGGCAACCAGCTTTTCGAAGACGTCTTGCATCTCCAGTTCGGGAATTTGCTCGGCGATCAGGTTGGCGACCTTTTCCAGGGCGCGCTTCTTACTGCCGCCCGGCACGTTCACGAGGGAACGGCCGGGGGTCAGGATGGTTTCAAGTCGGATCATGGATGAGAGGGATCAGCGGGCGGCTGCACCTTGCAGCAGGCTTTGCTGTTTTTCCTTGTGTTTTTTCAGTTGGCGGTCGAGCTTGTCAGCCAGGGCATCGATCGCTGCATACATGTCTTGGTGTTCGGCGTTGGCAACCACTTCTCCGCCGGGAATCTGGAGCGTGGCCTCGACCTTCTGCTGCAGTTTCTCGACTTTCATGATCACCGTGACGTTGGTGATCTTGTCGAAATGTCCTTCCACCCGGGCGAGCTTCTCGAGTACGTACTCACGCAGTGGTTGGGTGACTTCTACATGCTGTCCACTGATGTTGACTTGCATACAGCTTCTCCTTTGTTGCCCGTGCATAAAGGGCAGGTATTGCACCTGCCACTGAAACGCTATGGCACAGCCAGGGGCTACATCAGTCGCTTGCGCTCGCTCGACGGTGCGATGCCGAGGGACTCGCGGTACTTGGCGACGGTGCGACGGGCTACCTGGATGCCTTGTGCCTCCAGTAAACCAGCGATCTTGCTGTCACTCAATGGCTTTTTCTGATTTTCCGCCGCAACCAGTTTCTTGATGATCGCGCGGATCGCCGTAGACGAGCATTCACCGCCTTCGGCGGTACTCACATGGCTCGAGAAAAAGTATTTCAATTCATAGATACCACGCGGGGTATGCATGTATTTCTGCGTGGTGACCCGGGAAATGGTCGATTCGTGCATGCCCACCGCCTCGGCGATGTCGTGCAGTACCAATGGCTTCATCGCTTCGTCGCCCTGGTCGAGGAAGCCGCGTTGGTGCTCGACGATCTGGGTGGCGACCTTCATCAGCGTCTCGTTGCGGCTCTGCAGACTCTTGATGAACCAGCGTGCCTCCTGCAACTGGTTGCGCATGAAGGTATTGTCGGCGCTGGTGTCGGCGCGGCGGACGAAACCTGCGTACTGCGGGTTGACTCGCAGGCGCGGGATCGCTTCCTGGTTGAGCTCCACCAGCCAGCGGTCGTTGTCCTTGCGCACGATGACGTCGGGTACCACGTATTCCGGCTCGCTGGACTCGATCTGCGAGCCCGGGCGTGGGTTGAGGCTCTGTACCAGCTCGATGACCTGGCGCAGTTCATCTTCCTTGAGCTTCATGCGGCGCATCAGCTGGCTGTAGTCGCGGCTGCCGAGCAGGTCGATGAAGTCGGTGACCAGGCGCTGGGCTTCGGCCATCCATGGGGTGTCGGCCGGCAGCTGGCGCAGTTGCAGCAGCAGGCATTCGCCGAGGTTGCGTGCGCCGATGCCGGCAGGCTCGAACTGCTGGATGCGGTGCAGTACGGCTTCCACTTCATCCAGCTCGATATCCAGCTCCGGGTCGAAGCCTGCGCAGATTTCCTCGAGGCTGTCCTCCAGGTAGCCCTGGCCGTTGATGCTGTCGATCAGGGTCACGGCGATGAGCCGGTCGGTGTCGGACATCGGTGCCAGGTTCAACTGCCACAGCAGGTGGCTTTGCAGGCTCTCGCCGGTGGAGGTGCGGGTGGTGAAGTCCCACTCGTCGTCATCGCTGGCCGGCAGGCTGCTGGCGCTGGTCTGGTAGATGTCCTCCCAGGCCGTGTCGACGGGCAGTTCGTTGGGGATGCGTTCGTTCCATTCGCCTTCTTCCAGGGTTTCGGCGTTGGCCGTGCTTTCCTGGAAGCTGTTGTCCTGGGCTTCGGCGACCGGCTTGCTCTCGGCGTTGTCGGCCATGGGGTCGCTGTTGTCGAAGTCGTCGCCGTCTTCCTGACGTTCGAGCATCGGATTGGATTCCAGCGCTTCCTGAATTTCCTGTTGAAGGTCCAGGGTGGAGAGCTGGAGCAGACGGATGGCCTGTTGCAACTGCGGTGTCATCGTCAGTTGCTGGCCCATTTTTAGGACGAGCGATGGTTTCATGGCTGGGGCTTAATACCTTGTTCGCCGGCGCGCATGCGCCATCCACTACACGAAGGGCGCCGGGGCGCCAATTTTAAGCAAGTTATATGCCTGAAATTGTAGCGTTTGCCTAGAGCACTGCAACCTTTGCGGCAGTGCCCCGGGCAGACTCCGGGCTCAGAGTCGGAACTCGTGGCCCAGGTAGACCTCCTTGACCAGGTCATTGGCCAGGATGGTCTCGGCATCGCCTTCGGCGATCAGTTGTCCATCGTTGACGATGTAGGCGGTCTCGCAGATATCGAGCGTCTCGCGGACGTTGTGGTCGGTGATCAGCACACCGATACCCTTGGCCTTGAGATGATGGATGATTTGCTTGATATCGCCCACGGAAATCGGGTCGACGCCGGCGAAGGGTTCGTCCAGCAGGATGAACTTCGGCGCGGTGGCCAATGCCCGTGCGATCTCGACGCGGCGGCGTTCGCCACCGGAGAGGCTCATGCCGAGGTTGTCACGGATGTGGCTGATGTGGAACTCCTGTAGCAGGCTTTCCAGCTCCTTGCGGCGGCCGTCGCGGTCGAGGTCCTTGCGGGTCTCGAGGATGGCCATGATGTTGTCGGCCACCGACAGTTTGCGGAAGATCGACGCTTCCTGGGGCAGGTAGCCGATGCCGGCGCGGGCGCGGCCGTGCATGGGCTGGTGGCTGACGTCCAGGTTGTCGATCAGCACGCGGCCCTGGTCGGCGCGGACCAGGCCGACGATCATGTAGAAGCAGGTGGTCTTGCCGGCGCCGTTGGGGCCGAGCAGGCCGACGATCTGGCCGCTGTCGATCGACAGGCTGACGTCGCGGACGACCTGGCGGCCCTTGTAGCTCTTGGCCAGGTGCTGGGCTTTGAGGGTTGCCATTTACTCGGCCTTCTTCTTCGGCTGAATCACCATGTCGATGCGCTGACGGGGTGAAGTCACATTGCCACCACGACCGGCGGTAGCCACCTGGGTCTTGGTGTTGTAGACGATCTTCTCGCCTTCGGTGGTGTTGCCTTCGTTCTCGACCTTGGCGCGGTCGGTGAGGATCACCAGGTCCTTCTGCGCCTGGTACTGGATGGTCACGGCCCAGCCTTTCATCTTGTCGGGCTTGGCGGCGCTCTGCTGCTGCTCGAAGTACGCCAGGTTGCCCACCGAGGTGACCACGTCGATATCGCCGGAGGCGGCGCGCGTGATGGTCACGGTGTTGCCTTTGATCATCATCGAGCCCTGGGTGATGATCACGTCGCCGGTATAGGTGGCTACGCCTTGCTTGTCGTCCAGGTGAGCGTTGTCGGCCTGGATGCGGATAGGCTGGTCACGATCGTTGGGCAGGGCCAAGGCGCTCGCGCTTCCCAGTGCCGCGCTCAGGCTGAGCAAAAAGGGGAGGGTTTTAACGAGCCTCATACTGTCCTCTTACGTTGGACAGCAGGTCCATCCTGCCGTCTTTCAAATACGCTTTCATTCCTTTGCCCGTAGTGGTCCCACCGGCGCCGTCGATTCTAACGGCTTGCTCGGTCTGCGCATATTGCTTCTGCGGGAACACGGTCATGCGGGACGTGGTGACGATCATTTCGCGCTGCTTTTCATCGGTACGGGCCACGCGGACCTTCTCGATGAGCTCGACCTCGGTGCCGTCCGGGTTGACCTCGGCACGCTCGCTCTGCACGTGCCACGGGTACTGGGTACCGCGGTACAGGTGCAGGTCGGGCTTGGTCAGCAGGGAGACTTCGCTGGCCTTGAGGTGCTCGACCTTGTCGGCAGTCATCTCGTACTGCATCTTGCCGTCTGGCATGAACTGCACGCTGTGGGCGTTGATCGCGTAGTAGTCGATAGCGCTTTCGTCGACCTGGGCCACGGGCTTGTCGAGGAAGCTCTCGGGGCTGATGTTCCAGTAGCCGACCGCCACCAGCAGTGCGGCGATCGCACCGAGCAGCACGATATTTCGGGCTTTCTTGCTGAACATGTGCGGCCTTAGAGGTAGTTGGCGTTGGCAGCGTCCAGGTTGCCCTGGGCCTGCATGATCAATTCACAGAATTCGCGGGCTGCGCCTTCGCCGCCACGCGCCTGGGTCACGCCATGGGCGTGCTGACGAACGAACGGTGCGGCGCTGGCCACTGCCATGCCCAGGCCCACGCGGCGGATCACCGGCAGGTCGGGCAGGTCGTCGCCCAGGTAGGCGACCTGTTCATAGCTTAGGCCCAGTTCGGCCAGCAGGCCGTCGAGCACCACGAGTTTGTCCTCGCGGCCCTGGAACAGGTGCGGGATACCGAGGTTGCGCGCCCGGCGTTCGACCACCGGGGTCTTGCGCCCGCTGATGATAGCGGTGGTCACGCCCGAGGCCATGAGCATCTTGATGCCGTGGCCGTCGAGGGTGTTGAAGGTCTTGAACTCGCTGCCGTCCTCGAGGAAGTACAGGCGCCCGTCGGTGAGCACGCCGTCGACGTCGAAGACCGCCAGCTTGATGGCCTTGCCGCGTTGCAGCAGATCCGGATTCATCGTGTTGTCCTCCATCACATCACGCCTGCGCGCAGCAGGTCGTGCATGTTCAGGGCGCCGGTCGGGCGGTCGTTCTGGTCGACCACCACCAGTGCGTTGATCTTGTTGTCTTCCATGATGCGCAGGGCCTCGGCGGCGAGCATCTCGGCACGGGCGGTCTTGCCGTGCACGGTCATCACCTGGTCGATGATGGTCTTGTGCACATCGATGTTGCGCTCCAGGGCGCGGCGCAGGTCGCCGTCGGTGAACACGCCGGCCAGGCGGCCGTCGGCTTCCAGCACCACGGTCATGCCGACCAGGCTCTTGCGTGACATCTCCACCAGGGCGTCCTTGAGCAGGGTGCCACGCTGCACGATGGGCAGCGCCTCGCCGGTATGCATGACGTTTTCCACCTTCAGCAGCAGGCGACGGCCCAGGGCGCCGCCCGGGTGGGAGAAGGCGAAGTCCTCGGCGGTGAAGCCGCGTGCCTCGAGCAGTGCGATGGCCAGGGCGTCGCCCAGGACCAAGGCCGCGGTGGTGGAGGACGTGGGCGCCAGGTTCAGCGGGCAGGCTTCCTGGGCGACACTGGCGTCGAGGTTGACCTCGGCGGCCTGGGCCAGGGGCGAGTCGGGATTGCCGGTGAGGCTGATCATCTGGATGCCCAGGCGCTTGATCAGCGGCAACAGGGTGACGATCTCGGCAGTGCTGCCGGAGTTGGACAGGGCCAGGATGACGTCATCGCGGGTGATCATGCCCATGTCGCCGTGGCTGGCTTCGGCCGGGTGCACGAAGAAGGCCGGCGTGCCGGTGCTGGCCAGGGTCGCGGCGATCTTGTTGCCGATGTGGCCCGACTTGCCCATGCCGAGCACGACGACCCGGCCCGTGCTGGCCAGGATCAGCTCGCAGGCCTTGACGAAGTTGTCGTCGATGCGCGGCAGCAGGCCCTCTACGGCTTCGAGTTCCAGGCGCAGGGTGCGCTGGGCGGATTGGATCAGCTCGCTGGATTGGCTCATGTCGAAAAGCAATGTCTGATAAAAAGGCGCCGATTATAGCTGCAATGTGCGAAAGGCTCATCCATCGATTGTCGTACTGGCTGTCGTTGACCTGAACAGCCTGCGTGATGGCCTTGGGGCGCGCGTTGCAGCGGTGCTATAGTTCGCCGCTATTCGGCCCGCCGGTGGCGCGTGTGCCTTCACGAAGAGGGCAGGCGTCCATTGAGACGAGGCTGCATCGCAAGGAGTCTAGATGAGTGTGGATAGCGCCTACGCGGTCGAGTTGAAGGGTGTCACCTTCAAGCGCGGTTCGCGCAGCATTTTCAGCAATGTGGACATACGCATCCCCCGTGGCAAGGTCACTGGCATCATGGGGCCTTCCGGGTGCGGCAAGACCACGCTGCTGCGCCTGATGGGCGCACAGTTGCGCCCTTCGGCCGGCGAAGTCTGGGTCGCAGGGCAGAACCTGCCGAGCCTGTCGCGGGGCGACCTGTTCGATGCGCGCAAGCAGATGGGCGTGCTGTTCCAGAGCGGCGCCCTGTTCACCGATCTCGATGTGTTCGAGAACGTCGCCTTCCCGTTGCGGGTCCATACCCAGCTGTCGGACGAGATGATCCGCGACATCGTCCTGATGAAGCTGCAGGCCGTGGGCCTGCGCGGGGCCATCGACCTGATGCCGGACGAACTCTCCGGCGGCATGAAGCGCCGCGTGGCGTTGGCCCGTGCCATCGCGCTGGACCCGCAGATTCTCATGTACGACGAACCGTTCGTCGGCCAGGACCCGATCGCCATGGGCGTGCTCGTGCGCCTGATCCGCCTGCTCAACGATGCCCTGGGCATCACCAGCATCGTGGTGTCCCACGACCTGGCCGAGACCGCGAGCATCGCCGACTATATCTATGTGGTGGGGGATGGCCAGGTGCTGGGGCAGGGCACGCCCGACGAGCTGATGGGCTCGGACAACCCGCGCATCCGCCAGTTCATGAAGGGCGACCCGGACGGCCCGGTGCCTTTCCACTTCCCTGCGCCTGACTATCGCGCCGACCTGCTGGGAGCGCGGTGATGCGCAGAAAATCCGTACTCGAACGTATCCGCTTGTTCGGCCGCGCGGCCATCGATGTCCTGGCCGTGCTCGGTCGCTCCTGCCTGTTCCTGGTCCATGCCCTGGGTGGGCGTGGCGGCATCGGCGGCAGCTTCCAGCTGTTGGTCAAGCAGCTCTATGCGGTGGGGGTGCTGTCGCTGGCGATCATCGTTGTCTCCGGCATCTTCATCGGCATGGTGCTGTCGCTGCAGGGCTACAGCATCCTCACCAAGTACGGCTCCGAACAGGCCGTGGGGCAGATGATCGCCCTGACCCTGCTGCGCGAGCTGGGGCCGGTGGTCACCGCCTTGCTCTTCGCCGGCCGCGCGGGTTCGGCGTTGACCGCCGAGATCGGCAACATGAAGTCCACCGAGCAGCTCTCGAGCCTGGAGATGATCGGCGTCGACCCGCTCAAGTACATCGTTGCCCCGCGTCTGTGGGCCGGGTTCATCTCACTGCCGCTGCTGGCGCTGATCTTCAGCGTGGTCGGCATCTGGGGCGGGTCCTGGGTGGCGGTGGACTGGCTGGGGGTCTACGAAGGCTCGTTCTGGGCCAACATGCAGAACAGTGTTTCCTTTACCGACGACGTGCTCAACGGGCTGGTCAAGAGCCTGGTGTTCGCCTTCGTCGTGACCTGGATCGCCGTATTCCAGGGGTATGACTGCGAGCCCACCTCAGAAGGGATCAGCCGTGCCACCACCAAGACCGTGGTCTACGCCTCGTTGGCAGTCCTGGGTCTGGACTTTATTCTGACCGCCTTGATGTTTGGAGATTTCTGATGCAAAACCGCACCCTGGAAATCGGTGTCGGCCTGTTCCTCCTGGCCGGGATCCTGGCGTTGCTGCTGCTGGCCCTGCGCGTCAGCGGGCTGTCCGCCAGCCCGAGCAGCGACACATACAAAGTTTATGCGTACTTCGACAATATCGCCGGTTTGACGGTCAGAGCTAAAGTGACCATGGCCGGTGTGACCATCGGCAAGGTCACGGCCATCGATCTGGACCGCGACTCCTATACCGGTCGGGTGACCTTGCAGCTGGACAAGAACGTCGACAACCTGCCGACCGACTCCACTGCCTCGATCCTGACCGCAGGGCTGCTCGGCGAGAAGTACATCGGTATCAGCGTGGGCGGTGAAGAGGACGTGCTCAAGGATGGTTCCACCATCCATGACACCCAGTCGGCGCTGGTGCTGGAGGATCTGATTGGCAAGTTCCTGCTCAATACCGTGGGCAAGGAACCCAAAGAAGCCCAACCCGCTAATTAAGGAGTTTCCATGATTTCGATCCTGCGACGCGGCCTGCTGGTTCTCCTGGCGGCCTTCCCCCTGCTGGCCATGGCCGCGCCGGGCCAGTCTGCCCGTGACGTGGTACAGGGCACCACCACCGAGCTGTTATCGGACCTGAAGGCCAACAAGGAGCAGTACAAGAGCAACCCTCAGGCGTTCTACGACGCCCTCAACCGCATCCTGGGCCCTGTGGTCGATGCCGATGGCGTCTCCAAGAGCATCATGACCGTCAAGTACTCGCGCAAGGCCACCCCTGAGCAGATGCAGCGCTTCCAGGAGAACTTCAAGCGCAGCCTGATACAGTTCTATGGCAATGCGCTGCTCGAGTACAACAACCAAGGCATCACTGTCGACCCGGCCAAGGGTGAAGAAGGCGATCGTACCAGCGTCGGCATGAAGGTCACCGGCAACAACGGCGCTGTCTATCCGGTGCAGTACACCCTGGTCAAGCTCGGTGGCGAGTGGAAGGTGCGCAACGTGATCGTCAACGGCATCAACATCGGCAAGCTGTTCCGCGACCAGTTCGCCGATGCCATGCAGCGCAACGGCAACGACCTGGACAAGACCATCGACGGCTGGGCCGGCGAAGTGGCCAAGGCCAAGGAAGCTGCCGACAAATCGCCCGACAAGGAAGTGAAATGAGCGACACCGGCGTGACCATGACCGAGCCGGGCGTCCTGCGTCTGGCCGGTGTGCTGGACTACCGCAGCGGCCCAGCCCTGCGCAAGGAAGGCAAGGCATTGATCGCCGCCTGTCGCGAATCGAAGGTGGTGCTCGACTGTTCGTCCGTGGCCCGCTCCACCAGCGTCGGCCTCTCGCTGCTGCTGGGCTTCATCCGTGACGCCCAGGCCGCCGGCAAGGGCTGGGAGCTGCGCGGCATGCCCGACGACATGCGCGATATTGCCGAGGTCTACGACCTCGATGAAGTGCTGGCGGGCTGATGGCTCGCCGTTAAGGGATGGCCCCTCGGTCAGCAGGCCCCACCATGGGCTTCGCAGGCGGGGGGCTTTTTTGTATGATGGCCGACCCGCGCGCACTGGGCGCCGATTGAGGTTGAGCATGCAGGCCGTAGAAGTTAAAAGCTTCCTTGAAGAGAAATTGCCGGGAACCCGGGTCGAAGTTGAAGGCGAAGGCTGCAACTTCCAGTTGAACGTGATCAGCGACGAGCTGGCCGGCCAGAGCCCGGTCAAGCGCCAGCAGGCGATCTATGCTCACCTGAATCCGTGGATCGCCGATGGCAGCATCCATGCGGTAACCATGAAATTTTTCAGCAGCGCAGCCTGGGCTGAGCGCACCTGAGCCAACGTTGGCGGCGAGATTGCAATGGACAAACTGATTATCACTGGCGGCGCGCGTCTCGATGGCGAGATCCGCATTTCCGGGGCGAAGAACGCCGCCCTGCCGATTCTCTCGGCGACCTTGCTGGCTGACGGCCCGGTCACCGTGGGCAACCTGCCGCATCTGCACGACATCACCACCATGATCGAGCTGTTCGGTCGCATGGGCATCGAGCCTGTGATCGACGAGAAGCTCTCGGTGGAAATCGACCCGCGCACCATCAAGACCCTGGTCGCACCCTACGAGCTGGTCAAGACCATGCGCGCCTCGATCCTGGTGCTCGGCCCGATGGTCGCCCGTTTCGGCAAGGCTGAAGTCGCCCTGCCCGGTGGGTGCGCGATCGGTTCGCGCCCAGTCGACCTGCACATCCGTGGCCTGGAGGCCATGGGAGCGAAGATCGAAGTCGAAGGCGGCTATATCAAGGCCGAGGCCCCTGAAGGCGGCCTGCGTGGTGCGCACTTCTTCTTCGACACCGTCAGCGTGACCGGTACCGAGAACATCATGATGGCCGCTGCCCTGGCCAAGGGCCGCAGCGTCCTGCAGAACGCTGCGCGCGAGCCGGAAGTGGTCGACCTGGCCAACTTCATCAACGCCATGGGCGGCAAGATCCAGGGCGCCGGTACCGACACCATCGTCATCGATGGTGTCGAGCGCCTGCACTCGGCCACCTACCGCGTGATGCCCGACCGTATCGAGACCGGTACCTACCTGGTCGCTGCTGCCGTGACCGGTGGCCGTGTGAAGGTCAAGGACACCGATCCGACCATCCTCGAGGCGGTGTTGGAGAAGCTCAAGGAAGCCGGTGCCGAAGTCACTGCCGGCGAAGACTGGATCGAGCTGGACATGCATGGCAAGCGGCCCAAGGCCGTCAACCTGCGTACCGCTCCGTACCCGGCCTTCCCGACCGACATGCAGGCGCAGTTCATCTCGCTCAACGCCATCGCCGAAGGCACAGGTGCGGTGATCGAGACGATCTTCGAGAACCGCTTCATGCACGTCTACGAAATGCACCGCATGGGCGCACAGATCCAGGTCGAGGGCAACACTGCCATCGTCACCGGGGTCAAGGCACTCAAGGGCGCACCGGTCATGGCCACCGACCTGCGGGCTTCGGCCAGCCTGGTCCTGTCGGCCCTGGTCGCTGATGGCGATACCCTGATCGATCGCATCTACCACATCGACCGTGGTTACGAGTGCATCGAGGAAAAACTGCAGATGCTGGGCGCGAAAATTCGCCGCGTACCGGGCTAGTCATCTGACTGGCGCTGGGTGTGGAAGCGGGCCAGGCTCGCTCCCACACACGAATCAAATGCGGCCAGGTCCAGGACCTGGCCGGCAGTAGCCGCTTAAGGACCGACGTTTCCCATGTTGACCATCGCGCTATCGAAGGGCCGAATCCTCGACGATACCCTGCCATTGCTGGCTGAGGCTGGTATCGTGCCGACCGAGAATCCGGACAAGAGCCGCAAGCTGATCATCCCCACGACCCAGGACGACGTGCGCCTGCTGATCGTGCGTGCCACCGACGTGCCGACCTATGTCGAGCATGGCGCGGCCGACCTCGGGGTGGCCGGCAAGGACGTGCTGATGGAGTACGGCGGCCAGGGCCTGTACGAGCCCCTGGACCTGCAGATCGCCCGTTGCAAGCTGATGACCGCAGGTGCCGTGGGCGCACCGGAGCCCAAGGGCCGGCTGCGCGTGGCCACCAAGTTCGTCAACGTAGCCAAGCGCTACTACGCCGAGCAGGGCCGTCAGGTCGATATCATCAAGCTGTACGGCTCGATGGAGCTGGCGCCGCTGATCGGCCTGGCCGACAAGATCATCGACGTGGTCGACACCGGCAACACCCTGCGTGCCAACGGCCTGGAGCCCCAGGAACTGATCGCCACGATCAGCTCGCGCCTGGTGGTCAACAAGGCCTCCATGAAAATGCAGCACGCCCGCATCCAGAGCCTGATCGACACCCTGCGCCAGGCCGTCGAGTCCCGACACCGCGGCTGACCTTTGCGCGCGACTTCTCGTCGCGCCCGTCTATCCGCGTCATAGCCAACTTTCTCGGGTGCCCGCGCGGATGGACTGGTAGCCTAGGGCGCCTGAGCATTCGCCAATAAAACGAGGCCCTCGCCATGACCGTGTCCACTGCAATTGCCCGTCTCAACGCTGCTGATCCGGATTTCGCCCGACATCTGGATCATCTGCTGAGCTGGGAAAGCGTGTCCGATGACGCGGTCAACCAACGCGTGCTCGACATCATCAAGGCCGTGCGCGAGCGCGGCGACGCCGCTCTTGTGGAATTCACCCAGCGCTTCGATGGGGTCGATGCCAATGGCATCGAAGACCTTATCCTCGACCGCGAGCGCCTGGAACTGGCGCTGACCCGCATCACCGAGGCCCAGCGCCAAGCCCTGGAGACCGCCGCCAACCGTGTGCGCAGCTACCACGAGCGGCAGAAGCAGGATTCCTGGCAATACACCGAGGCCGACGGCACCGTGCTCGGCCAAAAGGTCACACCGCTGGACCGTGCTGGGCTGTATGTCCCGGGCGGCAAGGCATCGTACCCTTCGTCGGTACTGATGAATGCCATCCCGGCGAAGGTCGCCGGCGTGTCCGAGGTGGTGATGGTGGTGCCGACCCCACGTGGCGAAGTCAACGAACTGGTGCTGGCCGCGGCCTGCATCGCCGGGGTCGACCGCGTCTTCACCATCGGTGGCGCCCAGGCGGTCGCGGCCCTGGCCTATGGCACCCAGAGCGTGCCTCAGGTAGACAAGATCGTCGGCCCGGGCAACATCTACGTGGCCACCGCCAAGCGCCACGTCTTCGGCCAGGTCGGCATCGACATGATCGCCGGGCCCTCGGAGATCCTGGTGGTGTGCGACGGCCAGACCGACCCGGACTGGATCGCCATGGACTTGTTCTCCCAGGCCGAGCACGACGAAGACGCCCAGGCGATCCTGGTCAGCCCGGACGCGGCGTTCCTGGACCGCGTCGCCGCCAGCATCGGCAAGCTGTTGCCGACCATGGAACGTGCCGAGATCATCGAAAAGTCGATCAACGGCCGTGGTGCGTTGATCCAGGTAAGCGACATGCAGCAGGCGATGGACGTCGCCAACCGCATCGCCCCAGAGCACCTGGAGCTGTCGGTGGCCGACCCGCAGGCCTGGCTGCCGCACATCCGCCATGCCGGCGCGATCTTCATGGGCCGCCACACCAGCGAAGCCCTGGGCGATTACTGCGCCGGCCCCAACCACGTGCTGCCCACTTCCGGCACTGCGCGGTTCTCTTCGCCACTGGGGGTGTATGACTTCCAGAAGCGTTCGTCGATCATCTTCTGCTCCGAACAGGCCGCTTCCGAGCTGGGCCGCACCGCGTCGGTCCTGGCCCGTGGCGAATCGCTGACCGCCCACGCGCGCAGCGCCGAATACCGAATCCTCACCGAAAACAAGGGGAACTGAACATGAGCCGATTCTGGAGCCCCTTCGTCAAGGACCTGGTGCCCTACGTGCCGGGCGAGCAGCCCAAGCTGGCCCGCCTGGTCAAGCTCAACACCAACGAGAACCCCTATGGCCCATCGCCCAAGGCGCTGGCGGCCATGCAAGGGGAACTGAACGACAACCTGCGCCTGTACCCGGACCCCAACGGCGATCGCCTCAAGCAGGCGGTAGCCGAGTACTACGGTGTGACGGCGCAGCAGGTGTTCGTCGGCAACGGCTCGGACGAGGTGCTGGCGCACATCTTCCACGGCCTGTTCCAGCACGACCGTGGCCCGCTGCTGTTCCCGGACATCAGCTACAGCTTCTACCCGGTGTACTGCGGCCTGTACGGCATCCCGTTCGAGCCGGTGGCGCTGGACGAGCAGTTCCAGATCCGCATCGCGGACTACAACAAGCCCAACGCCGGGATCATCTTCCCCAACCCCAACGCGCCGACCGGCTGCCTGCTGCCGTTGCAGGCGGTAGAGCAATTGCTGCAGGCCAACCGCGATTCGGTGGTGGTGGTGGATGAGGCCTACATCGATTTTGGTGGCGAAACGGCCATCAGCCTGGTGGGCCGCTACGACAACCTGCTGGTGACCCAGACGCTGTCCAAGTCGCGTTCCCTGGCTGGCCTGCGGGTTGGCCTGGCGGTGGGGCACCCGGACCTGATCGAGGCGCTGGAACGGATCAAGAACAGCTTCAACTCCTACCCGCTCGATCGTATGGCGATCGTGGGGGCGGCAGCGGCGTTCGAGGACCGAGCCTACTTCGACGAGACGTGCCGCAAGGTCATCGACAGCCGCGAGGCGTTGGTTGGTGAATTGTGCGCCCGTGGATTCGAAGTACTGCCTTCGGCAGCCAACTTCATCTTCGCCCGGCATCCACAGCAGGATGCCGCTGGGATCGCGGCGCGGTTGCGTGAGCAGGGGGTGATTGTCCGGCACTTCAAGCAGGAACGGATTGCGCAGTTCCTGCGGATCACCATCGGCACGCCGGAGATGAACCAGGCGTTGCTCGATGCGCTTGGATAAGCGGGCGGGTCAGGCGTAGGTTCGTGCAGCGGCGCTTGGGTTGCGTTGTGTCTTCACCCTCTAGCCTGCCCCTATCACCGCCGCCGTCAACGAACCCTGACCACGAGAGAACCATGGACGAACGCACGACCCACCGCAGCCCGCCCCACGAGACGGAACTCGACGAACTGTTGATCGACGCCGAGGCCGACGACGAACAGGTGCAGCAGCCTGTGGCCCTGCGCCGCCCATGGCTGTTGCTGCTAGGGCTGGTGCTGGTGGCGCTGAACCTGCGCCCGGCATTGTCGAGCCTGGCTCCGCTGTTGGGGCAAGTCTCCGGCAGCCTGGGGCTCAATGCCGCCCAGGCTGGTTTGCTGACCACCTTGCCGGTACTGTGCCTGGGCCTGTTCGCGCCGCTGGCGCCGGCGCTGGCCAGGCGCTTTGGCAGCGAGCGCGTGATCCTCGGCATCTTGCTGACCCTGGCGTTGGGCATTCTCGTGCGCAGTGCCCTGGGCGTGACCGGGGTATTTCTGGGCAGCGTCATGGCCGGCGCGAGTATCGGCATCATCGGCGTGCTGTTGCCAGGCATCGTCAAGCGCGACTTCCCCCAGCATGCCGGCACCCTGACCGGCGTCTACACCATGGCCTTGTGCCTGGGAGCTGCGCTGGCCGCCGGTGCGACCGTGCCATTGACCCGCCATTTCGCCGACAGCTGGCCTGTGGGGCTTGGCTTCTGGCTGCTTCCCGCGCTGCTGGCGATGCTGGTATGGCTGCCCCAGGCGCGCCAGGGGCATGGCCTGCACAAGGTGGCCTACCGGGTGCGCGGGTTGTGGCGCGATCCACTGGCCTGGCAGGTCACCCTGTACATGGGCCTGCAATCGTCGTTGGCCTATATCGTGTTCGGCTGGCTGCCTTCGATCCTGATCGGCCGTGGCCTGAGCCCGACGGAAGCGGGCCTGGTGCTGTCCGGCTCGGTGATCGTGCAGCTGGTCAGTTCGCTCAGCGCGCCTTGGTTGGCAACCCGGGGCAAGGATCAACGTCTGGCGATCGTCATCGTCATGCTGATCACCCTGGCGGGGTTGTTCGGTTGCCTGTATGCGCCGCTGTCCGGCCTCTGGGGTTGGGCGGTGGTGCTCGGGTTGGGGCAGGGCGGTACCTTCGCCTTGGCCCTGACCTTGATCGTGCTGCGCTCCAGGGATGCCCATGTCGCGGCCAACCTGTCGAGCATGGCGCAAGGGGTGGGCTACACCTTGGCGTCCATGGGGCCGTTCGCGGTGGGGCTGGTGCATGACCTGACCGGCGGTTGGGCTGCCGTGGGGTGGATCTTTGCGGCGTTGGGCATTGGGGCCATCGTGTTCGGCCTGGGGGCTGGGCGGGCATTGCATGTGCAGGTGAACAGCGAGCGGGTTTAGCCGAAGGCTCGAACGGGCATGGCGCCAGTGCGCATCACGGATTATCGTTCAGGCTTCCACTTCTCGACGGATTGCGCCATGAGCGACGCCAACCAAGCATTGATCACCCGTTTCTATCAGGCTTTCCAGCGCTTGGACGCCGAGGCCATGGTGGCTTGCTACAGCGAAGACATCACCTTCAGCGATCCGGTGTTCGGCACTCTACGAGGCCAGGACGTCGGCGACATGTGGCGGATGCTGACCACACGGGCCAAGGACTTCTCCCTGACCTTCGACCACGTCCAAGCCAGTCAGGACAGCGCCAGCGCCCATTGGGTGGCGCGCTACCTGTTCAGCCAGACCGGCCGCACGGTGGTCAACGACATCCAGGCGCGCTTCGTGATCCGCGATGGCCTGATCCTGCAGCATGACGACAGTTTCGATTTCTGGCGCTGGTCTCGCCAGGCTCTGGGTTTGCCGGGGCTGGTACTGGGCTGGTCGCCATGGCTGCAGGACAAGGTGCGCCGGCAAGCCTTCAAAGGGCTGCGGGGGTTCCAGCAGGCCTGAGATCAGCGCGCAACGGCCTGCTCATGCTCATGGTAGGTAAACCTGGCCTGCTTGCTCCCTTCGCTTGGCAGGCGTATCCGGATCACCGGGATGAATGTGCCATTGGTCTTGTACCAGTCGCGCTGGTCGGTCTGGGCCTGTTGCAAGGCCCCGGGCATCCCTTCGATGTGGAAGAACGACTGGATCGGCAGCCTGGCTGAAGTGGATTCATCCCAGGCCCGCAGGATCAGCTCGTTCCACTGGAAAGGCAGTTCCTTGCCGAACAGTTGCTTGGCACGCAGGCTCTGATGGAACGCATCGGCCCTGCCCGGGATGCGGGCATAACGTACATCGAAGGCGCACTGCTGCTTGTAGTCGCCGCTGCGCCTGAACTCGGCGATCCACTGCTCGGCGGTGTCGATCCCTTTTTGGTGGCAGGCCTGCTCCACCTGAGGGGTCTGGGAATTGTCGCCACAGCCATTGCTGTTGCGCGTCCAGGTATCGCCATCGGTTGGCCATGCGCATAGCACTTCGTAGTACGACGAGCCTCGCGGGCGTTGCAGCTGTGGATACAGCGTGAAGCCGCTGCGGCCGTCGGCGGCAAGCCGGGACGTCGGTATATCGGCCCGAATGTAGGAAAACGACAGACCGCCCTTGGCCTTGGTGTTGGGGCTATGATGCCAGGTGTGGTAGCCCGGCCCTGGCTTGGTGGCCCTGAGCAGTACGCCGGAGCATGCATGGGCCGGAACTGCATTGCCTTCGCAGCGCGCCGGCGTGGCATCGTAGTTTTGTTGCATCTGGGCGGCGGTGCGCTGGCCGAGCGATGTGTGTGCCGACGTTTTGCCGGGCGATGCGTGGGCGGTAAGGAGGGTTGTTGCGACGAGGGTCGCGATGGGTAGGGTTTTGAACATGGTGCAGCCCTTTCGTGGATGGGCTCACCAAACTAATGACGCAAAGAGCACAGGTCTTGAGTGAAGAAATGCCGGTCCAGGGAGCAAAGCCCTGGTATGTCTACTTGGTTCGCGCGGCGAATGGTTCGTTGTATTGCGGTATCAGCGATGACCCCCAGCGGCGTTTCCTGAAGCATCAGAAGGGGCAGGGGGCGCGCTATTTCAAGACCAGCCCGGCCCAGGCGCTGGTGTATGTCGAGCAATGGCCGGACAAGGCCGAGGCATTGCGCCAGGAGCGCTTGGTGAAGAAGCTGCGCAAGTCGGCCAAGGAGGCGCTGGTGGTGGCTTATGCCAAAGGGGCAGAAGGGTAGGGGGCGTCAGCTATCGCCGGCTTGCCGGCGATAGGGCGCAGCCTCAATCCTTGCGGCGCTTGAGCTGGTCGACCAGCTGGGTCGGCAGGCCCTTGATGATCAGGGTGCCGGCTTCCTCGTCGTACTCCACCTTGGAGCCGAGCAGGTGCGCCTCGAAGCTGATCGACAGGCCTTCAGCCCGGCCGGTGAAACGGCGGAACTGGTTGAGGGTGCGCTTGTCCGCCGGGATCTCCGGCGACAGGCCATAGTCCTTGTTGCGGATGTGGTCGTAGAACGCCTTCGGGCGGTCCTCATCGATGAGGCTCGACAGCTCCTCCAGGGTCACCGGCTCGCCCAGCTTGGTCTGGGTGGTGGCGTAGTCGACCAGGGTCTGGGTTTTTTCCCGGGCCGCTTCCTCGGGCAGGTCCTCGCTTTCGACGAAGTCGCTGAAGGCCTTGAGCAGCGTGCGGGTTTCACCGGGGCCGTCCACGCCCTCCTGGCAACCGATGAAGTCGCGGAAGTAGTCCGAGACCTTCTTGCCGTTCTTGCCCTTGATGAACGAGATGTACTGTTTGGAGTTCTGGTTGTTCTTCCACTCCGACAGGTTGATACGCGCCGCCAGGTGCAGTTGGCCGAGGTCCAGGTGGCGCGACGGGGTGACGTCGAGCTCGGCGTTCACCGCCACGCCTTCGCTGTGGTGCAGCAAGGCGATGGCCAGGTACTCGGTCATGCCTTGCTGGTAATGGGCGAAGAGGATGTGGCCGCCGGTGGACAGGTTGGATTCCTCCATCAGCTTTTGCAGATGCTCGACGGCGACACGGCTGAAGGCGGTGAAGTCCTTTTCTCCGTCCAGGTATTGTTTCAGCCACCCGCTGAGCGGGTAGGCGCCGGACTCGCCGTGGAAGAAGCCCCAGGCCTTGCCCTGTTTGGCGTTGTAGCTGTCGTTGAGGTCGGCCAGCAGGTTTTCGATGGCGTCGGAGGCGGCGAGTTCGGAGTCGCGCGCATGCAGTACTGCCGGGCTGCCATCGGGCTTCTTGTCGATCAGGTGAACGATGCAATGACGGATTGGCATGGATCTCTCGAATAGGTCTCGGGCGGTAGCGGACCGCGCTGCAAAGTCGCCCAGTTTAACCCAGGGCAGGGGCGATGCAGTGGCCAGATGTTGGCGGAAATGCCTGTTGTTCGTTTTTTGTTCAATTTTTTGCGTTTTCCGCTAAAGCCCCCGAAAAACCTGCATAAAATCGAAGCCGGCAGCGGATATTTATCCATTCCTGTGGTAGCTTTGCGCGGTCTTGCGCCCCTTGGGTGGCGCATTGCCGGCAGATCGCCTGGCCGTGTCGAACCAAACGCTGATTTTCGTATCTACATACGCGATTGGCGCGGCCCGCCTGGCCGCCCAGGGCTGGCCCGATTACGACCTGGCACACTGCATAATCACTGAATTTGATAGGGAAGGAACACCACCATGGCATTGACCAAAGACCAACTGATTGCCGATATCGCCGAAGCCATCGACGCGCCGAAGACCACCGCGCGCAACGCCCTGGAGCAACTGGGCCAGATCGTCGCCGACCAACTGGAAAACGGCGCTGAAATCACCCTGCCAGGCATCGGCAAGCTGAAAGTCTCCGAGCGTCCTGCCCGTACCGGCCGCAACCCTTCGACCGGCGCTGCCATCGAAATCGCTGCCAAGAAAGTCGTCAAGTTCGTACCTGCCAAGGTCCTGAACGACGCCGTCAACAAGTAATGCGTTGATGCGTTGAACGAACCGCGCCCGGCTTGCCCGGGCGCGGTTTTTTCATGCCCGCGATTTGCCTTCGCGCCGGGCATGCCAGGCCTGGCGGGCGGCATCGTCCTGGAAGCTCCAGGCGACCATGCGGCTCTGCTTCTGGCCCTGGCCCATGGCGACCACACGTTGCGCCTTCGCGCCCGCCTTCTTCAGAGCGGCCTCGATACCTGGCAGGTTGCTGGCCTTCGATACCAGGCTGCTGAACCACAGCACCTGCTCCCCGTATTGCGCACTTTCGGCCACCAGCTGGCTCACGAAGCGGATCTCGCCGCCTTCGCACCACAGCTCGTTGTTCTGCCCGCCGAAATTCAACACCGGTAGCTTGCGCTTGGGGTCCTGCTTGCCCAGGTTCTTCCACTTGCGCTGGCTGCCGCGGGTGGCTTCGTCCCGGGAGGCATGGAAGGGTGGGTTGCACAGGGTCACATCGAAACGCTCATCGCCTTGCAGCAGCCCGTCGAGGATATGTCGTGGGTTGCCTTGCTGGCGTAGGGTGATCGTCTTGGCCAAGCCATTGGCCTGCACGATCGCCTTGGCCGAGGCCAGGGCGACCGGGTCGATGTCCGAACCGAGGAAGCGCCAGCGATAGTCGCTATGGCCGAGCAACGGATAGATACAGTTGGCGCCAACGCCGATGTCCAGCGCGTGTACCTGGGCCCCGCGGGGGATGGCGCCGCCGCAGTCTTCGGCCAGCAGGTCGGCCAGCACGTGGATATAGTCGGCCCGACCTGGGATCGGCGGGCACAGGTAGTCGGCCGGGATGTCCCAGTGCTGGATACCGTACTGGGCCTTGAGCAGGGCGCGGTTGAACACCCGTACGGCCTCGGGGTTGGCGAAGTCGATGCTGGGCTTGCCGTAGGGGTTGGTGAGGGTGAAGCGGGCCAGGTCCGGGTGGGCCTTGATCAAGCTGGGGAAGTCGTAGTGGCCCTTGTGACGGTTGCGCGGGTGCAGGGTGGGTTTCTGGGTCATGGTAGGGTCCTGAAAAAGCATCGCCGGCAAGCCGGCTCCCACAGGTCAGGTGCAAGGTTCAGGGTTTGCACTTTACCTGTGAGAGCCGGCTTGCCGGCGATGGGCTGCAGGGCAGCCCGCTATGGCTTCACTCGATGTTACAGCGCCGCGATCCGCGCATGCTGCTCGGTCAGGTTGGCCAGGGCCTGTTCGGACTCGGCCAGCTTGGCGCGCTCTTTCTCGATCACGGCAGGCGGGGCCTTGTCGACGAACGCGGCGTTGGACAGCTTGCCGCCCACGCGCTGGACTTCGCCTTGCAGGCGCTGGATTTCCTTGTTCAGGCGCGCAAGCTCGGCATCCTTGTCGATCAGGCCGGCCATCGGCACCAGGACCTGCAGGTCGCCCACCAGCGCGGTGGCCGACAGCGGCGCTTCGTCCTGCTCGCCCAGTACGGTGAACGATTCGACCTTGGCCAGCTTCTTGAGCAGTGCCTCGTTTTCCTGCAGACGACGCTGGTCGTCGGCATTGGCGTTCTTGAGGAACAGCGGCAGCGGCTTGCCAGGGCCGATGTTCATCTCGGCGCGGATGTTGCGCAGGCCGACCATCAGCTGCTGCAGCCACTCGATGTCGCCTTCGGCAGCAGTGTCGATACGGCTCTCGTTGGCCACCGGCCACGGTTGCAGCATGATGGTCTTGCCGTCGATGCCGGCCAGCGGCGCGATGCGCTGCCAGATCTCTTCGGTGATGAACGGCATGAACGGATGGGCCAGGCGCAGGGCCACTTCCAGCACGCGTACCAGGGTGCGACGGGTGCCGCGGGCGCGCTCGACCGGGGCGTTCTCATCCCACAGCACCGGCTTGGACAGCTCCAGGTACCAGTCGCAGTACTGGTTCCAGATGAACTCGTACAGGGCCTGGCTGGCCAGGTCGAAGCGGAACTGCTCGAGCTGGCGGGTGACCTCGGCCTCGGTGCGCTGCAGCTGCGAGATGATCCAGCGGTCGGCCAGCGACAGCTCGTAGGCCTCGCCGTTCTGGCCGCAGTCCTCGCCCTTGTCCAGCACGTAGCGGGCGGCGTTCCAGATCTTGTTGCAGAAGTTGCGGTAGCCTTCGACGCGGCCCATGTCGAACTTGATGTCGCGGCCGGTGGAGGCCAGCGAGCAGAAGGTGAAGCGCAGGGCGTCGGTGCCGTAGCTGGCGATGCCCTCCGGGAACTCGGCCTTGGTCTGCTTGGCGATCTTCTCGGCAAGCTTTGGCTGCATCATGCCGCTGGTGCGTTTTTCCAGCAGGGCCTCGAGGGTGATGCCGTCGACGATGTCTAGTGGGTCGAGCACGTTGCCCTTGGACTTGGACATCTTCTGGCCTTGGCCGTCACGCACCAGGCCATGGACATAGACGGTCTTGAACGGTACCTGCGGGGTGCCATCCTCGTTCTTGATCAGGTGCATCGTCAGCATGATCATCCGGGCGACCCAGAAGAAGATGATGTCGAAGCCGGTGACCAACACGTCGGTGGAGTGGAACTTCTTAAGGAATTCGGTCTGCTCCGGCCAGCCCAGGGTGGAGAAGGTCCACAGGCCCGAGCTGAACCAGGTGTCGAGCACGTCGTCGTCCTGGCGCAGGGCCACGTCGGCGCCCAGGTTGTGCTTGGCGCGCACCTCGGCCTCGTTGCGACCGACATAGACCTGGCCGGCCTCGTCGTACCAGGCCGGGATGCGATGGCCCCACCACAGCTGGCGGCTGATGCACCAGTCCTGGATGTCACGCATCCAGGAGAAGTACATGTTCTCGTACTGCTTGGGCACGAACTGGATGCGGCCATCTTCCACGGCGGCGATGGCAGGCTCGGCCAGTGGCTTGGTGGAGACGTACCATTGGTCGGTCAGCCACGGCTCGATGACAGTGCCGGAGCGGTCGCCCTTCGGCACCTTCAGGGCGTGGTCGTCGATGCTGACCAGCAGGCCCTGGGCATCCAGGTCGGCGACGATCTGCTTGCGCGCGACGAAACGGTCGAGGCCGGCGTATTGGGCGGGCAGGGTGGTGTCGATGCTTTCGTTGACACTGCCGTCGAGGTTGAAGGCCTGGGCGCTTGCCAGCACCAGGGCGTTCTTGTCGAAGATGTTGAGCAGCGGCAGGTTGTGGCGCTTGCCGACTTCATAGTCATTGAAGTCGTGGGCCGGAGTGATCTTCACGCAGCCGGTGCCGAACTCCGGGTCGCAGTAGTCGTCGGCGATGATCGGGATGCGGCGGCCCACCAGGGGCAGCTCGACGAACTTGCCGATCAGGGCCTGGTAGCGCTCGTCGTTCGGGTTCACGGCAACGGCCGCGTCACCGAGCAGGGTTTCCGGACGGGTGGTGGCGACCACCAGATGGTCCTTGCCTTCGGCGGTCTTGGCGCCATCGGCCAGCGGGTAGCGCAGGTTCCACAGGTGGCCCTTCTCGTCGTGGTTTTCCACTTCGAGGTCGGAGATGGCGGTGTGCAGCTTGGTGTCCCAGTTGACCAGGCGCTTGCCGCGGTAGATCAGGCCGTCTTCATGCAGGCGCACGAAGGCTTCCTTGACCGCCTCGGAGAGGCCGTCGTCCATGGTGAAGCGTTCGCGGCTCCAGTCTACCGACGAGCCCAGGCGGCGGATCTGGCGGCTGATGTTGCCACCGGACTGCTCCTTCCACTCCCAGACCTTCTCCAGGAACTTTTCGCGGCCCAGGTCATGACGGCTCTGGCCCTTGGCCTCGAGCTGGCGTTCCACCAGCATCTGGGTGGCGATGCCCGCGTGGTCGGTGCCGGGTTGCCACAGGGTGTCGCGGCCTTGCATGCGGCGGAAACGGATCAGGGCATCCATGATCGCGTTGTTGAAGCCGTGGCCCATGTGCAGGCTGCCGGTCACGTTCGGCGGCGGGATCATGATGGTGTAGGACTCGCCTGCACCTTGTGGAGCGAAATAGTTCTCGGACTCCCAGGTGTTGTACCAGGAAGTTTCGATGGCGTGCGGCTGGTAGGTCTTATCCATGCGCGGCGGGACCCTATGGCATTAATTCGGGAAAGCCGGGAAGTATAACCAAGCTGGGGGGTTGAGGCGACAGGAGCAGGGGCTGCTTTGCAGCCCTTTCGCGGGCCAACCCCCCACCGACACGGGCCCCGGGGGGGGGTGGGGCGGCGGGGTGGCGCGGAAGGGCCGCCCCGCGGCCCCCGGCGGGTAAAGCGCCGCGTTTATACG
>NZ_JBLUPW010000037.1:0-48735 GCF_048068175.1 Pseudomonas sp. NY15356 | reverse complement strand
GTACGACCGATTTGTATGGTGGCGCGCTCTTCAACGCTGAGTTCGGTATAAGACATAGGGGCAGCACCGTACCGGAAAGGTCAGGTGTTGCACTCAGTTTTTGCCGCCGCCGATAATAAATTCGATTTTCTTACTCGGGTTGTTGAACAGGCTAAGTTGGCACAGGAGAAAGCGGCGCCTGGCTCGGACGGTAAGTCTAGCCCTGAGGAGGGTCCGCACGGAGCCAAAGATCCTGCACATTCACCAAGTCCGGCAACAGCAGACCAGGATGCAAAGTCTGCTCAAGAAGAAAAGGCAAAGTTGATAGAGAAGCAACTGCCGAAGAAAACGAGGAAAGACCCTAATCCTGCTAAAAGAGATAAGCTGTTCATCGGCAGTATTACTATTCCTTCCGTTGAGTCGAAATGCAGTCGGCTGTACAACCAAATCGACAGTCTGAAATTAAGTGAGCATGGCCTAGTGGTTGCCTGCGCTGCGCGGGCCTTAGTTGATATCTCCATGCAAATCTATATTGATGAGTTTTCACTGGTTGCTGCCGATAAAAGAAATCGCTTTGGGCAAATTCCACTGCCTGAGATGATTAAAGTTTGTGCTGAACATCTTTTTTCAAATGGTCATATCTCAAAAGACCTGAAAGGCTCAATACTGAGTGGTGAAGTCTCGAATCCAAATAGCTTTGCCAGCCCTCAAGCGTTGCATGCGTTTCTACACGGCAGATATCAAAATTCAATGGAGGGTTTAAAGGCAGCTTGGGAAAGCTGCTATGAAGAACTTCTCCGCAGCGCTTGGCGTGCTGTCAAGGCAAGTAAAGGATAGACATAGTATGGGCGATCGATTTTACACTCCCCTCCGCTACCCTGGAGGGAAGTCCAAACTGTGCGGCTTTATTCGAAACCTGATTCGAGAGAACGATTTTGAGGGTGGGGTATACGTTGAGCCATATGCTGGTGGCGCTGGCGTAGCACTCGAGTTGCTACTGACAGATGTAGTTTCGAAGATACACATTAATGACCTGAATGTAGGTGTCTTCAATTTCTGGTCGAATGTTCTTTTACACACAGAGCGTTTTATTGAAAGGGTGTATTCGTGCGATTTGAATATGGACGAGTGGTACGCTCAGAGAGAGATTTTTAATAGTCCAGATAAATATAGCGGATTTGATGTGGGCTTCGCCTTTTTTTATTTGAACAGAACTAATAGGTCTGGAATTATAAATGGAGGTGTTATTGGTGGCTATAACCAGACTGGGAATTACAAGATTGATGCTCGGTTTAACAAGGATGCTCTTGTTGAGAGAATAATTAGAGTCTCTCGCCGAGCTGATGATATACATCTTTATAATATGGATGCGGAGTTGTTTCTGCAGACTATAGATGCGATGCCTTTGTCTAAAGCGTTGATCTATATTGATCCGCCTTATTATGTTAATGGTAGAAGGCTATATGATAACTTTTACGAGCATGACGATCATGGTCGTATAAGTAAGTTGGTCTCTTCGTTAAGAACCCCTTGGGTTCTCTCTTATGATGATACAGAGCAGATTCGGCGGTTTTACTCGAATAGCCGAGTAGCAGAGATCGACTTGGTTTACAGTGCGCAGCGCAAAATGAAAGGGCAAGAAGTGATCTTTTTCTCTGAAAATCTGATCGTTCCTGCCAACTTACAAGTCGCATAGCTGCAAATGGGGGGCGGCTTTTTCCAAAACCCGCGCGATGCCAGTTTTTTCATATGAGTTTATGCGGTTGGCGATCGAGGCAATGATGGTGCGTACGGGCTCCGGCTGATACAAGAAGGCCCCGCATTGCAGGATCTTCTCAACTGAGGTAGCTGGCGGGTGGGAGATAGAAGGTACCGTCCGCCCGGTAGTGGTCGTACACGTCAACCAACGCTATGTGCTTGCCCCTGTTGGCCCACTGGAAATGTAGCACCACGTCCGAAGTTTTGTATTTACCATGGACCTGCTTGTAGTACGGAATGCCTAGATGGTAGTGCCAGAGGTCGTTTCCGTAGGTGTAGGCGTAGTCAGCGTCGCCAGGGTTAAGGCCTGACCATGATGGAGTGATCTTCCCATCGTACAGCGTGAAATCAGCGAGGCCGTGCTGTTGGAAGGTCTGCGCAAACGTTAGAACTGCGGTCTGCTGCTTGGCTGGGTAGTTGGCGAATTCGATTGCGAACTGAGTCTTGAACGTAACGGAATAGGTCAAGCCGGCATCCTTGCGAAACAGTTAGCTAGCGTTTTGCCTGACTAGCAACGGCAAGAATACGCTCACGCATTTGCTCAATGCTGAGACCGTTCGGGAGTTCGTGATCGCCGGAAGCGAGTGCACGTTGGAGGCGAGCCACGTCAATCTTGGCTCGACTCTGAGAGGCCGGAGTATCTGCGGGGAGAAACTGCAGAACTGCCATGGGATCATCTCCAGTAAGATGGGATGTAGAAATCATGCCCCCATAGTATATGGCCTTACTCATTTTTGATCAAGATTTTGGCCAGTCCTGAGCTTTCCTGCATCCGCTTCTACTCTCGATCGAGGGCGCGCTTGGCGGCTGCCTTGCTCTGGTGGAGGTGTGTCAGGCGCCGCCGTCTGGTCCGGTCTGGTCGCCCTCGGTGAGCTTGTGCTGCTGGCCGGTCTTCTCGTCGCGGTACCAGGTGAGGCCAGCGTAGGTGCCCTCGTCGCCGTCGGGGAGCTGCGATTCCAGCTCCAGGGTGGTGGTCAGGCTTTCGGGCGCGAAACTGTGCCGCAGGTTGCCGCCTAGCCAGATGATGGCGGCGATCTCGGCCTTGATGCCGGTGAGGCTGTATGTCTGGTCCAGGATCAGATCCGGGCGGCCCCTTGCCAGCGTATGGCTGAGCGTGGCGCTGCCGCGCTGCAGGCGGTTTCGTTCTGCGCGGGCCGCTTGCAAGGCGCTGGCCTGGTCGGTGTAGCCGTGACGGTTCTCGCCGCCGCCGGCGATGGCCTCTTTCTTCTCCGCGCTATTGACCTCGTAGTAGTACGCCTTGATGCCGGTGTAGGCATCTCGGTCGGCCTTCACGGTGGCGATGGGGTCATGCTCGCGGCCGAGGCGGCTGAGCAGGTTGGGGCTATGGGAGCAACCTGATTCGAGGGGCTTATCGGGGCCGATTTTGGGAAAGAGTAATTTCAGCAATCTGGTAGTAGACCGGCCATGGAGGCCGTGCCATTCGGGGCTTCTGACATTACACCTTAAGAAAAGTAACCAGATTACCTTTGCCCTTCGCCGGGAAGTCCTTCAGATCAAGGCTTTGCGCCCGTTTCTCGGCCAGGGTTACGGAGATTACTCTTTCTGCGCGCCCCCCCCCACACTACCTGAAAAATTTCCTCACGTGTGGGGCGTGCGCACATGTGCGCGAAGGTTCTGCTTGTTATGCGGCTTGTTACGTCAACCTGCGTTGGCATCAGCCTGAATATGGCTGGAGCCTTGATGTAGAGGCACCAGGAATCGAACAGATGCGTAACCACCTGTATTATTTAGACATTTTCTTTTTGGTTGCTGGGTAGTATCTCTAAATATACCCTTTTTGGTATCAGTCGCTAAAATATTTTTGTGTCCTATGGGTTACACAAAAGATACAGCTCAATCATTTGTGCTCAATTATTATTGCTTTTTATTTAGATTGCAAAATAAGCGATCCAAGCCATATAGCTATGGTCTGGAGCAGGTCTGAAAGCCCCTAGCCAGGGCTTTCAGATGATTTTTCTAGTAGAGAAGAATTTTGATGTGAATGTTCCTGAACTTTTAGCTGCTCAGTGTGATTTAGTTGATGATATCTTTGCCTTTAGCCATCAATAGTAATCCCAGTAGTGATGATGGCTTTTCCTTATGAAGGCCGATGGATTCGTTTAGCAATATAGCCGTATCATCCCGAGTTAGTTTCAGCGTACCTGTTGCCAGCGCTGCCGCGAATTCCAAAGACGCGTCGCCATACTGTTTGTCCCATCGCGAGAATACTTTGAGTAGCATCTCTTTCATTAGTTTGCTTAACTCGGGGCTGGCTGAGTAGTCCAGTTCTGATGGTAGACAGGATCGGAGGAAGCATGCCTGAAGAATATTATCGTTAAATCGCTGAAAGCACTCTGGAGAAAGTACGGCTGATTCATAACCAGTCGGTCTCAACATTAGTCCGTGCTCGTTATGTTCTCGTGCGCATTGCAGGACAGCAGCAATAGTTAAATACACTGTGCTTTGTGAAACTTCAGCATATCTATCTGAGATCTCACTGTCGGCTTCAAAGAAGAGGAAGCCATGAGACAATGATAGGTCCCTACCATCTTTCGTGGGCAAGAGGCTGTGCCTATATTTTTCTATAAGTTCCGCTGCAAGCTCTAGAGCACAGTCACGTACCTCTTGCGATACGTCAGCCTCGAATCCTTCGATGACCATTTCGGCTTTCGTTCCAACATTTGTTAGCCGAGTCCAAGCATTTTCCTTGCTATCACTGCCTATGGGTAGGCACAGCCAGTTAGAAAAACCATAGTCTCTTGGTGAAGGGTTTTTCGTTAAGAAACTTTTAAGTTGCCCCCAAGCTTTGCGGCTTTCAGGAATACCTATCGGAGCTAGGAAACGTCTTGGGGTTTTCGCATCTATATAAGCTCTAAGATCGCGACTAATTTCGCGTAGTATTCCTCCATCCCGAGCGACTACTGTAACAACCAAAACACCGGTGATGCTTTCAAATTTTTGGATGTCTAGCCCTGAGCAGGGTTCAATTCTTATCGGTTTATCCACTAACCGTTTTTGAAGCCTCTCGTGAACCATCTTTGCCAGCTTAACAGAGCCAGGGTCATCAGAGTGTATGATCAGGTTAGTGGCCATTGATACCGACCAATCGATTTCAGCGTCTAGCCAATCGCAGAATTCTTTATCAGCTAGCATTTGCTCGGGGTCTAAAAAAAGCAGCTTATTAGAACCGTTGCCATCATAGAAGCCGAGGATGCGTCCTAGGCCAAAGTGACTATGAATTTGAGACAAGTTTTCTGGGCAGTGTTTCAATGCAATCACAACCGACTTAGGCGGTTTGGATTTTGCGGAGAAATTTTCTCCGATTATTTCGATTAGGGTATTTCCGTCATCTTCCTTTACTTCAATTTTTATTCCTATTTTGTCTAGTGGTAATAAAATGCTGCCGAGGCGGCCTGCCTCAGTTCTGTCAATCAAAGTCGAGATACATTCCTCGCGAAACCTTCGCGTGGTCATTTTTTTTGCCATTCCGCCAGAAGTTGAGGCTGATACTACACAGAAGTAATCCTCCATCGGCGGGTTCATTTTTTCAAGTTGAGCGTAAGAGTGGAAATTAACTATTTCTGCCTTGCTACCTACGCGCATTAGGGCATTTTTTACAAAGGTGTGGATGCCCATAGTGTCGATATAGACTTTTGATGCCTTCTTTAGTTGCTTAGAATACTCTAGGGCAAGTGCATAACCGACTAAGCATAGCTCCGCTTCGTCACTAGCCAATTCGCGTGCTTGGATGAAGATGCTGTTCAAGGTTCCAGATGGGTGCTTGAATGAGTGGCCTGAAGGTGCTGTGCTGATGACGTTATTTTTTAGAACTAATGTTTTTAAGCCATCTCGGAGCAGTTTCTTTGCCGCGAATTTATATTCTAATTTGCCTCCGTCAAGAGTGTGGCTAATAAAGTCATTGTCGCGCCATTCAAGAAATACATACTGTTCTATACGTACACATTCATTTTTTACACCTCTTTTCAGTAAGTCCTGCAATCTATGCTGATGGGGCTCCCAAGCTTCCTTGAATACTGATAGCTGTGAGCTACTCCCAACTATGTACACGCAATCTGGTAGATGTCGCGAGTGCTTTAATGCTTTTTCTATGTCAGAATAAACTTGAGTTGGCGAAAGCTCGCAGTCGTTATAGCAAACGACCAAAGCTTCTTCGCTACCACCGCCAGAGCCGCTGGCTATTGAATTCCATTGAAAATAACGCTCCATTCACACGGCCCTCAGCGGTATTAAAATTGCTACAACAGAACCTACAACTGGAGCGAGCGGTTCGCTGCTCCAATCTTTGAAATCTAATAAATTGCGCGAGATGTCATTCTTTTTGAATTGGTTGTAGATTGACATTCGGCCTGTTCTAATTCTTATTAGGCCTCCAATCTTTTGGAGTTCCCTGAGTACCATTTGAAGTCCTTGGCCGGCGGCGTCTTCAAATTTTGTAGTGGTACGGGCACTCAAACACTGGGTAAGATATTCTCTTTCTTCCTCCAGGCTCATCTGTTTGATACTCTTCCCACTTATTCGAGAAGCAAAGCCCGGCCCAGAATCGAAGAAACTGATCTGAAATGCGCGGAGGCTTGTCTTATTATTTTCCGTGGTAGATAGTTCCCTGTCCCAATATTCTCTTAGCTCTTGGTTTCCTTCAAAGTCAGAAGAAAAAATATCTTCGTCAAGACGGGTCCAACCCAGCATCAAACCCTCTACATGAGCATGATACTTATTTCCTAGATGGTCCGATGTAGCGTGATCCTGAGTGTTTCCCACAAGCTCGCTACAAAATAATCCTAAACTTTCTATTAAGGATTCCGGCATTCCCTGCGAACTCTGCTTGTTTACAAAGTCGATAAGCTCTCTGATTGAACTTGTCATATCAGGCGGAGTTTTTACCACTCCGTCAGCACTGAACAGTGGTCGCAAATATTGAATTTTAGAACCAGCGACGCAAATTAAATCTATAATTCTGCCACGAATGACTTTTTCGTATTCTGCAGCGTCGGCTGCTTGCATCCTCTCAACTGCGGCCTTAAGTACGTCTCTTCTGCTGAAAGTTCTATCGCCAATGCGGATTCCTTTTGAAAGGCGCACGGCGGCTACACCTGGAGAATAATTGGCAATGTTATCTATTAAAGACTCAGGATTAACGCTTTTGCTAAAGTCTAAGAAATCTCCATTTAATTCTTGGCGAGCCAACGTGACTATAAGTTGAAGACGAGAGGCGTCATGCAAAGCGCCACGTCGAGCGCTGAGAAAATCCGCAGGAATGACAAACTTCTCATCTTTGTTCGAAAGAATCTCCCAGTATGCCGCTTCAATGTCTTGAAGTGTCTGGCACTTGTCCATGCTAACAATGCTCAATTAAGGCTCCTTTATGGCCAAGGATCTTAGTCTTCTTTATGTTTCAAAAGAAGGGCTTCAATTTTAGGCTCAGGCTTCCAGTAGTTTGGACCTTTTAAGAATTTGCCGTTTTCATCGTAAATTGGCTTGCCATCGGCGCCTAATTTGCTTTCATTACTATCCATTATGATTTTAAGTACATCTTCAAGTGGTAGTCCATACTTTAAGGCTTCAGATCTGCAGTATACGATTATGTCACCAAGCAGGTCAGCGATAGCGACTTTAGTATCAATATCTGGTTGCCCGTTTTTTATTCCTTCAATGATCTCGTCAATTTCGTTTACCTCGTCAATTAAGGTTGCTTTAAATTTTTTAAGTTTGTCGGCGGGGTCCGGCAGGAGAGTCGGAGTGGTATTGATTGGGAGTTTGTACATCGCATTCATTTCCTGAATGCGCTTATCGAATGGCTTGCTCACAGAGACTCCTTAGTTATGGGGGTGTAATTGACTTTGGTCTGAGTTTAATTGGTGGTTTTCGGGGGGCAGATTTGCCAGTTCCGCTGACAACATGCTTATGGAGTGCGACCAAGATCTTATTGAGAGCTTTCTTCTACTTCCAGTGCTAGACCTGTAGCACTGCATCGAGGATGAGTGCGGCTCAGAGATATTTTCAGTATTGTAGGCGTTAGAACACACTACTTGGTTAAGCGTAGGGGGGGCTGAGTTTAAATTGGTACTTGCGCAAGGCTGAGTGAGGCCATTGGAAGCGCTCAGCATTGGCTTTCCGGGTTGTACACCCTCAGTACACGTGATCAGTAATAGCTTCTCCACGATTAGATCCCTGTATTTAGAGGGGTACACGCTTTCACCAGCATACCTCATGCCACAGTAGAATGTACTCGCTCCTCAGTGAATCACACCTCGTCAGTATGAGAGACGTATCCTCTCGATATCACCCTTTAGCCCTTCCCTCAGTAGTACCTTATGAGTTTCCCCACGTCATCCCGCCAAGAATGTTGAGTGTTATCAGGGATCAAGGCCCCTGCGACCTGTGGGGAATGTCCACTACGCGGGACTGGCGGCTCCTTACGTCCGGGAGCAAGGGCATCTCATGATCTGACCTCCTGAGCACCGTTACCGGTGGGCGGGTGGAGGCTGCACTGGCTGACGAGACAAGTGCCGCGAGATCCTGAGCCGGGTGAACGCAGCAATGCGATGACCGGGGCATGCCTGACTGTCAGTCAGGTGCAGTCCATTCCTTGGTCTGCGGCACCATCATCTACAGCGCTGTTGCTGGTGACATCGGCGTTTGTCACGCCGATTGTCACGAGGGGGAATGCCGCAAAGCCTTGTGCGATCAGGGCTGCAGCAGTGGTAGAAGTGCCCGTCTCTTTCCACAGAAAGAGACGGGCACAGGTTGGCGCAATCTTCGGCCAAGCGGATAGGTTGCTGCAGGGCAGCGAGGTACGGAGTATCTGGCGCACGAGCGCTATGTGTGTAAGAGCATCCATCACATGGGTAGTGACCGGGCGAGCTGCCGGATGCGAATCGCCCTTGGGGAGAACCACCGCCAGAGCGGCGTGACCTTTAAGGTTCGGGTCACCTAGGGTGCTGTCATCGACAGCGCTTGCAACTCCCGGTCTACGCCTGTGGACAATGTTAGTCAAGCAAAGCGATTTCAGGGATTTAGCGCCTGTGGATAAAACTATCCCCCGGTGGACATCTGTGGTTCTCCACAGACGTACGCTGTGCCAGCGGTTTTTTTTCTTAGGTATGGTCCTTTCAAACAGGGCGGCTTTGCAGCCCCGTTTGAAAGGACCCGCGCGGAGGAGCTTCATGCGGTGCTGTGGGTAACTTCACAGCTAGTTGAGGTGGTGGTGCGGCGGGTTACTCGGTCCTCTTGGCACTGCGAAGGCGCGTGACGTTCTCGCCCGTCTGCTTGGCAAACTCATGCGGCGTCACATGGTCCTCGCGGTTCGCGTCCAGAAACCGGCTCCACCAGGTCATGATCATCCGGCGCTCTTCGAGGAACTCGGCCTTGTGGGTATAGGCGGCGCGCACGTTGTTGCGTTCCTTGTGGCTCATCTGGCGTTCGATCGCTATCTCTGACCACAGCCCGGACTCGACCAGTGCACTGCACGCCATGGCTCGGAACCCGTGGCCGCAGATATCCACCTTAGTGTCGTAGCCCATCGTTCTGAGCGCGGCATTCACCGTGTTCTCGGACATCGGTTTCCACGGTTTTGCATCTCCCGCGAACACTAGGTCGAACTTGCCGGTGATCGCGTGGATCTGCTCAAGCAAGCTCACTGCTTGCGGCGATAAGGGTACAACGTGAATGTCTCCGGCCATTTTCGTACCCCTTGTGGAAAACGGTACGCCGTCGAGCGCCGGGCGAGTGTCGGGGATCTCCCAGATGCCGCGATTGAGGTCGAACTCGTTCCAGCGGGCGAAGCGCAGCTCACTGGAGCGTACGAACACGTGCAACGACAGCATCACGGTAAGGCGTGTGAGTGGACGACCTTTGTAGCCGTCGATGCGCGCCTGTAGCTCTGGCAGCCTCGATAAGGGTAGTGCGGGTCGATGTGTAACCCGTGGTGCTCTGATTGAGCCATCGAGGTCGTGGGCTGGATTCGTCGTAATCAGCCGCAGCCGTTTGGCTTCGCGCATGATGCTTTGCAGGTAGTTCTTGATCCTGAGCGCCACGTCGATGGTGCCGCGCTTCGTCACGGCTTCCAGTGGCTGCATGAGGTCATGGGTGTCCAACTCAATGATTGCCCTGGCACCAAGCAAAGGGAATACGTGAGTCTTCAACCGGCTGAGTACAGTCTTGGCGTGGCCCGGCGCCCACTTGGGCACCATCCCGGCATACCAATCGAGCGCAACGCTTTCGAAGGTACGGCCATTGATTACGGCTTGCACCTTGGCCTGCTGCTTGGATTGGATGGGGTCAATGCCGTTGGCGAGCTGCTGTTTGAGCTCGAAGCGCTTGTGGCGAGCGTCAGCCAGCCCGACCACCGGGTAATTGCCGAGTGAGGTCAGGCCCTCGCGACCATCGGGCTTCACGTACCTGAGCCGCCAGCCTTTGCGACCGTTGGGCTTCACGAGCAGGTAAAGACCATCGCCGTCAAAAAGCTTGTACTCACGTTCGCGAGCCTTTGCAGTGCGGCAGGCGTTGTCGGTAAGGGGAGCCGTTGTGCGAGCCATAAGGGTACTTTCCAATGTCGAATTGGTAGGTATCCTTAAAAGTACCCTTATTAGCGCTGGCTACCCTCGGAATCCGACGGAACGCCAAAACGAAAAAACCCGCCAGAAGGCGGGTTTTTCGGGGGTTCCAGAGATTTTGAAAGCTTTCTATGGAACCTTGAATGGTGCCGGCACCAGGAATCGAACCCGGGACCTACTGATTACAAGTCAGTTGCTCTACCAGCTGAGCTATACCGGCAATGGGGCGTCATTATAGCGATCGGTTGGCGGCTGTAAACCTATTCCTTCCAATAGCTTACGTTGTCCCCGGCAAAGGAGAATTTTCCTACCAGCCACGGTGGATGCTGTTGACGCTCGGCTCGGGGGTAGCGGGGTTGAAGAACAGCTTGTCGTTGTCGCAACCGCGCTTGCGGCAGGGGGTGTCGACGCGCAGGGGCAGGCCGCGGTCGCCGCCCAGTTGCATGCCGGGGGTTTCCCAGCCCAGGGATGGGGTGTTGGGCGAGTAGGTGTTGCCGGCGCAGCCGGTCAGGACCAGGGCGAGGGTGAACAGGGCAAGGGGCTTGGCTTGGGTCACGTGGGCAAAGTCCGTAGGTGGGTCAGTCTGTGTTCAATATGCGCTGGATGGTGCCGCCGCAGGCCAGGTAGCAGCTGTCGTAGTCGCGGTCGCAACTGTAGCTTGCGCCGCTCGAGTACGGGTAGCTTGGGTAGTGGCATCTGTGACGGGCGTCCTTCTTGGTCTTGCTGTCCTGGCAATACTGGTAGCTGCGCAACTCGGCCTGGTACAGGGCGCGCTGGCTGTTTTCCTCCAGGCGGGCCATTTGCTTGCAGTGGTTGCGTTCCATCTGGCAGCTGTTGATGCACTGGATGCCATGGGCGCTGGGCGGTGGCGAGTACCTATAGGTATAGGAGGGGCCGCAGCCGCCGAGCAACAGGCCCGCCAGCATCATGGTGGCGAGGCGTTTTTCTGGGGTGTCCACGGGTGTAACGGTCCTTGATCATTCTTCGCTGAACTCCAGCAGGTCGCCGGGTTGGCAGTTCAGCGCGCGGCACAGCTTCTCCAGGGTTTCGATCTTGAAACCCTTGATCTTGCCGTTCTTCAGCAGTGACAGGTTCGCTTCCGTTATGCCGATGATTTCCGCCAGGTCCTTGGAACGGATCTTGTTCCTGGCCATGACGACGTCGAGGCGGATGATTATCGGCATAGAGGGCGGCTAGACATAACAGTTGTGTTCATCGCTGATGATCTTGGCGTCACGCATGACCAGCGAGAAGGCGCACAGCAGGATGCCCTTCATGATCTCGTAGACGGCCTCGGATGATACACCGATAGACACCACGAATGTGCGCTCCCCGGCCGGCAGGTCGATGGCCAGGGCCAGGCCCTGCAAGGTGTCGATCACCGGCCACAGCAGCGGTGTACCGATGCAGATCAGGCCGACCCACCACAGCATCTTGATGTTTTCCGGGCTCCAGGTGTGGCCCTTGGATAGACGCATGAAGAACAGCCCGGTCAGGAGCAGGGCGAATGCCGACAGCGCGGCGGGAATCATTGCCAGGGCCAGCACCAGGCCCATGGCCAGTTGCGAGGGCTGGTAGCCGTCTTCCAGCAGCAGGGGCATGTTGATGCCGTGGGTTTGCAGGTAGGCGGTGACGGTATCAGGGTAGTCGAATACCCAGAGCAGCGGCGTGCCGAAGAATTCCACCGCGGCGGTGGCCCAGGCCAGGAAAGCGGCGAACGCGCCGATGGTGCGCAAGCGTGAGCGGGCATAGGCCACGGATCTGCTGTTGTTCATGGGATGCCTCCGTACAGGTGATGAACGGGACGGATTATTCGCGAAAAATTATCGCAGCACAATAATTTGTTGCTGTTAATTTGATGTCGCGGCGTTTTGCCGCAACAGGTTGGCTGTGATTGAAAGGGTCCGTTCAGATAGGCCGGAAACACTCGGTTCACACAGATGCTGGAACCTTTATGCACAAGCGCAATGCCACGGACGAGCGAAAGGCATGCCACCGGTGCGGACCGTTGGTCTTTGCGCAAAGGCCTGTTTTTACTGGTTTTGGTTCATCTGGCGAAATAAGCAGATAACCTGAAATAGCCATTGGATCCAAGATTTAGTGATCTTCATCACAAGCTTGTTCACAGAGTTATCCACAGGTTTCAGGCGGGCTGCGGAGGCTCGTCGCGTTCGGCCAGCAGCAACAGGTTGCGGGGCGTCAGGGGGTAGTCGCAGAAGGTGCCGAGGCGCACGGAATACCCATGGTCCTGGAGCAGCAGGGCGCGGTCGAGCACCAGCCACAGTTCCAGCGGTCGGCGGAATAGGTTGCGCACCAGTTCCAGGTTGCGCACCTCGGCCAGGCGTTGCCAGCCGGCAGCCTCCAGCGCCCCCCAGTTCGGCTCGCCATCGATGTGCACGCCCCTGAGTTCGGCCAGGTCACGGCAGTAGCCTGCGAATGGCTTTTCCAGCCACGCGGTTGGAAGCGATGGTGTGGACAAGTATTCATCGCGCTGGCGCTGCTCGCGTTGCAGCAGGTCGAAGCCCAGGCGCCGGGCCATGGACATGTCCCGTTGGCGCCGTACGCGCAGGCTCGAGGTGACGGCTTCGTTCAAGGGCAGGCCGAGGTCGGCCACATCCAGTCGCAGTTTCGAGGCCTGGGCGGCTGTGGATAACGGCTGGTAATGCTCGCCGTGGATGCGGTTGTAGCAGCAGGGCGCTATGGCCAATTGGCGGCAGCCTTTCTGGCTGGCGAGCTGCAGGAGGCGCACATGCAGCTCGCCGCAGGCATGCAGGGCGATCACGCTCTGGTGTGCTTGCAGCTGGTCGGCACTGCTATCGGCCAGTACGTCCTGTTGCACATGGGTGGCCGGCAGCTGGTGATGGTCGCTCAGCGCCTGGCCGGCGGCGACCAGCGTGGCGTCGTATTCCAGGCAGGTCAGGTGTTGCCCTGGCTGAAGCAGGCGACGGCCCAGGTGGCCTTTGCCGGAGCACCAGTCCAGCCATTGGTGGGTGCGCTCGCGGAACGTCAATCGGCGGCTGAAGGCTTCGATCTGCTGCCATTTGCGGCCAGGCACATGCACTTCCAGGCGATGCCCGGCCGCAGGCAGGCCGGCATCGGGCAGCTCGCCGATGGCGGCCAGGCGCCTGGCTTGCTCGGCGAGCTGGGGAAACGGGGCGGGCGCCGGGAGCTGTTCGGGGTGGTGCTGGAAGGCCTCGGCGTCTTCCAGGGAGCGCTGGCGAAGCCAGGTGGAGAGTTCGGGGTGCTCGACCTCCCAGGCCAGGCGAAGCTGGGTGAAGGGACGTGGGTGCCAGAGGTGCTGGTGCTCGACCAGGAAGCGGTCCAGGGCGTGAAAGCGTTCGAGGAGTTGGTCGGCTTGCAGGAAGGGAGGTGTGTTCATGGGAGCACCGGAGCGCAAATCGAAAAAGGGCCGCTGTGCGGCCCTTCGTCATGGATGTGGGATCGTTCTCATCGCCCTTGGCAGGCGTCCACGCGCAACCAGCGCTCCAACACCTTGAAGCCTTGGACCAGCACGAAGGAAATGACCAGGTAGAACACCCCGGCGGCGAAGAAGATCTCCACCGGCAGGTAGGTACGGGCAATGATGGTCCGCGCCATGCCGGTCAGTTCCAGCAAGGTGACGGTACTGGCCAGGGCACTGGCCTTGAGCATCAGGATCACCTCGTTGCTGTAGGCCGGCAGGCCGATGCGTGCGGCACGCGGCAGCATGATGTAGAACAGCGTCTTGCCCCGCGACATCCCCAGCGCTCGGGCGGCCTCAATCTCGCCTTTCGGGATGGCCTGCAGTGCGCCACGCAGGATCTCGGCGATGTAGGCGGCCGTGTGCAGGGTCATGGTCAGCACGGTGCACCAGAACGGATCGCGCAGGTACGGCCACAGCGAACTGGTACGTACCAGGTCGAATTGCGCCAGGCCGTAGTACACCAGGAACAGCTGCACCAGCAGCGGGGTGCCGCGGAAGAAGAAGATGTAGCCGAAGGGCAGGGCGCGTACGTACCAGTGCCGCGAGGAGCGGGCGATACCCAGCGGGATGGCCAGGATCAGGCCGGCGATCACGGCGATGGCTACCAGCTCCAGCGTGAGCGTGGCGCCTTGGGCCAGGCGTGGCAGCCACTTGATGATGACTTCCCAGTTCATTGTTCGGCCCTCACGAAGCCGCGAGCGGCGCGTTTTTCCAGGAAGTGCATGCCGGTCATGGCCACGATGGTCAGGCACAGGTAGATGCAGGCAGCGACCATGTAGAAGGTGAACGGCTCCTTGGTCACGGTCACGCCGATCTGCGCGTGGCGCATGATCTCTTCCAGGCCGATCACCGACACCAGCGCGGTGTCCTTCATCAGGATCATGAACAGGTTGCCCAGGCCAGGCAGGGCGACACGCCACATCTGCGGCAGGATGATCCGCGACAGGATGCGGCCCTTGGACAGGCCCAGGGCCAGGCCGGCTTCACGGTGCCCCTTGGGGATGGCCAGGATGGCGCCGCGGAATACTTCCGTGGCGTAGGCGCCGAAGCACAGCCCGAGGGCGATCACGCCCGCGGCAAAGGCGCTGAGCTCCAGGCCAGGCATGTTCAGGGCTTCGCCGAGGCTGTTCATCAGCCCGACGGTGCCGAAATAGATGAGCAGGACCCAGAGCAGCTCGGGTACGCCGCGAACCAGGGTCGAGTAGGTGCTGCCAAGCCATTGCAGCGGCTTGACCGGGGACGTCTTGGCCAGGGCGCCGAGCAGGCCCAGGACCAGCCCCAGCAGCAGGGCGCAAAGCGCCAGTTTTACGGTCATCAGGGTGCCAGCCGCCAGGGCCGGACCGAATCCGTGCAGGTCGATATTCATGGGTAGCTGCGTTCAAGGGACCGGCACCGCGCAGGGCGGCACCGGTCGGGGCGTATCATTCGATGCTGAACGGGAAGTACTTGTCGTTGATCTTCTTGTACGTGCCGTCGGCTTTGATTTCTTTCAGGGCGGTGTTCAGCTTCTCGCGCAGCGGGTCACCCTTGCGCACGGCGATGCCGATCTTGTCGCTGTCGACCACAGGCTCGCCCTTGAACTCGAAGTTCTGGCCGTCCTTGCTCTTGAGCCACTCGTACTGCACGTACTTGTCGGCCAGGATGCCATCGATGCGGCCGGAGACCAGGTCGAGGTAGGCGTTTTCCTGGGTGTCGTACAGCTTGATCTCGACGTCGTCGCCGTAGTTGTCTTCAAGCCAGGTGCCGGCCAGGGTGGCGCGCTGGGTGCCGATCACCTTGCCCTTGAGCGAGGCCTTGTCGGTCTTGAAGTCGACGTTCTTCGGCGCGATGAACTGCAGCTTGTTGGAGTAGTAGGGGTCGGTGAAGTCCACGGCCTGCTTGCGCTCGTCGGTGATCGACAGCGAGGACACCAGGAAGTCGAACTTCTTGGCGTTCAGGGCCGGGATGATGCCGTCCCAGTCGGAGGTCACGACCGAGCACTCGACCTTCATCTTGGCGCACAGGGCGTCGCCGATGTCCTTGTCGAAGCCGACCACGTTACCGCTGGCGTCCTTGTTGTTGAACGGCGGGTAGGCCGCTTCGATACCCATGCGCAGTTTTTCCGCGGCCATGGCGTTGGCCGAGACGACCAGCGTGGCGGCAGCGGCCAGGAGGAATTTCTTGTAGGTCTGCATGTGTTGCTCCGTTAGCGGTGGCTGGACATGAATTGCTTGCAACGCGCCGAGGTCGGGTTCTCGAACACCTGCTGCGGCGATCCCTGCTCTTCGACCAGGCCCTGGTGCAGGAACACGACTTCACTGGACACCTGGCGGGCAAAGTTCATCTCGTGCGTCACCAGCAGCATGGTACGGCCTTCTTCGGCCAAAGCGCGGATGACGTTAAGCACTTCCTGGACCATTTCCGGATCGAGCGCCGAGGTCGGCTCGTCGAACAGGATGACCTTGGGCTTCATGGCCAGGGTCCGGGCGATGGCCGCGCGTTGTTGCTGGCCACCGGAAAGCTGGGCGGGGTAGCTGTGGCGTTTGTCGTGGATGCCGACCTTGGCCAGCAGCGCCTCGGCCGCCTCGATGGCCTCGGCCTTGCTCTGGCCAAGCACACGGCGTGGAGCCTCGATGATGTTGTCGAGGATCGTCATGTGCGGCCACAGGTTGAAATTCTGGAAGACGAAGCCGATCTCGCTGCGCAGGCGGTTGATCTGGCGGTTGTCGGCGGCGATCAGGTCGCCGTTCTTGGTCGACTTGAGCTTGAGCTCCTCGCCGGCGACGAGGATCTGGCCCTGGTGCGGGTTCTCCAGCAGGTTGATGCAGCGCAACAGGGTGGACTTGCCGGAACCGGACGACCCCAGGATGGAAATCACGTCGCCGTCGCGAGCGGTCAGAGAAATGCCCTTGAGAATCTCCTGCTCGCCGTAGCGTTTATGCAGGTTGCGGATTTCCAGCGCGGGCGTGGCCTGGGCCATGTGCGGTCCTCATATGTTCGGGTGCGTTCCCAGCTGTTGGCGGCCTTCCTGGCGAGCGCCAAGCTAGCATAGCGGCGCAACGGCGGCCAACCAGGTCGCAGGCGGCTCGGGTCGCTGGCGGGACACTTTGTCGCATTGGCGCAGTGGACTGTCGCGAGGATGTCCGCAACGCGCTCGCCCAACACCGGAGCCTTGATGAAAAAAGGCGCGATGGTGCCAGCTTTGGACGTGCCTGGGAAGCCGTTTTTGGCCGGGTGGCACTTCCTGGGCCGTTATGCGTGGCACAGGTTGCGCCGTCGGGTTGCGCTTTGCTTGCTGCTTTTTTGTGCGCAGGTGTTACCAAGGCGCACCTTTGGTGCGTTTGTAAGTGGGTATTTCAGTAATCTGTGGCTGGCAGGGCAATTTGATGCTCTTTCGGTCAAGCCGTGGCCGAAAGGCCTGCTGGGACTTGTTTTTCGGGGGCGCCAGGGCATTCGGACGAACGTGATCGCCGAGTGGCGCGGTTATTGCCATTGGGAAAGGGCCGACTGCAGCGACGCCTAAACCAACCCCAGGCGCGCTTCGTTCATGCAGGTCGGGTGGTCCACTCCTTACAAAGGTAGTTTTATGAGCGGTAAGCACAATTCCAATGACCTCGCTCAGGGGCTCAAGCAACGGCATGTCACCATGCTGTCCATCGCTGGCGTGATCGGCGCCGGCCTGTTCGTCGGCTCCGGCCATGCGATCGCCGCAGCCGGCCCGGCCGTGCTGCTGGCCTATGCGGCTGCCGGTACCCTGGTGGTGCTGGTGATGCGTATGCTCGGCGAGATGGCCATCGCCTCGCCGGACACCGGTTCCTTCTCTACCTACGCCGACCGCTCCATCGGTCGCTGGGCGGGCTTTACCATTGGCTGGCTGTACTGGTGGTTCTGGGTGCTGGTGATCCCGCTGGAGGCCAACGCCGCCGCAGCCATCCTGCATGCCTGGTTCCCCGCCGTGGACCTCTGGGCCTTCTCGCTCATCATTACCTTGGCGCTGACCCTGACCAACCTGTGCAGCGTGAAGAACTACGGTGAATTCGAATTCTGGTTCGCCCTGCTCAAGGTGCTGGCGATCATCGGCTTCATCGTGGTCGGCTGCGTGGCCATGCTCGGCCTGGTGCCGGGCAGCCAGGTCAGCGGTGCCAGCCACCTGTTCGACACCCAGGGCTTCATGCCCAACGGCCTGGGCGCGGTGCTGGCAGCCATGCTGACCACCATGTTCTCGTTCATGGGTACCGAAATCGTCACCATCGCCGCCGCCGAGTCGAAGGACCCGGGCAAGCAGATCAGCCGCGCCACCAACTCGGTGATCTGGCGTATCTGCCTGTTCTACCTGGTGTCGATCTTCCTGGTGGTGGCCCTGGTGCCGTGGAACGACCCGGCCCTGGCCGAAACCGGTTCCTACCAGACCGTGCTGAGCCGCATCGGCGTGCCAAACGCCAAGCTGATCGTCGACATCGTGGTGCTGATCGCCGTGACCAGCTGCCTGAACTCGGCGCTGTACACCTCCTCGCGCATGCTGTTCTCCCTGAGCAAGCGTGGCGATGCCCCCGCCGTGGCCCAGCGCACCACCCAGGCGGGTACTCCGCATTGGGCGGTATTGCTGTCCACTGCGGCGGCGTTCCTCTGTGTGTTCGCCAACTACGTGGCGCCGGCGGCGGTGTTCGAGTTCCTGCTGGCGAGCTCCGGCGCCATCGCCTTGCTGGTGTACCTGGTGATCGCTGTGTCGCAGCTGCGCATGCGCAGCCAGCGCGAGGCCCGTGGCGAGAAGATCGCCTTCAAGATGTGGCTGTTCCCAGGGCTGACCTGGACGACCATCGCCTTCATCGTCGCCGTGCTGGCGGTGATGGCGTTGCGGGAAGACCACCGTGCCGAGATCATCGCCACTGCGCTGTTGAGTATTGGTGTGGTTGCCGCCGGCCTGTTGGTGCAGCGCAAGCGCAAGGCCCTGGGCCAGGCTGAAGGGCGGACTGTGCTGGATAACTGATCCGGCTGGCTGAAATGAAGAGGCCGCGCCCGGTGAAGGGCGCGGCCTTTTTTTTGCTCGTGTATCGGCGGGCCCAATCGCCGGCAAGCCGGCTCCCACTGGGATGGTGCATGCAGAGCCTGTAGGAAGCCTCAGCCGAACTGCTTCTGCTGTTGCTGCTGCTTGGCCACCACTTCCGAAGCCGCCACATAGGCCTCCTGGAACTCATCGCTCTCCAGCCAGGCCATGGTGGCATCCTCGTCGGCGCCATCGAGCCACTTACGGTAGGCGGTGAACACCATGACGATGTAGTCGGTAGCGTGTTCTTCCTTGTGCCCCTTGAGCACCAGGGCCAGCAGCGGGTCGACCAGGAACACCGATATCATCGGCACCAGGCCGTTTTCCTGGGCTTCCTTCATCTTCTCGAACAGGCTGCCGTAGCTGCCCGAGTCCATGGCTTTCTTGAACACCTGCTCGACACTGGCACTGTCGCCGGCACTGGCCTTGACCGCCTGGCCGCTGCGCACCATGCGGTTCTGCTTGGCCTTGGTGGCGGCGCGCTTGGCGCGTTTCTGTTGCTTGGTATTGGAGGCCATGGGCGAATCCTTGGGTGTCTGGAAAATGCGCGTATTGAAGCGCAGATGCCGGAGAAACCCAAGCGTTGCAGGTCGGGGCCGCTGTGCGGCCCATCGCGGGACGGCGCTCAAATGAGTTGGGGGAAATCCAAGACAACAAAAAACCCGCACTAGGCGGGTTTCTTGTTGTCGCTTCGGGTAACTTTTCAACCACCAGAAGCTGAAGGTGGTGCCCAGAGACGGAGTCGAACCGCCGACACGAGGATTTTCAATCCTCTGCTCTACCGACTGAGCTATCTGGGCGACGGGGCGAATTAAAAAGGTTTTCAGACCGTCCGTCAACGACTTTTTGAAAATTTTTTAAATTAATTCCGTCGCTTACGTTTTCCGGGGTCATTCGCTGGGTGGAACGTAGCCTTCGGCCTGGGCGTAGTCTTCGCCGGCGAAGAACTTGTCCATCTCCGTCTGGAGGAATTTGCGGTCCTCGGCGTTCATCATGTTCAGGCGCTTCTCGTTGATCAGCATGGTCTGGTGCTTCTGCCACTCGTCCCAGGCCTTCTGCGAGATATTGTCGAAGATGTCCTGGCCCTTGGCGCCCGGGTAGGGTGGGCGGGGCAGGCCGGGGAGTTCTTCGTTGTACTTGCGGCACTTCACGGTGCGGGTCATCGGGCGTCTCCTGCAATCAATTCGTCGGCCGCGCGTTTGAGCAGCTTCTTGACCGGGGCGGCGAGGCCCAGGCGCGGCGGGGTGGCCAGGTTATACCAGAGCCAGTCGGGCTCGGCCACGGGCGGGCCGAGCGGGTCGACGCGCACCAGCCACGGCTCGATGGCCAGCTGGAAATGGCTGAAGGTATGGGTCAGCCCGTCCAGGGCCTGGCTGGCGGTGGTGCGCAGACCATGCTGGTAGGCCAGGTCGTCGACCTGCTCGAAGGTGTCCAGCTCCGGCAGGCTCCACAAGCCGCCCCAAAGGCCGCTGGAAGGTCGGCGGTAGAGCAGGATGGCGCCGTCCTGGTTGGCCAGCAGGGGCATCAGTGTGCGGCGCTGGGGCAGCGTCTTGCGCGGCTTGGGTTCGGGGTAGTGGGTTTCCTGGCCGAGCAGGTGGGCTTGGCAGCCGCGCTGCAGTGGGCAGATCAGGCAACTGGGCTTGCTGCGGGTACAGAGCGTCGCGCCCAGGTCCATCATCGCCTGGGTATAGTGGTTGGCCCTGTGTTGCGGCGTGAAGCGCTCCGCGGTAGCCCACAGCATGTTGGCCACCTTGGGCTCGCCGGGGTAGCCGGCCTGGGCGGTGTAGCGGGCCAGCACGCGCTTGACGTTGCCGTCCAGAATCGGTGCGCGGATGCCCATGCTGATGCTGGCGATGGCCCCGGCGGTTGAGCGGCCGATGCCGGGCAGCTCGGTGAGCTGCTCGACGTTGCGCGGGAACTCACCCCCATGGCGCTCGACCACGATCCTGGCGGCCTTCTGCAGGTTGCGCGCCCGGGTGTAGTAGCCCAGGCCCGTCCACAGGTGCAGCACCTCGTCTTCCGGCGCCTCGGCCAGGGCCTGCACGGTGGGCAGGGCCTGCATGAAGCGGTCGAAGTAGTTGAGCACGGTGCTCACCTGGGTTTGCTGCAGCATGATTTCCGACACCCACACCCGGTAGGGGGTGATGCCCTGTTGCCAAGGCAGGTCGTGGCGGCCGTGCTGGTCGTACCACTGCAGTACGGCACTGGAGAACTGCTCGGGGCTCATCGCTTGAACAGCCCCTTGAGCACGTCCTTCACTTCTGGGCTCACCTTGTCACCGAGTTTTTCGTCGAGCTTTTCCTGCAGGCGGTTGCCGGCCAGCTTGGCCGCCACCTTGCCCAGGCCGTCCTGGTCCAGGCGGCAGGCCTTGGCGCCGAGCTCCAGCGGGCCGCGGCAGCGCAGCGGGATCTCGACGCCGACATAGCGCTCGTTGACCTGGCAGGCCGGGTCCGGCATGGCGCGCTGGTCACCTTCGACGATCACGCCGACGTTGTAGTCCATGCCCAGCACGCGCAGGTCCACGTCACCGTGGCCATTGACGGTCAGGCCTGGGATGCGTGCCTTGAGGTCAGGGTTGCTGGCAACGCCGTTGCGCACCACCAGGCTGCCGCGCAGTTCCTGGAAGGGTGTGTCCTTGCCGCGAGGTTCGCCGCTCAGGGTCTTTCGGTTGAGCGTCGCGATGGCGTGGCACAGCTGCTGCTCGAGGTTGGCATTGACCAGCACGCCATCGGTGATGGTGAAGTTGGCGTTGCCGTTGAGGGTGTCGACCAGCGCCTTCTGGCTGTTGCCGGTGGCGGTCAGGTCGCTGGCCAGGGTCAGCAGGCCCTTGAGCGGCGGTGCCTGGTCAGGGTGTTCGCTTTTGATGAAGTGTTCCACCGGCACGCGATTGACCTTGGTGGTTATACCGACCTGTGGCACGGCTGGGCGCACGTCGACCGTGCCCTTGGCCTCGAAGGTGCCGTCGTACAGGCCGCCGCGCAGGGTTTCGAGCGTCAGCAGGCCGCCCTGGCCGTTGGCCCTGAGCTGGGCGTCGGTGATCGGCAGCTTGTCCAGGGTCAGGGCACCGAACGACAGGTCGGCCTGCAGGTCGACCTGGCGCAGGCGGTCCACCGGCAGCAGCTTGTCGTTGCTCCAGGCCACCTGGGTCGGGGCCTTGGGCAGCGGCGTGGTGCTCGGGCCGGCCACGGCCGTGGCTTCCTGCTGCTTGACCTCGGCCTGGCGTGCGGCAGTGGCGCCTTTGGCCTGCTCGCTCTTGGCCAGCAGGTAGCGGTCGGCGTCGAACTTGTCGCCTTTCAGGCGTACACGCAGAGCTTGTTTGGCGAAGTCTTCGATGGCCACGCGGCCGCTGAAGGTGCTGTCGTCCAGCTTCACCGCCAGGTCTTCCAGGGCCAGGCTGGTGGGGTTGGCCTGCAGGCGAGTGACCAGCTCGAGCTTGGCGAACGCGGCCGGGTCGGCGGTGGCCGGCAGCGGGTGGCCGATGCTGTCGAGGAAGGTGCGCAGGTCGAACTGGGCGATGGACAGGCCACCGCTCAACTGCGGAGTCTTGTCCAGGTCGCGCAGGTTCAGCTCGCCCAGGGCGCGCAGCTGGTTGGCGGACAGCTTCAGGCCGTTCCACGACGCTACGTTGGCCGCCAGGTCGACCAGCAGCTGGCCTTGAGCGGCGAAGGTCATGGTTTTGCCGGCCAGCGGCTCGCCGGAAGTCTCGCCGGTCAGGCGCAGGTCTTCGAAGTTGTAGCGCTTGAGCTTGCGATCGAAGCGCAGTTCGCCGGCCAGCTCCGTGCGTGCCTTGAGGCTCGGCTGGCCGACGCTGAGGAAGGCACTGGCCTTGAGTGGAATGTTCGAGCCTTCGTGGACCGCGCCAGTGCTCAGCTGGATGCTATCGGCGCTGAAGGTCTGGCCGGTCTTGGCATCGGTGTACTGCACCCGGGCGTTGTTGACGGTCAGGCTGTCGATGTCCAGCTTGACCATGCGCTCGCGGGTATCCTGCTTGTTCGCCGTCGCGTCGGCATCAGCGGTAGCGGGTGCCGGGGCCGTGTCGCCCGGCGTGACGCTGGCGCCTGGCGTGGGCAGCGGTTTGCCGATGTCCTCCCAGTTGCCGTGGCCGTGCTCGTCACGAGCCAGGGTCAGGTTCAGGCCTTCGACGCGTACATCGCTCATCTGCACTTCACGGCGCAGCAGCGGCAGCACGCGGACCGACAGGCCGAGCATCTGCAGGTCGGCGAAGGGTTCCTTGGGCTTGGTCAGGGTGGCGATGCTGGCTTCGTGCAACTCCAGGCCCAGCCAGGGGAACAGGCTCCAGCCAATATCGCCATTCAAGGTCAGCTCGACGTGGGCCTTGTCGCGGGCCAGCTGGCGAATCTCGTCTTTATAGTCGTTGGGATCGAAGAGGTGGGTCAGGGCGAAGCCCAGCGCCACGATGATCAGCAGCAACCCGAGAAGCCCCAGCCCCAGGATTTTGCCGAACGCTTTCATGGGCGAGTCCTTGTAGTCCGTTTTTGAAATTCAAGCGGGAGAGTATAGCGCTGTGGGTATGACGTCTGCGTAGTTTGTGGCCTCGGCGATGGCAGGGTCGGCCCAATCGCGGGACGAGCCCGCTCCCACAGGATCAACACTGGCTTGCTGTTCTCCGCACCGTGCCGCATGCGAAACAGGGAAATTACAGATATGCGACATTGCCATATGTCATCCGCGTTCCAAGCGAGCGCGTTCTAGGCCTATAATGGCAGCCTTTTCGCCCAATGATTTTGCGGAGCTGGTGATGGTCGAACGTAAGGCTTCCGTCGAGCGCAATACCCTGGAAACCCAGGTAAAAGCCTCGATCAACCTCGATGGCAGTGGCAAGGCCCGATTCGATATCGGTGTGCCTTTCCTTGAGCACATGCTCGACCAGATCGCCCGGCATGGGCTGATCGATCTGGATATCGAGTGCAAGGGCGACCTGCACATCGACGACCACCATACCGTCGAGGACGTCGGCATCACCCTGGGCCAGGCGTTCGCCCAGGCCATCGGTGACAAGAAGGGTATCCGCCGCTACGGCCATTCCTACGTGCCGCTGGACGAAGCCCTGTCGCGCGTGGTCATCGACTTCTCCGGCCGCCCGGGCCTGCAGATGCACGTGCCCTACACCCGTGCCAGCGTGGGTGGCTTCGATGTCGACCTGTTCCAGGAGTTCTTCCAGGGCTTCGTCAACCACGCCCTGGTGACCCTGCACATCGACAACCTGCGTGGCCACAACACCCACCACCAGATCGAAACCGTCTTCAAGGCCTTCGGCCGCGCCCTGCGCATGGCTGTCGAGCTGGACGAGCGTATGGCCGGGCAGATGCCTTCCACCAAGGGATGCCTGTAATGCAGACGGTTGCGGTAATCGACTATGGCATGGGCAACCTGCACTCGGTGGCCAAGGCCCTCGAGCACGTAGGGGCAGGTAAGGTGCTGGTCACCAGCGACGCCGCTGTGATTCGTGAGGCCGACCGCGTGGTGTTCCCGGGTGTTGGCGCGATTCGCGATTGCATGGCCGAAATCCGCCGCCTGGGCTTCGACAGCCTGGTGCGCGAGGTCAGCCAGGACCGCCCGTTCCTCGGTATCTGCGTGGGTATGCAGGCGCTGCTCGACCGCAGCGAGGAAAACGACGGCGTCGATTGCATTGGCCTGTTCCCTGGCCAGGTGCGTTTCTTCGGCAAGGGCCTGCAGGAGGATGGCGAGCACCTGAAGGTGCCGCACATGGGCTGGAATGAAGTCAGCCAGGTCAATGACCACCCCCTGTGGCATGACATCCCGGACCGCGCGCGCTTCTATTTCGTGCACAGCTACTTCATCGAGGCCGGCAAGGCGAGCCAGGTGGTCGGTCGCGGCCACTATGGCGTCGATTTCGCCGCCGCGCTGGCCGACGGCTCGCGCTTTGCCGTGCAGTTCCACCCGGAGAAGAGCCATACCCATGGCCTGCAGCTGCTGCAGAACTTCGTCGCCTGGGACGGGCGCTGGTAGATGAGCAGATCGCGGACCAAAGCTCCGGTCATCACTCTGGCCCCGGAACAGGAGCGCGAGGCACTCGACACGCTCAAGCGCTTCCTCGAAGACCGCTTCGAGCTGGAGCTTGGGTCGTTCGAGGTAGCCGAGGTCCTCGAGCTGTTCAGCAAGGAAATTGCACCTCATTACTACAACAGGGCGATTGCCGATGTTCAGCTGCACCTCAAGGAGCGGTTTGAGAGCATCGAGAGCGACCTGTGGGCATTCGAGAAGCCCTGAATTCCACTGATTAGACAGGTTCCCAAGATGCTGATTATCCCCGCTATCGATCTCAAGGACGGTGCCTGCGTACGCCTGCGCCAAGGCCGCATGGACGACTCCACGGTATTTTCCGACGACCCGGTGAGCATGGCCGCCAAGTGGGTCGAGGGTGGCTGCCGTCGCCTGCACCTGGTGGACCTGAACGGCGCCTTCGAAGGCCAGCCGGTCAACGGCGAGGTGGTCACCGCCATCGCCAAGCGCTACCCGAACCTACCGATCCAGATCGGCGGCGGCATCCGCTCTCTGGAGACCATCGAGCACTACGTCAAGGCTGGCGTGAGCTACGTGATCATCGGCACCAAGGCGGTCAAGCAGCCTGAATTCGTCGCCGAGGCGTGCAAAGCCTTCCCCGGCAAGGTCATCGTCGGCTTGGATGCCAAGGACGGCTTCGTCGCCACCGACGGCTGGGCCGAGGTCAGCTCGGTGCAGGTCATCGACCTGGCCAAGCGCTTCGAGGCCGATGGCGTCTCGGCGATCGTCTACACCGACATCGCCAAGGACGGCATGATGCAGGGCTGCAACGTGCCCTTCACCAAGGCCCTGGCCGAAGCCACCTCGATCCCGGTGATCGCCTCGGGCGGCATTCACAACCTGGGCGATATCAAGGCCCTGCTGGACGCCAAGGCCCCCGGCATCATCGGCGCCATCACCGGCCGTGCCATCTACGAAGGCACCCTCGATGTCGCCGAGGCCCAGGCCTTCTGCGACAACTATCAAGGCTGAGGACTCGATATGGCACTGGCCAAGCGCATCATCCCTTGCCTGGACGTGGACAACGGCCGGGTGGTCAAGGGCGTCAAGTTCGAGAACATCCGCGACGCCGGCGACCCGGTGGAGATCGCCCGCCGCTATGACGAGCAGGGCGCCGACGAGATCACCTTCCTCGACATCACCGCCAGCGTCGATGGCCGCGACACCACCCTGCATACCGTCGAGCGCATGGCCAGCCAGGTATTCATCCCGCTGACCGTCGGCGGCGGCGTGCGTACCGTGCAGGACATCCGCAACCTGCTCAACGCCGGTGCCGACAAGGTGTCGATCAACACCGCCGCGGTGTTCAACCCGGAGTTCGTGGGCGAGGCCGCCGACCGTTTCGGTTCGCAGTGCATCGTCGTCGCCATCGATGCCAAGAAGGTTTCCGGCCCTGGCGAAACACCGCGCTGGGAGATCTTCACCCATGGCGGGCGCAAGCCGACCGGGCTGGACGCGGTGGAGTGGGCGAAGAAGATGGAAGGTCTGGGTGCCGGTGAGATCCTGCTGACCAGCATGGATCAGGACGGTATGAAGAGCGGTTTCGACCTGGGCGTCACCCGGGCCATCAGCGATGCGCTGGGGATTCCGGTGATCGCTTCCGGTGGGGTGGGCAACCTGCAGCACCTGGCCGACGGGATCCTGGAAGGGCATGCCAGTGCCGTGCTGGCGGCCAGTATCTTCCACTTCGGTGAGTACACGGTGCCGGAGGCCAAGGCCTACATGGCTTCGCGCGGGATCGTCGTTCGCTGAGTCAATGACTGGGGCCGCCTTGCGGCCCAATCGCGGGGCAAGCCCGCTCCCACAGGGATTACGCATCCGGTAGGAGCGGCCTTGTGCTGCGAAAGGGCCGCAAAGCGGCCCCGATAGCGCAATCACCCGTGGCTCTTGCCCAGCAGCGCGTGATACAGCTCGCTGTCGCCGAGAATCCCCACCACCTTGTCGTTCTCCTGCAGCACCAGCTTGTTGCCGGTGTGGTAGCGGATCTGCAAGGCATCGCGCATGCCGATGTTGGCACTGACCAGAGTCGGCTTGCGGCCCAAGGTCTCCACATCCTGCCCCGGCGCCCAATTCTGCAGGTCCAGACCATTCTGGCCCTGGCGGGCGCGCTTGATCGAGCCGCCTTCGCCCAGGTCCAGCCAGGAGTCGCCGCTTGGGTCCAGGCATACCGAGCCGTTGACCCGCTTGCAGTTGTCCAGGCTGCGCATCAGGCTGCGGCCGCACAGGACGTTGAGCGGGTTGGTGTGGGCCACGAAGGTCCGCACGTAGTCGTCAGCCGGGTTGAGGACAATCTCCTCGGGCTTGCTGTACTGGATGATCCGGCCATCTTTCATGATGGCGATGCGGCTGCCCAGCTTCAGGGCTTCATCCAGGTCGTGGCTCACGAACACGATGGTCTTGCTCAGCTTGCTCTGCAGGGCCAGCAGTTCGTCCTGCAGGCCCTGGCGGATCAGCGGGTCGAGGGCCGAGAAGGGTTCGTCCATCAGCAGGATGTCGGCATCCATGGCCAACGCACGGGCCAGGCCCACACGCTGCTGCATGCCGCCAGACAGCTCGTCGGGTTTCTTGTTGCGCCACTGGGTCAGGCCCACCAGCTCGAGCTTCTCGTCCACCAGCTTGCGCCGCTCCTTCTCGGGGCGGCCCTGCATCTCCAGGCCGAAGCTGATGTTCTCGCGCACCGTCAGCCAAGGCATCAGGGCGAACTTCTGGAACACCATGGCGATGCGCTTGGTGCGCATCATTTTCAGCTCTGCCGGGGTGCAATGGGCGATGTCGATGTGCTTGCCTTCATGCTCGACGAACAGCTTGCCACGGCTGACGGTGTTCAGGCCGTTGATGCAGCGCAGCAGGCTGGACTTGCCCGAGCCGGACAGGCCCATGAGCACGCAGATCTCGCCTTTCTTGATATCCAGGTTGGCTTTTTCGACGCCCACCACCAGGCCGGTCTTCTTGAGGATCTGCTCGCGGGTCTGGCCCTGGTCGAGCAGCGACAGCGCTTCGCGTGGCTTGTTGGAGAAGATGACGTCGACGTCTTCGAAACGAATGATGCTCATGACTCACCTCGCGCCGGCAGCTCAGGTTGCTTGCAGATACGGTCCAGCATGATCGCCAGCAGCACGATCGCCAGGCCGGCCTCGAAGCCGAGGGCGATATCGGCGGTGTTCAGTGCGTTGACCACGGGCTTGCCCAGGCCGTCGGCGCCCACCAGGGCGGCGATCACGACCATCGACAGCGACAGCATGATGCATTGGGTGACGCCTGCGGCGATGCTCGGCATCGCGTGGGGCAGTTCGATGCGGGTCAGCAGCTGGCGGCGCGAGCAGCCGAAGGCCTTGCCGGCATCGAGCAGCTCTTGCGGCACATCGCAGATGCCCAGGTAGGTGAGGCGGATGGGCGCGGCAATGGCGAACACCACCGTGGAGATCAGCCCCGGAACCACGCCCAGGCCGAACAGGGTCAGGGTCGGGATCAGGTAGACGAAGGTCGGGACCGTCTGCATCAGGTCCAGGACCGGGCGCATGGCGGTGTAGAACATTGGCTTGTGCGCAGCGACGATACCCAGCGGCACGCCGATGGCCACGCAGACCACCGTGGCGAAGGTTACCTGCGCCAGGGTTTCCATGGTTTCCTGCCAGTAGCCCAGGTTGAAGATGAGCAGGAAGGACAGGGCGACGAAAGCGGTCAGCGCCCATTTGCGCTGGATGAAGTGCGCCAGGGCGGCGAACAGGGCGATGAGGACGTAGGGGTTGAACCAGGTCAGGGAGCTGGTAACTCCGCTGATCATGAACTCGAGGCCCTGGGCGATGGCATCGAAATAGCTGGCGCCGTTCTGGGTCAGCCATTCGACGAAGGAGGCGATGTACTGCCCCAGCGGTATTTTCTGATCGATAAGCATGATAGCGAGCTTCCACCTGCAAAGATTGAAATCAGTCCGGGGCAGGCGAGCCCACCCCGAGGTAGTGCCAATTGCTACTGCATCCTTGTTGTTATTGCGTCAGTTTGGCCTTGGCCGCCTCCAGCCCCGGTTTGCCGTCCACGGTCGTCACCCCGGCCAGCCAGGTGTCGAGCACTTGCGGGTTGTTCTTCAGCCACGCCTTGGCGGCAGCCTCGGGCTTCATCTTGTCGTCCAGGACGTTACCCATCAGGGTGCTTTCCATGTCGAGGGTGAACGACAGGTTCTTCAGCAACTGGCCAACGTTGCTGCACTCCTGCGTGTAGCCCTTGCGGGTATTGGTCAGCACGGTCGCCTTGCCGAATTCGGGGCCGAAGAAATCATCCCCGCCGGACAGGTACTGCATCTTGAAGCGCTTGTTCATCGGGTGCGGTTCCCAACCCAGGAACACCACCGCCTCGCCGCGCTTCTGCGAACGGTCCACCTGCGACAGCATGCCCGCCTCGCTGGACTGGACCAGCTTGAAGCCAGCGTCCTTCAGGCCGAAGGCGTTCTTGTCGATCATGCTCTGGATGGTGCGGTTGCCATCGTTGCCAGGCTCGATGCCGTAGATCTTGCTGCCCAGTTCCTTCTTGAATTTGGGGATGTCGGCGAAATCCTTCAGGCCTTTGTCGTACAGCGCCTGGGGCACCGCCAGGGTGTACTTGGCGTTCTCCAGGTTGGCGCGCACCGTCTCGACCGTCCCGGCGTCGCGGTACTGCTTGATGTCGTTCTCCATGGTCGGCATCCAGTTGCCGAGGAACACGTCCAGGTCCTTGCCGGCGGCCAGCGACTTGTAGGTCACCGGTACCGAGATCATGTTGGTGTGGGTCTTGTAGCCCAGGGCTTCGAGGACAACGCTGGTGACGGCGGTGGTCACGGTGATGTCGGTCCAGCCGACATCCGAGAACCGTACCGTCTGGCACTGCTCGGGCTCTACGGCCTGAGCCAGCAGAGGTGTAGCGAGCATCGCGGCCAGCAAGAGCGAGGGTGAACCTTTCATGGTGGACTCCTGTGATTTTTTCTTCGGGTTTCTCGCGGGCCGCCGGGCTTTCTCTAGGCTCCGGTCGACCAGGCCTGCAGAGGGCAGGTTGCGAGGCCGTGTATTACGAGTCGCTTTCGATAATCCCCCAGCGTTCGGCAATCGCCTACTGGTGGGGTCGTAACCAGTACAGGACGGGTCGCATCCAGTAAGGGCAATGTCGCATATGGATTTTTCCACCCTCCGCCGGGTGTTTTTGCGTCGCCAAGCCCCCTGAAAACGGCGGTCATGTGACCCGGACAGGGCGGCGTTGGTGGACAAAAGTACGTCGGTTGCAGACGGCGGGTGGTGGGTCAAAAGCCTGATGATGCGTGCATTCGCGGCAACCCGCGTCATTAGCCTAGCAGTTGCTCATCCCGCCATATGCCGCGGGCAGACAAGCCCATCAAGAGGTGATTCGACAATGGCCATCAGCGTGTTCGACCTGTTCAAGATCGGTGTCGGGCCTTCCAGCTCCCACACCGTTGGCCCCATGCGTGCTGGCGCCCTGTTCGTCCAGGGCCTGCGTGAACGAGGCGAGCTGGAGCAGGTGCGGCGAGTGGAAGTGCGGCTGTACGGTTCGCTGTCGGCCACCGGTGTCGGCCACGGTACCGACAACGCCACGGTCATGGGCCTGATGGGCGAATGGCCTGACGCCATTGACCCCACGGTGATCGCCCCACGCATTGCCGAGCTGCGCGAAACCAATACCTTGCAGCTCGATGGCCGCCTGCCGGTCGAGTTCGTCTGGGCGCGCGACATGCTGCTGCTGGACGAGAACCTGCCCTACCACCCGAACGCCATGACCCTGATCGCCGAAGGCGCGCAGGGCGAATTGCACCGCGACACCTACTACTCGGTCGGTGGTGGCTTCGTCGTCGATGCCGCCCAGGCCGCCAGCGGTGTGCTGGACGCCGACCAGACCGTGCTGCCGTACGATTTCAACAGCGCGGCCGAGCTGCTGCAGCTGTGCAAGCAAAACGACCTCCGTGTGTCGCAATTGATGATGGAGAACGAGAAAGCCTGGCGCAGCGAGGAAGAAATCCGCGCTGGTCTGCTCAAGCTCTGGGACGCCATGCAGGAATGCGTGAACAATGGGCTCAAGTACGAGGGCACGCTGCCTGGCGGGCTGAATGTTCGCCGCCGCGCTGCCAAGCTGCATCGCAGCCTGCAGGAACTGGGCAAGCCCAACGTGATCGGTTCGACCATGAGTGCCATGGAATGGGTGAACCTGTTCGCCCTGGCGGTCAACGAAGAGAACGCCGCTGGCGGGCGTATGGTCACCGCGCCCACCAACGGCGCGGCCGGTATCATCCCGGCGGTGTTGCACTACTACATGCGTTTCTCCGACGTGGTGGACGAATCCAACGTCGTGGACTTCTTCCTCAGTGCGGCTGCGGTCGGCATCCTGTGCAAGAAGAACGCTTCCATTTCCGGTGCCGAGGTCGGCTGCCAGGGTGAGGTCGGTTCGGCCTGCGCCATGGCTGCCGCAGGCCTTGCCGAAGTGTTGGGCGCTACTCCGCCGCAGGTGGAAAACGCCGCCGAGATCGCTCTTGAGCACAACCTGGGCCTGACCTGCGACCCGGTCGGTGGCCTGGTCCAGGTGCCGTGCATCGAGCGCAACGCCATTGCCGCTGTGAAAGCGATCAACGCCGTACAAATGGCCCTGCGTGGCGATGGCGAACACTTCATCTCCCTGGATCAGGTGATCCGCACCATGCGTGACACCGGCGCCGACATGCACGACAAGTACAAGGAAACGTCCCGTGGCGGCCTTGCGGTCAGTGCCATCGAGTGCTGATGCGCCATTCTGGTCCAAATCTGACCGGTGTGCCGCCTGCTGGCGCACCGGCAGCCTACCGATCGTCGCGTGTCGCTACGCGAAAGGGCTTTGTCGGTGACACTTAAGTCTGTCGCTTCTGGGCAACCTTCCCACAAGTGCTACCGAATTGCTCAAACGTTACAGGTGAAGGCGCTGGCTTGCCTGTTTGCGCTTATTTATCCGACCCGAGAAAAGGCCCGAAAACCGCGCAGCGCGACGTCGTTTTTGGGTTTTTTTGAATAGCCGTTCAATTTAGGCACGGCGTTTGCGTTGAAGTTGGCAAAGCCCCTGCATACGAACTGGGGCCATGACAAGAAACAGTGCCCGCCTGAGGCACGCCCTGCATTGTGCGAGGAGAAATCCGCGATGACGACCTACACCTCCGGGAATCCGACCCAGAACCGCACCGCTCCCCAGTCCATCGGGTTTCTCCTGTTGGACAACTTCACCCTCATTTCCCTCGCTTCCGCCGTCGAGCCGCTGCGCATGGCGAACCAGCTGTCCGGCCGCGAGCTGTACCGCTGGCATACCCTGACCGTCGATGGCGGCCAGGTCTGGGCCAGCGACGGCCTGCAGATCACCCCGGATGCGGCGATGCACAGTGCACCACCGATGGACACGGTGATCGTCTGCGGCGGCGTGGGCATCCAGCGCACCGTCACCCGTGAGCACGTCACCTGGCTGCAAGCCCAGGCCCGGCAATCGCGCCGCTTGGGTGCGGTGTGCACCGGCAGCTGGGCGTTGGCCTGTGCCGGCCTGCTCGATGGCTTCGATTGCAGTGTGCACTGGGAGTGTCTGGCGGCCATGCAGGAGGCCTTCCCGCGGGTCAACATGAGCACGCGCCTGTTCACCCTCGACCGCAACCGCTTCACCAGCTCCGGCGGCACCGCACCGCTGGACATGATGCTGCACCTGATCAGCCGCGACCATGGCCGCGAGCTGTCGGCTGCGATCTCCGAGATGTTCGTCTACGAGCGCATCCGCAACGAGCAGGACCACCAGCGCGTGCCGCTCAAGCACATGCTCGGCACCAACCAGCCGAAGCTGCAGGAAATCGTGGCATTGATGGAGGCCAACCTGGAGGAGCCGATCGACCTGGACGAACTGGCCGTGTACGTGTCGGTGTCGCGTCGTCAGCTCGAGCGGTTGTTCCAGAAGTACCTGCACTGCTCACCGTCGCGCTATTACCTGAAGCTGCGCCTGATCCGTGCGCGCCAGCTGCTCAAGCAGACGCCCATGTCGATCATCGAGGTGGCCTCGGTATGCGGCTTCGTTTCAACGCCGCACTTCTCCAAGTGCTACCGCGAATACTTCGGCATTCCGCCGCGTGACGAGCGTGTGGGCTCCAACACTGCCCAGCAGGTAGCAATGATGCCGATCCCGCAGGCCATGGCCCTGACCCCGCACGCCGGCCCGATGGCTTCGCTGAGCCAGGCGCGCAACGAGTCGACGTTCGCCAGCGTAAGGCTCTGAAGCAAACGCATAAACCCTGTGGGGGCGGGCTTGTCCCGCGATTGCGTCGGCAGGAACAACACTATTGTTGCTACTGACGCAATCGCGGGACAAGCCCGCTCCCACAGGGGTTTTTGTACGTTGGAAAAAGGTGGATCAGGGGCGGTTGTTGAATTGGGCCAATGCCGGCAGCAACTGCTTTTCGATGGCCTGGCGCACCGCCGGCAGGATGGTGGCGCTGCTGGTGTACATCTGCTCGACCATCCCTTTGAGGGCCCGTGCGTTGGGCTCGGTCAAGCCGCGTACCACCGCTTCGCAAGCCTGCTCGGCCGTGGCGCCTGCCGGCATCTCGAAGCCCAGGGCGCGCAGGTGGCCCAGCAGGTCGTCCTGGTCAATCAAATCCGCATGCATCATGGTTTCTTGTCCTTGTTTGCCGCTGTGATTTACGACCGATTCTGTGTTCATGGCGACACACCCGCAAGGGCAGAATATCGCAATGGCCGCTTTGGCTAAGAACAGGTCGTTCCCGGCTAAATCCACTGTCGGGGAAGCCAGCAAACTGGCCTCATTCACGGTACGGAGGGCTTGGTCACCCTCACTCGTTAAAGTGGATGTTTGCTCGCTCTTGGCCCCGGATGCTCACGGCTTTCCGGGGTTATTTTTTTCGCGGCACCTGGGAATTCTGATAGTAGGCGGGCGTCGCGCAAAAGGACTCCAATTACAGTCTTTGTCATTGGAGGCTGTGAAATGAAGCACGAAAAATGGAAGCTCGCGCTGCTGGTCCAGATGTTTGCAATGCTGTCAGCTTGCTCCACCGGGAGTAATGATGTCGCTGTCGAGACGGCTGATGCGGGGGTACTGTTCGAACGGTTTGAGGCTGATCGCCAAACCCTGCAAGAACTGACGTCACGGCCAGAGACCTATCCTTCACTGTCGGCACTGTTGGCCGCACCCTCTTCGCAAGATGCCTGGTTGGTAGGTATCAAACCAGCGCTTGTCGAGGCTGATAATTCCGAACTGGCGGTGAGGTTGCCAGAGGAAGGCGTCGTTCGATTCAAGCTCCGGCGGTCAAGCGACGTAGCGGGAATGTCCGGGTGGGTCGGGGATGTGGCGTCTGACCGAAAGCAACGCTATGCATCCCCTGACGAAGTGGACTTCGATCCCTTCAACTGGATTTCCCTGGTTCGTGACGGTGATCAGGTAGTAGGCGATATCCATGTGAAAGGACAGCTCTTTCGGTTGGAGCCGATAGGCGCAGGTCAGCATGTACTGATCAAGGTCGATGAGTCCAGAATGCCTCCCGCGGGCGATACCATTTTACCGTCGGGTCCAAAGCCGGTTGCAGGGGGTGACAAGTTTGCCCGGTCCGTTCACAGCACGATCAGGGTGATGTTTGTGACGACCAATGAGCGTCGGGCGCGTTCACCGCAATATCGTGCAGAACTGGTCCAAGCCTTGCAGAATGCCAACCAGTATCTGATCAATAGTCGCGTGCCGATAACATATGAGTTGGCGTTATTTTTCGATCCAGACTACAGCCAAGATGCAAAAAGTCAGTGGACAATGCTTAAGGAAATGGCAAACACCAATAGTGCGCTAGGTTCCCAGGTTCATGCTAGACGTGAAGGAGCAGGTGCGGATTTGGTTTCGTTGTATAACACTGAGTCTTCTATCTGCGGAAATGCTTATGGTTGGTCGAAGAAGGAGACAGGGTTCAATACTATCAGTTGCACCGTCGCGCTCGCACATGAACTGGGACACAATCTCGGTGGAGGGCACGGGCTGGAAGGCACCGACCCCACCAAGGGTTATAACCATGGTTACCGGCATTACTCGCCCAATTTCCATACCATTCAGGTAACCTCCCATGGTGCCGTTCCTTATTTTTCAAATCCGCGTTTGTATTATCAGGGCGTTGCGATGGGGACGGTACAAAATCATGATGTGGCGCGTCAGTTTGATGAGTACAGGGGAACTGTCGAGAATTTTTACCCCCCTGTGCATCGCCCAATACGCATATGGCTTGAGGGCGGACAAAGCGGTGCCGGTTGTTACTTTGAGATGAAGCCAGATAGTTATGTCCAGCTGTCGTGGCACAAATGCAATGGGCCAACGCGTGCTACGGTCGAAGATTTCCCAGGAGACACACGGAAGTTATGCTTCACCAATTTGTTAGGTGGAGTGAATTACTGTTATTCCGGGCGTTATCAAGGCAAGTTTTCTGTTGATATAAAAACTGGTGCCGGTCGTCCTGATGGTTTGAATTTTACCAAGACCAAAGACGGCGATGTAACGAAAGTCACCTATCAGTAGGGTGGGCGGGCAGTGCTTAATTGGCTATTTGCGAACAGCCAATTAAGCGCACCACCTTTCAATGATAGAGACTTATCGAGCGCCCTACGTATGTTGATGGATCAATATCACTGCCTTGTTCCAGAAGTTCTTGCAAAAGCTGTTTGCTGAGTTCTTTGAACGGTGCCGACTTCGGCCCCGCCAGGTCCACATGCAGCAGCATCTGTTCGCTGGCCGCCAGGGCCTCGTCGAAGCCTGCCCGGTGCAGGCTGTGGTACAGGTGCAGGCGCTTCTTGTCGAAACCGATGATCTGCGTCTGCACCCACACCTCGGTGCCGAGCTTCACTTCGTGCAGGTAGTTGATGTGCGCCTCCAGGGTGAACAGCGAATTGCCGCTCTGCCCACGGCTGTCGGCATCCAGGCCGATGCGCTCCATCAGCGCATCGGTGGCGAAGCTGAAGATCAGCAGGTAATAGGCATCGCGCAGGTGCCCGTTGTAGTCGACCCAGTCCTCCTGGACTGGGGTGCGATAGGTGATCAGTGCGGGCATGGCCGTCTCCTCAGTCGCCGAAGGCCATGCCGTGGCTTGCCTTGCTGTTCTTCACGGCGTCCAGCACCGCCAGCAGGGTGTCGTCGCGGTAGCGCTCAAGGGCCGCGATGCTGCGCTCGCCCAGTTGCTCGGCGGTGCCCTCGACCACATCGTCGATCAGCTTGTCGGTGAGCTCCGGTGCCGGCAGGTAGGTCCAGGGCAGCTTCAGCGCCGGGCCGAACTGGGCCATGAAGTGGCGCATGCCAGCATCGCCACCCGCCAGGGTGTAGGTCAGGAAGGTTCCCATGAACGACCAGCGCAGGCCGGCGCCGAAGCGGATCGCGTCGTCGATTTCCCCGGTGCTGGCCACGCCATCGTTGACCAGGTGCAGGGCTTCGCGCCACAGGGCTTCGAGCAGACGATCGGCGATGAAGCCCGGGACTTCCTTGCGCACGTGCAGCGGGCGCATGCCCAGGGCGGTGTAGATGGTCTTGGCGGCTTCGATGGCCTCGGGTGCGGTGTTCTGGCCGCCGACGATCTCCACCAGTGGCAGCAGGTACACTGGGTTGAACGGGTGGCCCACCACGCAGCGCTCGGGGTGGGTGGCCGACTCGTAGAATTCGCTGGGCAGCAGGCCCGAGGTGCTGGAGCCGATGATCGCGTTCGGCTTGGCCGCGGCGCTGATCTTGGCGTGCAGGTCGAGCTTCAGGTCCAGGCGCTCCGGGGCGCTTTCCTGGATGAAATCGGCGTCACGTACGCATTCCTCGATGGTGGCCACGAACCGCAGGCGATCTTGTGAGGCACCTGGCGCCAGGCCTTGTTTTTCCAACGCTGGCCAGGCATTGGCGATACGTTTGCGCAAGGCCTGTTCGGCGCCTGGAGCCGGGTCCCAGGCGATCACGTCCAGGCCGTGGGCCAGGGCGCGGGCGACCCAGCCGCTGCCGATGACGCCGCTGCCCAGGGCGGCGAAGGTCTTGATCTCGGTAATGAAAGACATGGCGATTCTCCAAATGGCTTCAGCGGCGCTTGAGGTTCATTTTTTCGCGGCCTTCGGCCGGGGTCAGTACGCGAGCGCCAAGGCGGGTGATGATTTCCACCGCACGCTCGACCAGTTGGCCGTTGCTGGCCAGCACGCCACGGTCCAGGTACAGGTTGTCTTCCAGGCCGACGCGCACGTTGCCGCCCAGCAGCACGGCTTGCGCCGCCATGGGCATCTGCATGCGACCGATACCGAAACCGGCCCAGGTGACGCCGGCCGGCAGGTTGTCGACCATCGCCTTCATGGTGGTGGTGTCGGCCGGCGCGCCCCACGGGATGCCCAGGCACAGCTGGAACAGCGGATCGTCCAGCAGGCCTTCTTTCATCATCTGCTTGGCGAACCACAGGTGGCCGGTGTCGAAGATTTCGAGCTCGGCCTTCACGCCCAGCTCAGTGATGCGCTTGGCGCCGGCGCGCAGTTGGCTGGGGGTGGAGACGTAGATGGCATTGCCGTCGCCGAAATTGAGCGTGCCGCAGTCCAGGGTGCAGATTTCCGGCAGCAGCGCCTCGACGTGGGCCAGACGCTCCAGCGGGCCGATCAGGTCGGTGCCTGGGCCGAACTCCATGGGCGTTTCGCCAGGGCCGATCTCGAGGTCGCCGCCCATGCCGGCGGTAAGGTTGACGATCACGTCCACATCGGCCTCGCGGATGCGCTCCATGACTTCGCGGTACAGCGCTACGTCACGACTGAAACGGCCGGTCTGTGGGTCGCGAACATGGCAGTGGACCACGGTGGCGCCGGCCTTGGCGGCTTCGATGGCGGACTCGGCGATCTGCTTGGGGGTGACCGGGACCAGGTGGCTCTTGGCAACGGTGTCGCCGGCCCCGGTCAGGGCGCAGGTGATGATGACGTCATGGTTCATGATGGTTCCTCGTGATGTTGGCAGCGGCCTGAGCGCCGTAGGAGCGGCCTTGTGCCGCGAAAGAGCTGCGAAGCGGCCCCCTGTTTTCCGTGGGGTGCACGCATCCCTGGGGCTGCTTCGCAGCCCTTTCGCGGCACAAGGCCGCTCCTACAGACGATGTGGCCGTGAAAATTGGTGTCAGTTGGCGGTGAGCTTGAGGTTCTCGGCGGCGGGTTTTCCGTCGAAGGTGGTCACCCCTTCGAGCCAGCGGGCCTTGTCCTCGGGGTGGTCCTTGAGCCACTGGCGGGCGGAATCCAGCGGGTCCTTGTGATCGAGCAGCGGCTGCATCATGCGGCTCTCGTCCTCGGCGCTGAAGGTCAGGTTGGCCAGCAGCCGGTGGGCGTTGGGGCAGCGCTCGGCGTAGTCCGGCGCGGTGACGGTCCATACCGTGGCGCGGCCTTCGTCAGGCCCCAGGGCATCCTGGCTGTCGCCCAGGTAGACCATGTCGAGGTTGACGTTCATCGGGTGCGGCGCCCAGCCGAAGAACACCACGGCCTGCTTGCGCCGCACGGCGCGGTCGACAGCGGCGAGCATGCCCGCCTCGCTGGACTCGACCAGCTGGAACTTGCCCAGGCCGAACTGGTTCTTGGCGATCATCGCCTTGATCTGAGTGTTGGCGCCGGAGCCTGGCTCGATGCCGTAGATCTTGCCGCCCAGCTCCTTCTCGAACTTGTGGATGTCGGCGAAATTCTTCAGGCCCTTGTCAGCCAGGTATTTCGGCACCGCCAGGGTGGCCCGAGCGTCTTCCAGGCTGGGTTTGTCCAGGACCTTGACCTGCCCCGCCTGGACGAACGGCGTGATGGTCTGGGTCATGATCGGGTTCCAGTAGCCCAGGAACATGTCCAGGCGCTTGTCGCGGATACCGGCAAAGATGATCTGCTGCGAGGCGCTGGTCTGCTTGGTCTGGTAGCCCAGCCCGTCGAGCAGCACCTGGGCCATGGCGCTGGTGGCGATGACGTCGGTCCAGTTGACCACGCCCAGGCGCACGTCTTTGCACACGGCGGGTTCGGCGGCAAGGAGAGGCGTTGCGAGGGTGGTGCTCAGGACAACGGAAAACAGGCTGCGGCGGATGAAGCTGTGCATGGTGGCTCTCCAACGGCAGTGCATATTGTTATTGGGGCCGGCCTCTACGGGCCGTGAGAACACGCTACGCTGGTGGCGGGGTGGAAATTCGCACCCTGGCGACCAACAATTGCACGGAGGCGACCACTTTTGCCGTGGAGCATGCGATGCCGGAAACCATTCATTTCCTCCTGTTGCCGGGCTTCTCGGCCATGGGCTTCATCAGCGCCCTGGAGCCCCTGCGCGTGGCCAACCGGTTCCGCGGGCCGCTGTACCGCTGGCGTGTGCTGAGCCTGGACGGCGGCGCGGTGGAGGCCAGCAATGGCATGTCGGTGAACGCCGATGGGGTGCTGGGGGAGGGGGAATCTGCGCGCATGCTGTTGATCGTTGCAGGCTTCGACCCCTTGGCCTGTTATGGCGCGGCGTTGCATCAGGCGCTGCGGCGTCTGGACCATGAAGGTGTGTTGCTGGGCGGCATCGACACCGGTGCGATGGTGTTGGCCGAGGCCGGGCTGCTCGACGGCCATCGGGCGACCGTGCATTGGGAGGCCCTGGAGGCGTTCAAGGAGCGCTACCCAAGACTGCAGGCGACCCAGGAGCTGTTCGAGATCGATCGCCGGCGCATCACCTGTGCCGGCGGGACCGCGTCCATCGACCTGATGCTCGACCTCATTGGCCAGGGCCATGGCAGCGAGCTGGCGGTGCAGGTGTCGGAGCAGTTCGTGCTTGGACGTATCCGTCCGCGACAAGACCACCAGCGTATGGAGATTGCCAACCGCTATGGTCTTCGCAATAAGAAGCTGGTGCGGGTGATCGGCGAGATGGAGCGCAACACCGAGCAGCCGCTCAACACCGAGGTGCTGGCCGACGGTGTGCAGATCACCCGGCGCCAGTTGGAGCGGTTGTTCCGCCTGCACCTGGACGACACGCCCAGTGGTTTCTATCTGCGACTGCGCCTGGACAAGGCGCGGCAACTGTTACGCCAGACCGACATGAGCGTGCTGGAGGTGAGCATCGCCTGTGGCTTCGAGTCGGCGTCGTATTTCACCCGTTGCTATCGGGCGCGGTTCGAGCGGTGCCCGCGGGAGGATCGACGCACGGCGGTGGTGCACTGAACTGTAGGAGCGGCCTTGTGCCGCGAAAGGGCCGCAATGCGGCCCCAGATCCAATATACCAGGGCCGCTTTGCGGCCCTTTCGCGGCACAAGGCCGCTCCTACAAGGGGGGCGTGGCTGGTTATTGTTGGCCAATGGACTGCAAATACTCCGACCGTTCATCGCTACGCTGCGCCAGGCAGGTGTTCCATGCCGCTTCGAACGCCTTGCCGCCCGGTTTCTCGGCAAAGGTCTCGACCTTGCAGTCGGCGTCGCGCAATTGTGTCCACAGGGCCTGGGCAGCCTGCAGGCGGCTGGTCAGTTGCTGCACCTTGTCGTTTTCGTCCGGGTACTGGTCGGTAATGCGCTGGATGAGATCGTCGAACGCCGCCGCGAGCTCCCGTTCGGCGGTCTGCTTGTTGTAGGCCGCACAGGCATAGCTTTGCGTGTCGTTTTCGACAGTGTCGCAAGGCGTGCTTTCGTCCTCGTTGGCCTGGGCGCCCAGGGCCACGGCCACCAGGGCCAGCCATGCCATTGATTTCATCCGTTTTCTCCTCAACAGGCTGACGAATCGCCGGGATTCTCGCTCACTCCGGGGGCGCTTGGTAGCTCCCTGAAGAAAAGTTCATAAAGCCTGAAAATGCCGTTGTCGAGACCGCCTCTCATCGCCGTATGGCGCACCAGAGGGCGCCTTGTCGGCCTTTGACGCTTTCGGCAAACCCCCTGTCGTTTTTGCACCGGGGCGCCTCGGGCCGCAGGCATATGCTGGCCCCAAAGCGCCGGCACAAGGTTTGGCGCGAGCAAACTCAATAAAAGGGGACAGCCTGATGAGCCCAGCCGAATTGCACGCCGACAGCATCGTCATCGACGGTCTGATCATCGCCAAGTGGAACCGCGAACTGTTCGAGGACATGCGCAAAGGTGGCCTCACTGCGGCCAACTGCACGGTGTCGGTCTGGGAAGGCTTCAAGGCGACCGTCGACAACATCGCTTCCAGCCAGAAACTGATCCGCGAGAACAGCGACCTGGTCATGCCGGTGCGTACCACCGCCGACATCCGCAAGGCCAAGGAGCTGGGCAAGACCGGCATCCTCTTCGGCTTCCAGAACGCCCATGCCTTCGAGGACCAGATCGGCTACGTCGAAGTGTTCAAGCAACTGGGCGTGGGCATCGTGCAGATGTGCTACAACACCCAGAACCTGGTGGGCACCGGCTGCTACGAGCGCGATGGCGGCTTGTCGGGCTTCGGTCGCGAGATCGTCGCCGAGATGAACCGCGTCGGTATCATGTGCGACCTGTCCCACGTCGGCTCCAAGACCAGCGAGGAAGTCATCCTCGAGTCGAAGAAGCCGGTCTGCTACTCCCACTGCCTGCCTTCGGGCCTGAAGGAACACCCACGCAACAAGTCGGACGAAGAGCTGAAGTTCATCGCCGACCACGGCGGCTTCGTCGGCGTGACCATGTTCGCACCGTTCCTGGCCAAGGGCATCGACTCGACCATCGACGACTACGCCGAGGCTATCGAGTACACCATGAACATCGTCGGTGAAGACGCGATCGGTATCGGTACCGACTTCACCCAGGGCCACGGCCAGGACTTCTTCGAGTACCTGACCCACGACAAGGGCTACGCCCGTCGCCTGACCAATTTCGGCAAGATCATCAACCCGCTGGGGATCCGCACTGTCGGCGAATTCCCGAACCTCACCGAGACCTTGCTCAAGCGCGGCCACTCCGAGCGTGTGGTGCGCAAGATCATGGGCGAGAACTGGGTAAACGTCCTCAAGGATGTGTGGGGCGAATAAGCCGCACTCCGAGCCTGAAGGCCCCGGCCAGCACCGTCGGGGCAACCAATAAAAATTTTTCTGGAGTTGAGTTTCCATGGCCAAGATCGCCCCGCAATTGCCAATCGAAGTCGATACCGAGACCGGTGTATGGACCACAGACGCCCTGCCGATGCTGTATGTGCCGCGTCACTTCTTCGTCAACAACCACATCGGTATCGAAGAAGTACTGGGCGCTGACGCCTACGCCGAGATCCTCTACAAGGCCGGCTACAAGTCCGCCTGGCACTGGTGCGAGAAAGAAGCCGAATGCCATGGCCTGGAAGGCGTCGCGGTGTTCGAGCACTACATGAAGCGCCTGTCGCAGCGCGGCTGGGGCCTGTTCGAGATCCAGGACATCGACCTGGACAAGGGCACCTGCAGCGTCAAGCTCAAGCACTCTGCATTCGTCTACGTCTATGGCAAGTGCGGCCGCAAGGTCGACTACATGTTCACCGGCTGGTTCGCCGGCGCCATGGACCAGATCCTCGCCGCCCGTGGCAGCTCCATCCGTACCGTGGCCGAGCAGGTCTACGGTGGTTCGGAAGAAGGCCACGACGACGGCCTGTTCATCGTCAAGCCGTTGTAAGTCGGAGTAAGCGACATGGCATTCGAAGCAATGTTCCAGCCGATCCAGATCGGCAAACTGACCATCCGCAACCGCGTGCTCAGCACCGCGCACGCCGAGGTCTACGCCACCGACGGCGGCATGACCACCGAGCGTTACGTCAAGTACTACGAGGAGAAGGCCAAGGGCGGCATCGGCCTGGCCATCTGCGGTGGTTCGTCCGTGGTCGCCATCGACAGCCCGCAGGAGTGGTGGTCGTCGGTGAACCTGTCGACCGACCGGATCATCCCGCACTTCCAGAACCTCGCCGACGCCATGCACAAGCATGGCGCCAAGATCATGATCCAGATTACCCACATGGGCCGTCGCTCGCGTTGGGACGGTTTCAACTGGCCGACCCTGATGTCGCCGTCCGGTATCCGTGAACCCGTTCACCGCGCTACCTGCAAGACCATCGAGGTCGAAGAGATCTGGCGTGTGATCGGCAACTACGCCCAGGCCGCACGCCGGGCGAAGGAAGGCGGCCTGGACGGCGTCGAGCTGTCGGCCGTGCACCAGCACATGATCGACCAGTTCTGGAGCCCGCGCGTCAACAAGCGTACCGACGAATGGGGCGGTACCTTCGAAGGCCGTATGAAGTTCGGCCTTGAAGTGCTCAAGGCCGTGCGCGCCGAGGTCGGTGACGACTTCTGCGTAGGCATGCGTATCTGTGGCGACGAATTCCACCCCGATGGCCTGAGCCACGAGGACATGAAACAGATCGCCGCATACTACGATGCCACCGGCATGCTCGACTTCATCGGTGTGGTCGGTTCGGGTTGCGACACCCACAACACCCTGGCCAACGTCATCCCGAACATGAGCTATCCGCCGGAGCCGTTCCTGCACCTGGCGGCCGGCATCAAGGAAGTGGTCAAGGTCCCGGTGCTGCACGCGCAGAACATCAAGGACCCGAACCAGGCTACCCGTATCCTGGAGGGCGGTTACGTCGACATGGTCGGCATGACCCGTGCACACATGGCCGACCCGCACCTGATCGCCAAGATCAAGATGGGCCAGGTCGACCAGATCAAGCAGTGCGTCGGCGCCAACTACTGCATCGACCGCCAGTATCAGGGCCTGGATGTACTGTGCATCCAGAACGCCGCGACCTCCCGTGAATACATGGGCGTGCCGCACATCATCGAGAAGACCACCGGGCCCAAGCGCAAGGTGGTGGTGGTCGGTGCCGGCCCTGCCGGTATGGAAGCTGCCCGCGTCGCCGCCGAGCGTGGCCACGACGTGACCCTGTTCGAGAAGAAGGACCAGATCGGTGGCCAGATCACCATCGCGTCCAAGGCACCGCAGCGTGACCAGATCGCCGGTATCACCCGGTGGTACCAGCTGGAGCTGGCCCGTCTGAAGGTGGACCTGCGCCTGGGTACAGCGGCCGACGCCGAGACCATCATGGACCTGCGTCCGGATGTCGTGGTGCTGGCAGTGGGCGGCCATCCGTTCGTCGAGCAGAACGAGCACTGGGGCGCTGCCGAAGGCCTGGTGGTCAGCAGCTGGGACGTGCTGGACGGCAAGGTCGCACCGGGCAAGAACGTGCTGGTATACGACACCATCTGCGAATTCACCGGCATGTCGACCGCGGACTTCCTGGCCGACAAGGGCGCCCAGGTAGAGATCGTCACCGATGACATCAAGCCGGGCGTAGCGATGGGCGGTACCACCTTCCCGACCTACTACCGCAGCCTGTACCCCAAGGAAGTGATCATGACCGGCGACATGATGCTGGAAAAGGTCTACCGCGAGGGCGACAAGCTGGTGGCAGTGCTCGAGAACGAGTACACCGGCGGCAAGGAAGAGCGCGTGGTCGACCAGGTCGTGATCGAGAACGGCGTGCGTCCTGACGAAGCGCTGTACTACGCACTGAAGGATGGTTCGCGCAACAAGGGCCAGATAGACGTCGAGGCGCTGTTCGCCATCAAGCCGCAACCGATCCTCAGCCAGCCGGGCGAAGGCTACCTGCTGTATCGCATCGGCGACTGCGTGGCCCAGCGCAACGTCCACGCGGCGATCTATGACGCCTTGCGCCTGTGCAAGGACTTCTGATCGCACCGCCTCGCTAGAGGCGGGATTGGCTCCCCTGTAGGAGCGGCCTTGTGCCGCGAAAGGGCTGCACTGCAGCCCCAGCAAGTTCGCAGCACTGCTGGAATGCTGGGGTCGCTCCGCGACCCTTTCGCGGCACAAGGCCGCTCCTACAGGGGTCCGCGCCACCCTCGAGGGCGGCGCAAGAATCTAGCTGTTGTGGGAGCCTCCCATGTTGAACACCCTTCTACCCATCCTGCTGTTCGCTGCCCTTGGCCTGGCGGTGCTCGGCGCCCTGCGCCGGGTGCGCATGTGGCGGCGCGGCCGACCGTCCAAGGTCAACCTGATCGGCGGCCTGCTGGCCATGCCGCGTCGCTACCTGGTGGACTTGCACCATGTGGTCGAGCGCGACAAGTACATGTCCAAGACCCACGTGGCTACCGCCGGTGGCTTCGTACTGTCAGCCGTCCTGGCGATCCTGGTGCATGGCTTCGGCCTGCAGAGCAAGATCCTTGGCTACGCCCTGCTGGTCGCCACGGTGATCATGTTCAGTGGCGCCATCTTCGTCTTCAAGCGTCGCCTGAACCCGCCCGCGCGCCTGTCCAAGGGCCCGTGGATGCGCCTGCCCAAGAGCTTGCTGGTGTTCGCCGCGAGCTTCTTCATCGCGACCCTGCCGGTCGCCGGCATCTTGCCTGAAGGTACCGGTGGCTGGCTGCTGGTGGCCGTGCTGGGCGTCGGTGTGCTGTGGGGCGTGTCGGAGCTGTTCTTCGGCATGACCTGGGGCGGTCCGATGAAGCACGCCTTCGCCGGTGCCCTGCACCTGGCTTGGCACCGCCGTGCCGAACGTTTCGGTGGTGGCCGCTCCACTGGCCTCAAGCCGCTGGACCTGGAAGACCCGAACGCGCCCCTGGGCGTGGAAAAGCCGGTGGACTTCACCTGGAACCAGCTGCTGGGCTTCGATGCCTGCGTACAGTGCGGTAAGTGCGAAGCCATGTGCCCGGCCTTCGCCGCTGGCCAGCCGCTGAACCCGAAGAAGCTCATCCAGGACATGGTCATTGGCCTGGCTGGCGGCACCGACGCCAAATTCGCCGGCAGCCCCTACCCGGGCAAGCCGATCGGCGAACACGGCGGCCACCCGCACCAGCCGATCGTCAACGGCCTGGTCGATGCCGAGACCCTGTGGTCGTGCACCACCTGCCGCGCGTGCGTGGAAGAGTGCCCGATGATGATCGAGCACGTCGACGCCATCGTCGACATGCGCCGCCACCTCACCTTGGAAAAGGGCGCGACCCCGAACAAGGGCGCCGAGGTGCTGGACAACCTGATCGCCACCGACAACCCCGGCGGTTTCAACCCCGGTGGCCGGATGAACTGGGCGGCCGACCTCAACCTCAAGCTGTTGTCCGACGTGAAGAGCACCGAGGTGCTGTTCTGGGTGGGTGATGGCGCCTTCGACATGCGCAACCAGCGTACCCTGCGTTCGTTCGTCAAAGTGCTCAAGGCCTCGGGCGTCGACTTCGCCGTGCTCGGCCTGGAAGAGCGCGACAGCGGCGACGTGGCGCGCCGCCTGGGCGACGAAGCGACCTTCCAGCAGCTGGCCAAGCGCAACATCCAGACGCTGAACAAGTACCGCTTCCAGCGCATCGTTACCTGCGACCCGCACAGCTTCCATGTGCTGAAGAACGAATACGGCGCCCTGGGCGGCGAGTACCAGGTGCAGCACCACAGCACCTACATCGCCGAACTGATCGCGGCCAACAAGCTCAACCTGGGCCAGCACAAAGGTGGCAGCGTCACCTACCACGACCCGTGCTACCTGGGCCGCTACAACGGCGAATACGAAGCACCGCGCGACGTGCTCAAGGCATTGGGTATCGAAGTGCGCGAGATGGAGCGTTCGGGCTTCCGTTCCCGCTGCTGCGGCGGTGGAGGCGGTGCGCCGATCACCGATATCCCGGGCAAGCAGCGTATTCCGGACATGCGCATGGACGATATCCGCCAGACCGAAGCCGAGGTGGTGGCCGTGGGTTGCCCACAGTGCACCGCGATGCTCGAAGGTGTGGTCGAGCCACGTCCGCTGATCAAGGATATCGCCGAGCTCGTGGCGGACGTGCTGATCGAAGACGAAGCGCCTGCGGCGGGAAAGTCGCAAGCGGCCAAACGTGAAACTGCGGAGGTGCACTGATGAGCGACATCATCCGCCGCGACCCACGCGCCGAGTGGATCGCCCGTAACCGTCTGCATCCGCTGCACGCAGCGATGCAGACGCAGCAGACCAGCTGGATGGGCCCCAACGGCATCATCCGCAAGAACCCCCATGCGATCGCCGCGGGCTTCATTGGCCCCAATGGCCTCAAGCGCATCGACCGCAGTGGTGCCCAGCAAGGCACCACAGGTGGCGCACGGCGCACCGCTGCGGCCGAAGTGCAGTTGCCGCTGCACCAGGTCGCGGACCCGGCGTTCTACATCGCCGTGGTCCCGGACATGGTCGGTGGCCGCCTCGGCAGCCACGACCGCGACCTGCTGGGCCTGGCCCACAGCCTGGCCGGCACGGACGGTGCTGTATTGGCGATCGTGTTCGGCGAACACAAGGAAAGCAATTTCGCCACCGCCGGTGTCGACCGCCTGTTGGTGATCGAAGGCGAGGCATACGAAGGTTATGCACCGGAGCAGTTGGTGCAGGGCCTGCGTGCTGTGGATAACCAGTTCGCACCGCGCCATTGGCTGCTGCCCGACAGCCGCACCGGTGGCGGCGAACTGGGCCGTCGCCTGGGCGCCGCACTGGGCGAACGCCCGGCGACGCGTGTCTGGCAGGTCAAGGACGGTCAGTGCATCGGTCGTGCCGGTGCCGGCCAACAGGACCTGCAGCGTACCCTGCCGCGCCTGATCCTGGCCGCGGCCGAGTGCTCGGACCCGGTCAGCGAAACCCGTCACGAAGCATTGCCGGTGGAGTTGTCCACAAGCGTGGCACGCAGCCTGTCGCGTATCGAAGACCTTGGCTCGGTGGCCGTGGACCCGGCCGCCATCGCCATGGCAGAGTCGGAGTTCATCGTTTCCGGCGGCAACGGCGTCAAGGACTGGGACCTATTCCACAAGGCGGCCGCCGCCCTCGGTGCGACCGAAGGCGCCTCGCGGGTGGCAGTGGACGATGGCTTCATGCCGCGTAACCGTCAGGTCGGTGCTACTGGTACCTGGGTCACGGCACGCGTCTACGTGGCCGTGGGCATCTCCGGAGCGATCCAGCACCTGCAGGGCATCGGCGCCTGCGACAAGGTGGTGGCGGTGAACATGGACCCAGGCTGCGACATGATCAAGCGGGCCGACCTGTCGGTGATTGGCGACAGTTCGGCAATTCTCCAGGCGTTGATCGAGGCTGTGGACAACTACCGCAGCGCCGGTCAGCGCGACGCGGCATAAGGGCACGAGCATGAGTACGAAAGTCATCAGCCTGGTCTCCATCGGCGCCCACCCAAGCTCTGGCCGCGCCCGTCGTGCCGAGCAGGACGCCCGCGCCGTGGAGCTGGGTTTGCAGCTGGCTGGGGATAACTTGCAGGTCGTGCATGCGGGCGACCCGCGTGAAGAGGCCCTGCGTGCCTACCTGGGTATGGGGCTGGACCATCTCGATGTGCTGGAGCAGCCTGCCGGCGCCGATGTCCTGGGCGTGCTGGGCGACTACCTGCGCGATGCCGGTGCACAATTGGTGTTGACCGGCAGCCAGGCGGAAACCGGCGAAGGCTCGGGCATGCTGCCGTTCCTGCTGGCCGAGCGCCTGGGTTGGCCGCTGGTGGTCGGGTTGGCGGAGGTGGAGTCCATCGACAATGGCACCGCGCAGGTCCTGCAGGCATTGCCTCGGGGCCAGCGTCGCCGGTTGAAGGTGCGCCTGCCACTGCTGGCCACTGTGGATAACGCTGCACCCAAGCCGCGCCAGAGTGCGTTCGGCCCGGCGCGCCGGGGTGTGCTGGCGGCGCGCAACGTGGCGATCGTCGAGGATGAACTGCTGGCCGAGTCCGAGCTGCAACCGGCCCGCCCGCGGCCCAAGCGGTTGAAGGTGATCAAGGCCAAGAGCGGTGCCGACCGCATGAAAGCCGCCACAGCCAAGGCCAGCGGCGGGGGCGGCAAGGTGCTCAAGGACGTTTCGCCGCAAGAGGGCGCCGAGGCGATCCTCAAGCTGTTGGTGGAGGAAGGGGTGCTGCGCTAGGCATTCCTACGCCAGGGCCGCTGCGCGCCCCTTCGCGGCACAAGGCCGCTCCTACAGAGGTTATGCGATCCCTGTAGGAGCGGCCTTGTG
>NZ_JBLUPW010000036.1:0-52109 GCF_048068175.1 Pseudomonas sp. NY15356 | reverse complement strand
CAAATGCCCCATCGAGGTGATGGGAGAGGTCATGCAAAATGCCATGGCAATGCGGCATGATGCTCCGGCTTCAATTCAATAACCGTGTTGCACTCAGCTCCTGCAACCGCCTGGAGAGAAGACTGGCTTCTCACTCAGCATTGCCAGCCACCTCTCACATTACTGCGGCAACAATCGCCGATTTTCCAATATTGACAGACATGTTCAGTCATTCTTTTTACAGGCAAAAAAGGAGAGCAACGACTTCGAAGGCCTATTTGAAGCAGCCAAAAAGAAACTTGGCACACTCAACCACAATGAAATGTATGGATTCGTCCCCGCGCTCGCCTTTGGTGGGGATGCAAAACTAGAGCGAATAGAGAAAGTAAAGACCATCGAGCACTTAATTATGCTTTCACAGCTCTCTGTACTCGAGCCCTACAGCTTCTCCGATTTCTAAATACACCACAAAGGACTTAAACGAATGGATGTAATCTTCACCCTCTTCCTCGAAACCTTCGGCGATCCTGTCGGCCACCAACCTGTACCGCCCTCCGCGCTCGATCATTACCAGGGCAAACTCCCCGATCGTCTTCTTGGGTACTGGCGAGACCACGGCTGGTGCGGCTACGGCGGCGGCCTGTTCTGGCTGGTAAACCCCCAGGAATACCAGGATGTCGTGGCCTATTGGCTGGCAGGCACGCACTTCGAAGCTCGCGATACCTATCACCTCATCGCCCGTAGCGCATTTGGCGACTTGTACCTATGGGGTGAGAAAACCGGCTCGGTGTTGACCATCGCAGCCTACCATTCCCGTTACCTCGATGGCGCTCACAGCTCAGGCGATGAGGAGCGAGACAACAGGATCCACGGCTTGCTCGTTTGGCTAATGTCCGAATGCATCTATTTCGACGACCTGTTCGAGCCTGCCAGGGAACGGCTCGGCACCTTGAAGGCAGACGAAATGTATGGGTTCGTTCCTGCCTTGATGCTGGGCGGGTCAGGCCGCCTCGAGCACCTTGAAAAGCTGAAGGCCGTAGAACATCTGGTGCTGCTTTCCCAACTAAGCGAGCTCGAGCCCTATGAACTCGGCGACGAGCAAGCGCACTAGCTTGGGGCTAGCCCGCGCCTGCAGGATTGCAGGCTATCCTCTGTTTGTGCTCGGCCAATCTGCCCCGCCACCTCAGGGTTAACCTTGGGTTAATCGTCCCAGGCCAGCATGTCGCCATTCCATGCATTGCCAAGGCGAAGACATGCGCGTCCTCCTGCTCTTCCTGACATTCCTTCTTGCGGGGCCTCTGCAGGCCAACCCCTTCGAGACCAAGCCCGACTTCCTGCCGGTCAACGAGGCCTTCGTCCTCTCCCATGACCGCCTGCCCGATGGCCAGATGCGCCTGCATTTCCAGATCAAGGACGGCTACTACCTCTACCAGAAGCGCCTGAAGTTCGATGGCCTTGCACCTGGACAGCATCCCGCCTTGCCTGCCGCCGAGAACCACCACGACGAGTTCTTCGGCGACAGTGCGGTCTATCGCCACCAGCTCGAGCTGCTGATACCCGCAGGCGCCCAAGGCCAGTTGCGCCTGGGCTGGCAGGGCTGCGCCGACGCTGGCCTGTGCTACCCGCCGCAGACCACTGCCATCGACCTCGGCGGTCGGGCCGCCCCCGTCGCCGACCAGGCCAGCGACCAGGCCCTGGCCAGCGGCCTGCAGCAGGCCAGCCTGGCCTGGAGCCTGGCAGCCTTCTTCGGGCTGGGCCTGCTGCTGGCCTTCACGCCCTGCTCCTTGCCGATGCTGCCGATTCTCGCCGGGCTGGTGCTGGGCAATGGTGCCAGCGCCCGCCGTGGCTGGCTGCTGGCCGGGGTCTATGTGCTGAGCATGGCCCTGGTGTACGCCGCCCTCGGCGTGGTCGCCGCCCTGCTCGGCGCCAGCTTGCAGGCCTGGCTGCAGCAACCCTGGTTGCTGGGCAGCCTGGCGGGCTTGTTCGTCATCCTTGCTCTGCCGATGTTCGGTGCCTTCGAGTTGCAGCTGCCCGCCGCCCTGCGCGACCGCCTCGACCGGGCCGGCCAGGGCACCCGTGGTGGCAATGTGTATGGCGCGGCCTTGCTCGGGGCGCTGTCCGGCCTGCTCATGGGGCCCTGCATGACGGCACCGTTGGCCGGGGCGCTGCTGTACATCGCCCAGAGCGGCGACGTGTTGCAAGGTGCGCTGGTGCTGTTCAGCCTGGGCCTGGGCATGGGCGCGCCGTTGCTGTTGCTGGTCACCGTCGGCAACCGCTACCTGCCGCGCCCGGGCGCCTGGATGAATCGGGTCAAGGGGCTGTTCGGCTTCGTCTTCCTGGCCATGGCCCTGTACACCCTGCGCAGCCTGTTGCCAGCCCCATTGTTGCTGGCCCTGAGCGGCGCCTGGCTGATCGCCCTGGCCTGGGCGGCCTGGCCGGCCCTTCAGCCCCTGCCGGCCTTGCGTGCGGTGCCGCTGCTCGGCGCGCTCTGGGGTGGCCTGCTGCTGGTCGGTGCGGCGGCCGGTGGCGATGACCTCTGGCAACCCTTGCACCCCTTCGCCGGGGGCAGCCTGCCAAGCGCAGCGACCAAGGCCGAGGATGCCTTCGTCACCGTCAGCCAGCCCCAGGCGCTGCAACGTGAGCTGGACGCCGCCAAGGCACGTGGCCAATGGGTGATGCTGGACTACTATGCCGACTGGTGCGTGTCGTGCAAGGTGATGGAAAAACAGGTGTTCGCCCGCCCTGATGTCCTGGCCGGCCTTGCCGGAGTACACCTGGTACGCCTGGACGTCACCGCCGATACACCCGCCAGCCGCGAACTGCTGCAACGCTACCAGGTGCCAGGCCCGCCCAGCCTGATCTGGATCGGCCCGGAAGGCGACGAGCGCCGTGCCCGGCGCATCACCGGCGAGGTGGACGCCGACGCGTTCCAACGACACTGGGCCAAGACCAGGAGCCAAGGCTGATGCTGAGCGTGACCCTGGGGCCGTTGACCATGGCCCTCAACCACCTGCTGTTGCTCGCGGCTCTGTGTGTGGCCAGCGTGGTCGGCTGGTGGGTGGCCCGGCGCGGTGGAGAAAACCCCGAGTCGGCGTTGTTCAACCTGTTCCTGTTGGGGCTGGTGTGCGCCCGCCTCGGTTTTGTGATGGCCTACTGGCCGATGTTCCGCGAGGAGCCGCTGCAGATCATCGATATCCGCGACGGCGGCTTCCTGCCCTGGGCCGGCCTGGCCGGCATCGTTGCCGGTGCCTTGTGGCAGTACCGGCGCCACCCTGGGTTGCGCCGCCCGCTGGGCTGGGCATTGTTCAGCGGTGCCCTGTTCTGGGGGCTGGCCAGCCTCGGCAGCCACCTGTACAGCAAGGGCACCGAGCTGCCGGCGCTGAGCCTGCGCAATGCCGCCGGGCAATCCGTGGCCTTGCACGCCTACCGTGGTACGCCGCTGGTGATCAACATCTGGGCCACCTGGTGCCCGCCCTGCCGCCGCGAGATGCCGGTGCTGCAACAAGCGCAGGATGACTACCCGCACGTGACCTTCCTGTTCGTGAACCAGGGCGAAACGCCGGAAAACGTCAGCACCTTCCTCGCCACCACCGGCCTGAGCCTGACCCACGTGCTGTTCGACGGCACCGGCCAGCTGGCCGAACGGGTCGGCTCCATGGCCTTGCCCACCACCCTGTTCTACACCGCCGACGGGCGCCTGATCGGCAGCCACCTGGGCGAGCTGTCTCGCGCCAGCCTGCACCGCGCCCTGGAACCTTTCGAGCAGGCCGCCGCGCCTGCCCCCGCCGCACAAGGAAACTGACATGCGATTGAATGCCCTCCTGCCCCTGGCCCTTGGCCTGCTCACTGCCCCCGCGTTGCACGCCGAGGCACTGCCCAAGGCGATCCAGCAACTGCAAGCCAAGGGCGCCGAGATCAAGGGCAGCTTCGATGCGCCCAATGGCCTCAAGGGCTATGCCGCCGCCTACCAGAACAACGGCATCGCCCTGTACCTGACTCCCGACGGCAAGCATGTGCTGGTCGGCAGCCTGTTCGACGAACAGGGCAAGGACCTGAGCGCCGAACCGCTGGAAAAACTGGTATACGCCCCAATGAGCAAGGCCATCTGGGCAAAGATGGAAAAAACCGCCTGGATCGCCGATGGCAAGGCCGACGCGCCCCGCACGGTGTACCTGTTCAGCGACCCCAACTGCCCGTACTGCAACATGTTCTGGCAGCAGGCGCGGCCTTGGGTCGAGTCGGGCAAGGTGCAGCTGCGCCACATCATGGTCGGCATCATCCGCGAAGACAGCCCTGGCAAGTCGGCGGCGCTGCTGGCCGCCAAGGACCCGGCCAAGGCGCTGCAGCAACATGAGAAGGCCGGCAAGGCCAGCACCCTCAAGCCGCTGGAGAACATCCCCGAGGCGGTGCGCAAGCAGTTGGAGGGCAACCTGGCGCTGATGGAAGAGATGGGCCTGGCGGCAACGCCGGCGATCTTCTACCAGGATGAGCAAGGCCGCCTGCAGAGCCAGCAAGGGGCGCCACGGCCGGAGATGCTGGGGCAGATCCTGGGCAAGCGCTGACCATCCGCTTCAACGCTGCCCCTTGTGCGGGCTTGTCCCGCGATCAAGGGCAAAGCCCTTGCCATGCAGCCGCAATGGCAGGGCCGCCCAATCGCGGGACAAGCCCGCTCCTACAAGGGTGGACAAGGCGCTTACAACTCCTCCAGCTCCGCCATCAGGTCACTGAGCCGGTCAACCTTGTCATCGTCCAGCACGCGCGCCTCCAGCCCACGCACGTAGTCGGCCAATGCTTCCACCGTACTGCACTCGAACATCGCCCGCAGCGGCACGTTCAACTGCAACTGCTTCTGCACCCGCGACGCAATCTGGGTGGCCAGCAATGAATGCCCGCCCAACTCGAAGAAGTTGTCGCGCACCCCAACCCGTTCGGCCTTGAGCACGTCGGCCCAGATCCCGGCCAGGGTTTGCTCCAGCGCGTCTCGCGGCGCCAGGTAGGCCTGGCTGTGCGGGCTGCCGATGTCGATGGCTGGCAGGGCCTTGCGGTCGAGCTTGCCGTTGGCGTTGTGCGGCAGGCTGTCGAGCCAGGCCCAATGCAGCGGCACCATGTACTCTGGAAGCTCCGCGCACAGGCGTCGCTTGAGCTGTTCCAGCAGCGCGGCGTCGGCCGAGACATGCGGGTGCGCCACCAAATAACCCACCAGGTGTTTGCCGTTGATGCCCTCCTGCACGCCTACCGCCGCATCGCGGACCTCAACCTGCTCATGCAGGCGCGCCTCGATCTCGCCCAGCTCGATCCGATAACCGCGGATCTTCACCTGGTGGTCGATACGGCCCACGTATTCGAGCACACCATCGGCGCGGCGCCTGGCCAGGTCACCGGTGCGATACAGCCGCTCGCCTGGCTCGCCGTAGGGATGCGGCACGAACGCCAGCGCGGTGCGCACCGGGTCGCCCACATACCCGCGACCGACACCTGTCCCGGCGACGCACAGCTCACCCACTGCCCCCACCGGCACCAGCCTCTGCGCCTCGTCGAGCAGGTACAGGCGGTTGTTGTCGGTCGGCATGCCGATCGGCAGGTAGCTGCCCTGGGTGGACGCCGCATCGACCTGGAAAAACGCCACATCATCCGAGCATTCCGCCGGGCCGTAGGCATTGACCAGGCCGATGCCCGGATAGCGCTGCAGCCACTGGGCCGCCAGCTCGGGCGGCATGGCTTCGCCGGTCGGTAGCATCCAGCGCAGGTCGCCCAGGTCTCGCTGTTCGTCGGCCAACATGCCCTGGATCAGCGACGGCACGCTCTCCAGCACCGTGATGCCGGTGGCCTGCACGTGTGTCAGCAGCCCTTGCGGGTCCTGGGCGATGCTGTTGGGCACGATCTCCACCCGGGCACCGAACAGCGGCGCGGCGAGGAACTGCCAGACCGAGATGTCGAAGCTCTGGGAGGCGGTCTGGGCGATCACGTCCCGCGCATCGAGCGTGAGGTACGGCACCTTGCTCAGCTGGTTGTTGAGCATGCCGCGCTGTTCGACCATCACGCCTTTGGGCAGGCCGGTGGAGCCGGAGGTATAGATCACGTAGGCCAGGTTGTCCGGCGCACTGTGGATGCCCGGGTTGTGGCTGGCGACCTGGCTGGCTTGCACCTGCTCCCAGACCAGCAGCTTCGGGCGTACCGCACCGCCGACCTCGTCCAGCAGTTGCCGGGCCTGCTCGGCACAGGCCGCCGAGCACACCAGTACCGGCGTGCGGCTGAGCTCGACGATGCGTTGCAGGCGCGCCGAGGGCAGGCCTGGGTCCAGCGGCAGGTAGCCGGCGCCTGCCTTGAAGCTGCCGATGATCATGCCCAGCAGCGCCAGGCCCCGCTCGGCCAGCAGCGCCACCGGCTGGTCGATGCCCACGCCGGCGGCCACCAGGGCATGGCCCAGGCGGTTGGCGGCAAGGTTCAGCCCGGCATAGTCGTAGCTGGCATCCAGGCAGCGGGCGACCGTGCGCTGCGGGTGCGCCGCGACCTGTGCCTCGAACAGCGCCACGTAGCTCTGCGCCAACGGGTAGGCCTGCTCGGTACGGTTGCAGTCCTCCAGCAGGAAGCGCTGTTGCTGCTGGCCTAGCAGCGCCAGCTCGGCCATCTCGCCGTCGAACCCGTCCACCAGTGCCAGCAGCAGGCGCTTGAAGTCGGCCAGCAGGCGCTCGACGGTCGGGAAATCGAAATAGCGTTGGTCGAACGACAGGTGCAGGCCCAGATCGTCGGCGGGGTAGCACACCGCGGTCAACGGGAAGTTGGTGTGGGTGCGACCCGAATCGGAGCTGGCATTGAGGTGCTGGGCATGGTCCAGCACCGCCGTTTCCACCGGTGCGTTCTCGAACACGAACAGGCTGTCGAACAGTGGCTGGCCCTTGGGCAGCTCGCTGCAGTCCTGGATCGCCACCAGCGGCAGGTATTCATGCTCACGCAGCTCCATGTTGCACGCCAGCAGGCCTTGCAGCCACTGGCGCACGCTTTGCCGTTGGCCCGGTTCGGGCAGTCGCACACGCAAAGCGACGCTGTTGATGAACAGCCCGACCGTGCGCTGCATCTGTGGCAGGCTCACCGGGCGCCCGGCCACGGTGACGCCGAAGACCACGTCGCGCTCGCCGCTGTAGCTGGCCAGCACCAGGGCCCAGGCCGCCTGGGCGAAGGTGTTGACGGTCAGTTGATGGGCCTGGGCCAGCTCGCGCAGCCGCACCCCATCGCGGACGTCCAGGCGGGTATGGCAGTCACCGACGACCATGCCGTCACCGGCGTGGTCATGGCGCAGCGGCCGGTCGCTGGGGAGGGCCGTGGCACGCTCGAAGCCGGCCAGGTTGCGCTGCCACCACTGGCGCGCCTCGTCCGGGTCCTGGCGCTGCAGCCAGCCGATGTAGTCGCGGTAGCGCGGCGGCACCGGCAACTGGGCCTGGCGGCCTTCGCCCAGGGCCTGGTAGATCTCGAAGAAATCGTTCATCAGCAACGAGCGGCACCAGGCATCGATGAGGATGTGGTGGTTGCTCATCATGAACCAGTAGCGCGCATCGGCGACCCGCACCAGGCGCAGGTGGAAAGGCGCCTCACGCAGCAGGTCGAAGCCGGCCTCGCGCTCCTGCTTGTGCAAGGCCTGCAGGCGCGCCTCCTGTGCCGGCGCATCCAGGCCGCGCCAGTCCTGGTAGTCGACCGGCGTATGGCCCGGCTTGTGGATGATCTGCAGCATCGATTCGCCCGCATTCCAGCTGAACGACGCGCGCAGGGCCTCGTGGCGCGCCACCACGGCCTGCCAGGCCTGGGCGAAGCGCTCGGGGTCCAGGGCGCTGTCGATGCGGTAGCGGTCCTGCATGTAGTAGATGCCGGTGCCCGGTTCCAGCAGCGTATGCAGTAGCAGGCCTTCCTGCATCGGCGTCAGCGGGTAGACGTCTTCGATCCGGGCCGCCGGTACCGGCAAGGCATCGATCTGGGCCTGGGTCAGTTGCGCCAGCGGGAAATCCGACGGCGTGAAGCTGCCGTTGCCATCGGCCAGGCAGTGGCTGACCAGGGCCAGCAATTCCTGACGATAGGCCTCGGCCAGCGCGGCGATGGTCGCCGCTTCGTAGCGTTCGGCGCTGAAGGTCCAGCGCAATTGCAGCGCACCGCCATACACCTGACCATCGATGCCGAGCCAGTTGGGCAATGGCGCATCCAGATCGTGGGCCTGGCCTGCTGGCGCATCCAACGGCTGGAACAGCGCCGCGTCGTCGAATTGCTGGTCGAACTGGCCCAGGTAGTTGAACGTGACCCGCGCCTGGGGCAACGCGGCCATGGCCTCTCGCCCGGCATCGTCGGCCAGGTAGCGCAGCACGCCATGCCCCAACCCCTTGTGCGGCACCTGGCGCAACTGCTCCTTGATGGCCTTGATGGAGCCGGCAAGGGCCGGGTCGTCGTCGCCGGCCTGGGGTTTCAGGCACAGCGGGTAGGCATTGGTGAACCAGCCGACGCTGCGGGTCAGGTCCATATCCTCGAACAGCCCGTCACGGCCATGGCCCTCCAGTTGCACCAACACCTCGCTGTCACCGCTCCAGCGGCACAAGGTACGTGCCAGGGCGGTAAGCAACAGGTCGTTGACCTGGGTGTGGTACGCCGCAGGTGCCTGCTGCAGCAGTTGACGGGTCTGCGCCACGTCCAGGTTGATGGTCAGGGTACGTGCATGGCGATAGAGATTGCCGCCCTGCGGGTGGTCGCACGGCAACTCACGGCGGGCGGTGTCCAGCTGGCCTTGCCACCAATCGAGCTCGTCACGCAGCGAGTCGCTGCTGGCATAGCTGGCCAGGCGTGCGGCCCAGTCGCCCAGGGTATGGGTCTTGGCGGCCAGGGGTTGGCCTCGGTAGAGCGCCTGCAGGTCTTCGAGCAGCACGCGCCAGGACACGCCATCCACCACCAGGTGATGGATCACCAGCAACAGGCGCTGGGCGCCCTGCCCGTCGCTGACCAGCAACGCACGCAGCAGCGGCCCCTCGACCAGGTCGAGGCTGCGTTGCACATCGGTGTACAGGGCCTGGCAGTCGTCCAGATCAGCCACGGTGGCGAGCCACAGCAACTGATGCGTGGCCGGCTGGGCATACTCGGCCTGCCACCGGCCATCGGCCTGGGTGAAGCGCAGGCGCAGGCTGTCGTGGTGTACCAGCAAGGCCCCCAGGGCGCGCTCCAGTGCCTCGGCCTGCAACGGCTGGCGGATGCCCAGCAACACCGCCTGGTTCCAATGTTGGGGCCGGATGACGTCACTGTCGAAGAACCAGTGCTGGATCGGCGTCAAGGCACTGCGCCCCTGGCGCGGGCCCTGCTCGACCTGGCTGGCGCGCTCGCTGCGGCTGACCACCGCGGCCAGGGCCTGGATGGTCTGGTGCTGGAACAGGTCCCGAGGGGTGAAATGCAGGCCCAGCTGGCGGGCACGGCTGACCACCTGGATCGACAGGATCGAATCGCCGCCCAGCTCGAAGAAGTTGTCGTGCACGCCGACGCGGGCAAGGTTGAGCACCTCGCCCCAGACCTGCGCCAGTTGCTGCTCCAACGCGTTGGCCGGGGCTTGGTACTGCTGACGTGCCAGGGCAAGGTCCGGCATGGGCAAGGCGCGGCGGTCGAGCTTGCCGTTGCCCATCAACGGCAGGCTGCCCAACAGCACCAGGTGCGTGGGCACCATGTAGTCCGGCAGGTGCTGCCGGGCATGGGCCTTGACCGCCTCGCGCAGGCTGGCCTGGGCATCCTGGTCGGCGTCGGCCTGTGGGCAGACGAGGTACCCCACCAGTTGCTTGCCACCCGGCAGGTCCAGCGCCAGCACCACCGCCTCGGCCACATCGGTATGTTCCTGCAGGCGGCTCTCGATCTCGCCCAGCTCGATGCGGAAGCCGCGGATCTTCACCTGTTGGTCGGCCCGCCCGATATACTCCACCAGGCCATCGGTGCGCAGGCGCACCAGGTCGCCCGTGCGGTACAAACGCCCGCCCTCACGGCTGAACGGGTCGGCGATGAAGCGCTCGGCCGACAGCCCCGGCCGGTCATGATAGCCCTGGGCCAAGCCGACGCCACCGACATACAGCTCACCGATGCCACCCTGGGGCAGTACGGCCAGGTTCTCATCGAGGATGAACGCCGTGCGCGCACCGATCACTCGGCCGATGGGTACGCTGCCGGCGTCCACGGGCAACTGCTCGGGCGCCAGGCAAGCCAGGGGCATGACCACGGTCTCGGTCGGCCCGTAGGCGTTGAAGAACTGCTGGGGCGCGAATGCCTGGCGAATGCGCTGCAGATGCTCGCCGGTCAACGCCTCGCCGCCGGTGATCACCAGGCGCACCGGCAGGCGCTCGCCCTGCCCGGCCAGGTGCTGGGCCAACTGGCTGCCATAGCTGGGCGTGAAGCCCAGGATGTTCACCTGCTGCTCGCGCACCAACTGGCAGATGTCCTCGGCGCCCCACTGGCCCTGGCCACGCAGCACCACCCGGGCACCGCAGAGCAATGGCGCCAGCAGGCGCTCGGTGGCGGCATCGAAGTTGATCGAATAGAAATGCAGCTCGCAGTCGTCGCTGCGCATGCCGAACGCCGCGATCACCGCCTGGCAGTGCATGGCGATCTCGCCATGGCTGACCACCACGCCCTTGGGTTTGCCGGTGGAGCCGGAGGTGTAGATCAGGTACGCCTGGTGTTGCGGCAGGTTGAGGTTGTCCAGCGGCGCATCGCTGTAGCCGGCCAACGATGCGCTATCGTCCTCCAGGCACCATTGCGTCACACCGTGCGGCAACGCGCCCAGGGCGTCGAGCAGCGCACGCTGGCCGAGCAGCAGGCCGATGCGGCTGTCCTCGATCATGTAGCGCAGGCGGTCGAGCGGGTACTCGGGGTCCAGCGGCACATAGGCCCCCCCAGCCTTGAGGATCGCCAGCAGGCCCACGACCATTTCCAGCGAACGCTCCAGTGCAAGGCCTACGCGCACCTGCGGGCCGACACCGCGCTCGCGCAGGGCACGGGCCAGGCGATTGGCCTGCTGGTCCAGCTCGGCATAGCTCAGGTGCTCGCCGGCGAAGGTCAGCGCCCGGGCCTGCGGGGTGCGCACGGTCTGGGCGGCGAACAACCCGTGGAGGGTCTGGCCGGGCTCGAATGCCTGCTCGCCCTGGAGCTGGCTGACCAGCACCTGCTGCTCGGCGCGACCCAGCATCGGCAGCTCGCACAGGCGCAGGCTCGGGTCGTCCAGCAGGCCGACCAATACCTGTTGCCAGTGCTCGGCCATGCGGGCGATGCGCGGTTCGTCGAACAGGTCGCAGCTGTAGGTCAGGCAGCAGCCGAGGCGCCCATCCAGGTCAGTGACCTCCAGGTAGAGGTCGAACTTGGTGGCGTTGGCATCATTGACCAGGTAATCCACGGTCATGCCCGACAACGTTCGACGTTGCTGGAAGGCCCAGCGCTGCACGTTGCACATGACCTGGAACAGCGGGTTGTAGGCGCTGCTGCGTGGCGGCTGCAGCGCATCGACCAGTTGCTCGAAAGGCAGGTCCTGATGCGACTGGCCTTCGATCACCGTGCGTCGCACCTGCTCGAGCAATTCGGCGGCGGTCATCTGCCCGTCCAGCTCACAGCGCAGCACCTGGGTGTTGAGGAAGGCACCGATCAGGCCTTCGCTTTCCGGGCGGATACGGTTGGCCACCGGCGCGCCGATGCGCAGGTCGTGCTGGCCGCTGTAGCGGTGCAGCACAGCGGCCAGCGTCGCCGTCATGGTCATGAACAGGGTCAGGCCACGCGCACTGTTGAAGGCGTGCACGCGTGCGACCAAAGCAGGGTCCAGGTCGAAGCGGTAGAGCGCGCCGCGGTGGCTCTGCACGGCGGGGCGCGGTCGGTCCGAGGGCAGCGCCAGCACCGGGTGGTCGTCACCCAGGCGGGCTTTCCAATAGGCCAGCTGGCGTTCCCCTTCCCCGCTTTCCAGCCATTGGCGCTGCCACACGCTGTAGTCCAGGTACTGCACCGGCAACGGCGCCAGCGGCGATTCGCGCTCGTCGACGAACGCTTCGTACAGCTCGCCCAGCTCGCGGGCGAAGATGTCCATGGCCCAGCCTTCGGTGACGATGTGGTGCAGGGTCAGCACGAAGTAGTGCTCGCGCTCGTCGGCCTTGACCAGGCAGGCGCGCAACAGCGGGCCGCGCTCCAGGTCGAACGGCTGGTGTGCCTGCTCGTCGGCCAGCTGTCGCAGGCGCTGCTGGCGAACCTCGGCGGCCAGCATCGAGAAATCATGCCAGTGCACTGACAACGGGCGGTCCTCGGCCACGCACTGGCAAGGCACGCCATCAATACTGGGGAAGGTCGTACGCAGGGTTTCATGGCGCACGATCAACGCCTGCAAGGCGCGCTCGAACGCATCCACATGCAGCACGCCGCACAGCCGCGCCATGCCGCCGACGTTATACGCCGGGCTGTCCGGCGCCATCTGCCAGAGGAACCACATGCGCTGCTGCGAGTACGACAGCGGCACCGCCTGGCGACGGTCGACCCGGGCGATGGCCCCTTGCCGGTTGTGCCCGCCGGCCGCCTGGATGCGTGCGATCTCGGCGCAGAACGCGCCCAGCTCGCGGGCCTCGAACAAGGCCTTGAGCGGCAGCTCGATATCCAGCGCCTGGCGCGTGCGCGAAACGATCTGGGTGGCCAGCAGCGAGTGACCGCCCAAGGCGAAGAAGTCATCCTGCATGCCTACCCGCGGCAACTTCAGCACCTCACGCCAGATCGCCGCCACCTGTTGTTGCAAGGCGCCCTGCGGCTCGACATGGGCACGCTGCTGCCAGACCGGTGCCGGCAATGCCTTGCGATCGACCTTGCCGCTCGGCCCCAGGGGCATCCGGGCCAGGTGCACCAGTTGCGCCGGCACCATGTAGGCCGGCAGGCGCGCCGTCAGCGCGGCGAGCAGCGCCTCGGACTGTTCGACACCGCTGTAGTAGCCCACCAGTTGTGCGCCGGCATCGTCCTGGTGGATCAGCACCAGTGCCTGGTCGACCCCTGGGTGGGCCAGCAGGCAGGCCTGGACTTCCTCGGGCTCGACCCGGAAGCCACGGACCTTCACTTGCTGATCGAGGCGCCCGAGATACTCCAGGGCGCCGAGCTGCACCTGCCAGCGGGCACGGTCGCCACTGCGGTAGAGGCGCTCGCCGTTACCGTCCGGCCGGGGCACGAAGCGCTCGGCGGTAAGCCCTGGGCGGCCCAGGTAACCGCGGGCCAGGCCCGCTCCGCCCAGGCACAGCTCACCTGGCACGCCGGGGGCGGTCAGCTCCAGCTCAGCGTCCAACACCTGGCACAGCACATTGGCCAATGGGCGACCGATGGGTGAGCGCAAACCATCCTGCGCTCGGCAATGCCAGTGGGTGACATTGATCGCGGTCTCGGTCGGGCCGTAGCGGTTGTGCAACTGCACCTGCGGCAGCACTTGTAGTACGCGGTCGCGCAGGTTGGCCGAGAGTGCCTCGCCGCCGGAGAACACCCGGCGCAGGCTGGTGCAGCCAAGCACCAGTGGCTCCTGGATGAACACCTGCAACAACGGCGGTACGAAATGCAGCGTGGTCACGCCATGGGCCTGCACCAGCTCGGCGATACGCCGGGGGTCGCGATGCTCTCCGGGGCCGGCCAGCACCAGCGTGCACCCCTGGGCCAGCGGCCAGAAGCACTCCCACACCGACACGTCGAAACTGATCGGCGCCTTTTGCATCAGGACGTCGCTGTCATCCAGGGCGTAGGTGCCCTGCATCCATTGCAGGCGCTCGGCCAGGGCCGCATGGGTAGTGCCCACGCCCTTGGGTTGGCCGGTGGAACCGGAGGTGTAGATCACATAGGCCAGGTTGTCGCCGTCCAGGTGCAGGCCTGGGGTGTGGCTCGGCCAGCTGTCCAGGTGCAGCTGGTCCAGGGCGAGGGTGCCGACCCCAGCCACCCGAGGCAGGCGCGGGAGCAGGTCGCTGTGGCTGAGCAGCAGGCCGGCCTTGCTGTCGGCCAGCATGTAGGCCAGGCGCTCGGCCGGGTAATCGGTGTCCAGCGGTACGTAGGCACCGCCGGCCTTGAGGATGGCCAGCAGGCCGACCATCAGCTGTGGCGAGCGCTCCAGGGCGATGGCCACGCAGGTATCAGGGCCAACGCCCTTGTCGCGCAGGTAATGGGCCAGGCGATTGGCCTGCTGGTGCAGCGTGGCATAGTCGAGGCTGCCGCCGTCCCACGCCAGGGCGGTGCGGGTCGGTGTCAGGCGTGCCTGGTCATTGAGCTGCTCCACCAGCAGGCGGTGCGCCTTCGGTGCCGGCGCCTGCCCCCAGGCCAGCAACTGAGCACGATCGGCCTCGTCGAGCAATGAAATCTGGCCCAAGGCCAGCTGCGGATTGGCGCAGACCTGCTCCAGCAAGGCCAGCAACTGCCCGGCCAGGCGCTCGATGGTGGTTGCCTCGAACAGGTCGGCGGCATAGTCGAAGGCCAGGCTCAGCCGCCCCTGGTGGTCCTGCTCGCTGTGCAATTGCAGGTCGAACTTCGCTTCGCGGCTATGCCAGGGCAGCTCTTCGGCGAGCAGGCCCGGCAAGCGGCGCAGGGCCGAGAGGTTCCGCTGCTGGTGGTTGAACATAACCTGGAACAAGCCCTGCTCGCGGGCGTCGGGCAATGCCTCGAGCAGTTGCTCGAACGGCAGGTCCTGGTTGGCCTGGGCTTGCAGCGTGGCATCGCGTACCTGGGCCAGCAACTGGTCGAATGGCAGGCGGCCATGGACCTGGGCGCGCAGCACCTGGGTGTTGATGAAGAAGCCGACCATGCCTTGGGTTTCCAGGCGCGGGCGGTTGGCGTTGGGCACGCCCACACGGATATCGCCCTGGCCTGTGTAGCGGTGCAGCAAGCCTTGCCAGGCCGCCAGCAACACCATGAACAGGCTGGCGTGCTGTTCCTGTGCCAGGTTGCCCAGGGCTGCCGTCAACCTGGCCGGCACCTTGACACTCAAACGAGCCGCCCGGGGCTCGCGCTGCGCGGAACGCGGGTGGTCGGGGCACAGGTCCAGCACCTTTGATTCGTCGCCCAGTCGCGCCTTCCAATAGGCCAACTGCCGCGCCGCTTCACCGCCGGCCAGCCATTGGCGTTGCCACTGGCCATAGTCGGCATGGCCCAGGGGCAACGGTGCCAGCTCGGCCTGCTGGCCTTGGCAATGGGCGGCATACAGCCTGGCGAACTCGCCGAGCAGGATATTCAGCGACCAGCCATCGGCCACGATGTGGTGCAGCGTCACCCACAATTGATGATCGTCATCGCCCAGTCGCGCCAGGGTGACCCGCAGCAGCGGCCCCTGGGTGAGATCGAAGGGTTGGCGGGCCTCGACCTCGCGACGGGCCGCCACCTGTTCGACATCGAGCCCCTGCAGATCGATGCGCTGCAGGTCGAAGACGGCCTCAGGCATGACCTGCTGCAGGCCCTGGCCATCCACTTCGCAAAAACGCGTGCGCAACGATTCGTGTCGCGCCACCAATGCCTGGAAGCTGGCCTGCAATGCCGCCTCGTCCAGCTCGCCGCGCAGGTGCAAGCCGGCGGGGATGTTGTAGGCGGCGGACTGCGGCTCCAGTTGCCAGACCAGCCACAGACGGTTCTGTGCCAGGGTTTGCGGATGGGCCTGGGCAGGGTCCAGGGCAGTGATCGCTTGCCTGCCAGGGCCGCCCTTGGCCAGCACGGCAGCCACCGCATCGCTGTAGGCGGCCAGCGTCGGCGCCTCGAACAGGGTGCGCACGCCCAGGTCGATGCCCAGCTCATCGGCCAGGCGCGCCGTCACCTGGGTGGCGGCGATGGAGTTACCGCCCAGCAGCAGGAAATGGTCGTCCGGCTCCACCGATTCGACATCGAGCCGCTCGCGCCAGATCGCGGCGATGCGCCGCTGCAGGTCGTCACCGCTTGCTGCCGGTGCGGCCTGCGCCTCGGTGCCGGGGAAACGCGCGTAGCAGTCCAGCCTGCCGTCGGCCATACGCAGGCGGCACGCCGAGCGTTGCAGCTTGCCGCTGGAGGTCTTGGGCAAGGCACCGGGGTTGAGCAACAACACCACCGCCGGGGCTTGGCGGCAGGCATCGGCAGCCACCTGGCGCAGGGTACGGATCAGGTCCTGGGGCTTGGTCGCCTTCTGCACTTTGCGGCTGACCTCCACCGCCACGCCGATGCCCTGCTCGCCCTGATCGTCCACCGCGAACACCGCCACGCGCCCTTTGCGCAAACCTTCGACTTCACGCTCCAGGGTCTTTTCCAGGTCCTGCGGGTAGAGGTTCTGCCCACGCACGATCAACATGTCCTTCAGGCGCCCGGTGACGAACACCTCGCCTGCACGCAGGAAGCCCAGGTCACCGGTACGCAGCCAGCGCTGGCCGTCCTGCTCGACGAACGTCCGGTCACTGGCCTCGGGGTTGCGCCAGTAGCCCAGAGCGATGCTCGGGCCGGCTGCCCAGATCTCCCCAACCTGGTTGTCGTCCAAGGCCTGAAGGCGTTGCGGGTCGACGATACGCACGGCATGCCCGGGCTGTGGGTAGCCGCAGCTCATCAGCACGCTGCCCTGCCCCGGCTCGGCGCGGTTGGCGGCGAGCGCCTCGGCATCCAGCGCCAGGGCGGCGATCCCCTGGCCACGCCGGCTGCCACTGACGAACAAGGTCGCCTCGGCCAGGCCGTAGCTGGCGAAGAAACTGGCCGGGTCGAAACCGCAGGGGCGGAACCTGTCGGCGAAGGTGTCCAGGCTGTCCTGGCGGATCGGCTCGGAGCCCGAATACGCCACGCGCCAGCGGCTCAGGTCCAGGCCGGCCAGGGCCGCCTCGCTGACCCGCTCGCTGCACAAGCGGTAGGCGAAGTCCGGGCCACCGCTGATGGTGCCGCCGTATTCGCTGATCGCCTGCAGCCACCGCAACGGCCGGGCGAGGAAATAGCCCGGCGACATCAGCACGCAGGGCACGCCGCTGAAGATCGGTTGCAACAGCCCACCGATCAGGCCCATGTCGTGGTACAGCGGCAACCAGCTGACGATGACATCGTCTGGGTTCAAGTCGATCCCGAAGCCGTGGCGAATCAGTTGTTCGTTGGCCACCAGGTTGCCGTGGCTGACCTCCACGCCCTTGGGCTGCGCGGTGGAGCCTGAGGTGTACTGCAGGAACGCGACGTCTTTGCCGGTCAATGCCGGCTCGCGCCATTGGCTAGCCAAGGCCAGGTCCAACTCATCCACCGCCAGCAGGCCTGGCGCAGCCCCACCGGCCAGGCCCTGCAGGCTGCTGCGCAGCGCCTGCACCGTCAGCAGCAGGCGTGGCTCGGCATCGTCGATGATCGACAGCAAGCGTTCCTGGTGATGCTGGCGCGAAGACTCCGGTGGGTAGGCCGGCACGGCAATGACACCGGCATACAGGCAGCCGAAGAACGCCGCGACGTAGTCCGGGCCACTGGGGAACAACAGCACCGCCCGATCGCCAAGGCCAGCCCGTGCCTGCAAGGCCGCAGCGATGACGCGGGCGCGCAGGTCCAGGTCCCGATAGGTGAGCACGGCCTGCTCGTCGGGATTGTCGGCCAGAAAGCGCAAGGCGATCCGGTCCGGGGTCTGCGCGGCGCGTTGCGCCAGGGCCTGGACCAGCGAGAGCGGGAGTTCGAAGGCGTCCGTCATGAGGGGTTCCTGCCAGTGTCTGGGTGGTTCGCGCCGGGGCGGTGCCACGCCGGTCGGCGGGCAGCGTTCGGCAGCTGGGTGTACACAGGGGACGGATGGGCAGGGGAAATAATTAGACAGCCGCGCGGCGCCGAAGCCGCGGTGGACGCGATGTGCGAACGCGGAAAGTGAACCGGTTCACGCTCCGGGGCTTAGGCGATTTCCTCACGGATATTAATTCTATTTCGCATTTGACAATAATTATCACTGAGAATAGCTTGTCGCACGTCGTAGGAAGCGCCCACTCCGGTGTGCTCCCTCCTCCCTTCGAGACAAGGTGATTTCCATGGCGGAACAACTATCCACAAGTAAGTGCGATTCACCCCTACTCCAGGCGTTCGTCGACAACCGCAGCATCCTGGTCAAGATCGCCGCACGCATCACCGGCTGCCGCTCGCGGGCCGAAGACGTGGTGCAGGACGCCTTCTTCCGGCTCAGCGCCGCACCGCAGATCACATCCTCGTTCAAGGCCCAGCTGAGCTACCTGTTCCAGATCGTGCGCAACCTGGCGATCGACCACTACCGCAAGCAAGCCATGGAACTCAAGTATTCGGGCAGCGAAGAGGAAGGCCTCAATGTCGTCCTGCAGAACGCCTCGCCCGAAGCCACCCACATCAACCTTGCCACCCTCGAGCACATCGCCGAGGCCCTGGGCGAGCTGCCCCAGCGCACCCGCTATGCCTTCGAGATGTATCGCCTGCACGGGGTGCCGCAAAAGGACATCGCCAAGGAGCTGGGCGTATCGCCGACGCTGGTGAACTTCATGATCCGCGATGCGCTGATCCATTGCCGCAAGCACAGCCGCCAGGGCTGAACCCCCTGGGGGCGCGGCGCGCCCCTATCGCGGGACAAGTCGGACCGCCGCACCGCCGCTCCCACAGGGGCAGCATTGGCCGCTTGTTCTCTGCGCGACAACGCAGCCCGAAGGGTTGGGTGATCTCCCACAGCGACTGACGTATCAGGCCAACGAACAGCGATCGAAGAACCGCTCCCGCCCCAGAATCATCAACGCCGCCCGCTTGTGCGGGAAATCGAATTCCTTCTCGCAATGGAAGCACTGCCCGTGCAGGTAACCAATCATCCTGCCGTTGTCGGCACGTGGCTCGGCGACTACCCGCTGGGTACGTGGGTCGTCCAGGAACAGGTAGTGCACCAGCGCCGACAACCAGCTGGCCACCTTGTGCGGGCCACGATGCGCCTGCTCGCCTACCAGCATGTGGATACCGCGGTCGTAGTCGCCAGCCGGGTAGAACGGTGCGATCCGGTCTTCCTTGGCCCAGTAGGCTTCGAAGTAGGCGAACGGCTCATCATCGAAGCAACCGACCAGGGTCAGGGTGTGCGGGTCGGCCTCGAGTTTCGCCAGGTATTCGCGATGCTGCTCAAGGGTACCGGCCTCCTGCCAGAACTGCGCGACACGTGGGTCGTTCTGCCAACGGTTGAAACGGGCCAGGTCGTGGTCGATCTCCAGGGTGCGCAATGACACCCAGGCGCCCAGGCGCGCATCGAAACGCCGGTACACCTCACCACGCGGCTTGGGCGGGCGCCTGGGGTGGCGCTTGCCGTCGCTGATCATCATCTGCTGGGGGTAGTGATCGGCCGCAGCATCGCCAAGCCAGGGCTGAGGCAATTGCCAGAACATCCCGCGCTCGCACAGGTACAGGCCCGGGCGCTCGCCACGCACCAGCAGCCCGCTGGCCAGCGCCTGAGGTACCGCTTGGGGCATGTGCCAGGCCAGACGCTGGCAGGCCGGGTCGCGCGACAGCAGCCAATAGCATGCTGCCCACAAGGCCTGTTCGGGGCGCTCCGGGCACAGTCGCTCCAAGTGCACGTCCAGGGTAGCGCCAGGGGCCAGGCGCACCTGGATCAGCGGGCGGCCTTCGAGTGTAAGGCTCAAGCGGGTATCCCCTTCATCGGCACTGAGGCTGCGCCAGCGGGGCAAGGAAAGAGGCAGCGAAGCGGCATCGAACGGCATGGTCACGGCTCACGAAAAGGACGGTAGGGTTCAATCCGGTAGACGTGACCTGCACAAGGGAATTTAGTCGTTGGGCGGGCGCACCAGCTTGACGCGATACGGCTGGAAGATACGCAGCATCTGGCCGTTATCGTGCAGGCGTCGTATCAGCGCGGCAAATGCCTTGGCGTCGATGGGCGATTCGGGACGCAGGATGGCGTAGTGGCGATAACGCTGGTCGATTCGTTCGGAGGCCAGGAACTGGTCGGCGATGTCGGGGTGGCGGGCGCAGAAATCGATGAAGTAGGAGCGCGTGACCAAGGCGATATCGACCCGCCCGCGCTCGACCATCAACAGGTTGCTGTCGTGGGAGTAGGTCAGGATCGCATCGTAGGTTTCACCCAGGTAGTACGGGTCGGAATTGAAGTTGGCGAATGCATAGTGATAGCCGTTGAACAGCGCCAGGCGCTTGCCCTGCAGGTTCTCGAAGTACTGCTGGTCGCGCCCGGTCTGGCGGCGGGCGACGAAGATCTCGGCATCTTCCAGGCCCAGGTCCACGCTTTGATGGGGAAAGCGCTCCCAGCCCCACTTGGGGTTCTCGAACATGGCGATGTCAGTACGCCCCTGCTGGAAATCGCCGAAGCGGCGCGGCACGGACGTAGGCACGAGCACGAAATGGTACTGCTGTTGCAACTGGTTGAGCGCCTTGAGCATCTGCGGCAGCAAGCCGCTTTCGGCGCCTTGTTCGGGGCGCACGGTATAAGGGGGGAAATGCGCACCGCCAACCCTCACCTCCACCACCTGGCCCGCCTGCGCGAGCGAGGCCTGCGATAACGCAGCAGAGATCAACAAACAGGACAGGGCCTTGAGGCCGGGTACGCGAATCAAGGGAAGGACACTCGTCACGGTTCGAACGGGATCCAACTAACCTAGGCGTTTTCCCGCCAAGGCACAACAACAGCTTATGCCAAAATGCCAGGGGATGCCCTCGGCGCGGACATTGGCTACGCTCTAGCGACCACGCAAATGCTGCGTCTTGAAGGGAGCCCTGGTATGGGCCATTGGCTGGTGATTGACCTGGAGGCCACCACCGACGACGGGGGCTGGCCAGTCACGGAGATGGAAATCATTGAAATCGGTGCGAGCCTGGTGACCCGGGAAGGTCGCGAGGTCGATCACTTCCAGCGTTTCGTGCGCCCCCGGCGACGGCCGCAACTGACGCCCTTCTGCCGCGCCCTGACCCACATCAGCCAGGCCAGCGTCGATGGCGCGGCGGCCTTTCCTGACGTGTGGGCGCAATTCGAACGCTGGCTGGGCCACCATCGTGAACGTCTGCAGGCCTGGGTCAGCTGGGGCGACTATGACCGCCAGCAACTGAGCCAGGAATGGCAACAGCACCAGGTCACGAGCCTGCTGCAGACCCTGCCCCATATCAACCTCAAGCAACGCTTCGCCAAGGCCCGCCACCTGCAACGCCCGCTGGGGCTAAACAGCGCCCTGCAACTGGCCGGGCTGCAGTTCACCGGCCAGCAGCACCGCGCCCTGGAGGATGCCCGCAACACCGCCCGGCTGCTGCCCTTGAGTCTGCCGGCCACGGGCACGTGAATTCAGATGACGGCGTGTGGGGGCTTGGGCATACTGGCCAACCCTTTTTCATCCCTCTTTCAGGAGTCGCTCCATGTTCAAGGTCAATGAATACTTCGATGGCACCGTCAAGTCGATCGGCTTCGCAGGCGAGGAAGGCCCGGCGACCGTGGGCGTCATGGCGCCGGGCGAGTACGAGTTCGGCACCGCCAAACGCGAGATCATGCACGTGGTTTCCGGTGCGCTGACCGTCAAGCTGCCAGGCAGCGACAACTGGGAAGTGTTCAAGGCAGGCAGCCAGTTCAACGTGCCGGCCGACAGCAAGTTTCAACTGAAAGTGGCAGTCGATACCGCCTACCTGTGCGAGTACCGCGACTGATCGATTCGGCGGCGAGCGCGGGTCAGAGCGCTTGCTGCCAGCACTGACCGGGGAGCAACAGCCTTGCGGTATGTGAAACTCTCCGGATCCTGGGGCCGCTACTGGCCATAATGGATACGATTGACATACCAGGTAGCTTCACCGGTAGGCGTGTTCACCACCACCTCATCCCCTTCCTCCTTCTTCAACAGCGCCCGTGCCATGGGCGAGTCGATCGAGATGTAGTCGTTGCGGCCATGGATCTCGTCGTAGCCGACGATACGAAACTTCAATACCTCGCCATCGTCGTTCTCGATCTCAACCCACGCGCCGAAGAACACCTTGCCTTCCTGCTGCGGTGAATAGGCAACGACCTTGACGTCTTCCAGACGCTTGCGCAGGTAGCGTACCCTGCGGTCGATCTCCCGCAGCAGCTTCTTGTTGTACTGGTAATCGGCATTCTCGCTGCGATCACCCAAGGAGGCTGCCCAGGTGACCTTTTGCGTGATCTCGGGGCGATAGACCCGCCACAGGTGGTCGAGCTCCTTCTTCAGGGCCTCGTGACCTTCGGTGGTGATGATGTTGGTGCTCAAGCCGTATTCTCCTCAGTGCATCCACGGCAGGCGCAAGCCTGCCGTGGCCCCGAGCTTAACGAAAAATCCGCGACGCTACACGCGCCTCAACGGCGGGTAATCAAGCCCTGGCGGGCGATGCGGGTGAGCTGGCCGATCACTTCGGCGGCCTCGTCGGCCAGAGGCGCCTGGATGACCGCCAGGTCGAAACGGTCATTGGCGAACTCGGCCAGGCCATCGCAGGTTTCGGCGAACTGGACGAGGAACGCGCGTGCCTGACCCTTGCGCCGTGAAAGGCCATCGAGGTTGCGTAGAAGCGTGGGTTGATGCTGACCACCGAGCAGGATGCGCGGTGTACGGGACGCCTGGTCGGCAGGCAATGGGCTCAAACAGACACTGGTACGTGGACAACTCATGGAGATATCTCTGCGCCTCGCGAATCCCGCTGGGCAGCGGTGGGAGGCGTCACCGAACCAGCGCTTTAGCGGTATTTCGGATGACCCGGAGGGGGCTTCTCCCGCGCCCCGCAAGTAGCTGTTTAAATCGGCGCAGACGGTATGCTAGAGGCTCGAGCGGCAACTTACAAGCCACCTGTAAAGGTTTCAGCGCTTGGCCACACGCTCCAACGATTGCCGCTGGCGGTTGAACGCCAGGAAGTACTTGTTGACACTGTTGACGAAATTGACCGGCCCCATGCCGACCTGCTCCATGGCGATGCGCTCGGTCTGGAAGAACCACTGGTTGCCGTTGAGCCCACGGCGCCGCGCTTCGGCCCGCATGGCCTGGACCCGCTCGGGCCCGAGGTTGTAGGCCGCCAGCACGAACGCCATGCGCTCGCGCTCGTTGAGCTGGGGGCTGGCGAAGAACTTGCGGCGGATCAGCGCCAGGTAGCGTGCCCCAGCCTGGACATTGCCATCGACCGTCGCCGTGTTGCTCACCCCCACGCGGCGGGCCGCCGCCGGGGTGATCTGCATCAGCCCATGGGCGCCACCGCTGCCCCGCGCCGCCGGGTTGAGCGTCGATTCCTTGAAGGCCAGCGCCGCCAGGTTGAGCCAGTCGATCTGCTGCGCAGCACCATGCTTTTGCAACACCGCACGCACCGACTCCAGGCGCTTGCGGCTCTTGCGTGCCAACGGGTCGTGTACCCGGTACTGGCGCCGGTAGATGCGCTCGAAGGCCGCGTCCTGGTTCGCCGGGGCACGATAGCCCTGAAGGAAGCGATCCACGGTGGCCAGCAGCATGCTGGCATCACGCCGGACATACCAGCGCATCGCCTGGGGTTGGCCCAGGTGGACCCGGCTGTCCAGGCGCAAGCGCGGCATCACCCGCGCCCAACGCTGGGCGATCGGGCGCTCCACCACGGTCAGGTGGTAGATGCCGGCCTGGACCATTTCCAGTACATCCTCGACGGCCAGGCTCGGGTCCACCCACTCCACCTTGATCGCAGGGCGCTTGCGCAAGGCCAGCTGCTGGTTGAGCTGTTCGATCACCGCTCCGGCGGCACTGGCGCTGGTCAGGGCAACGGTACGCCCGGACAACTGCTCGACGCGGCTGAAACTGCGCTCACCCTTGCGCCCTACCAGCATCAGCTGCACCTGGTCGCGTACCGGGGCGCTGCCGCTGACGCCGCGCACCAGCGAAGGGTCCAGCAGTTCGCCCGGCGCCGCCAGGTCGCCCTCGCCCCGCTGCAGGGCAGCGAGCAGCTGCTCCTTGGCCCGTGGAATCAACTTGAGGCGGATTTCCTGGCCATCTCGGGCACGGGCATTGAGGTAGTGCTCCAGGCTCCGCAGGCGATGATGCTCGACGCCCACCGGCTCGCCCTTGACCTCGCCCGAGCTGTTGCGGCTCTGGTTCACCAGGACCCTGAGCACCTTGCTGCTACGGATCTGCGCTAGGTCCCGCACCTGGCTGGCCGGGACGTGTTGCTGCGGGCCAGGCAAACGGGCATTGGCTGGCCCGGCCAGGGTCAGGCCGAGGGTCAGCAGGAAAATCAGCAGCGATCGCAGCATGCGAGAACCTGTCCATGGGCGGTGGGCCGGCGTCATGGCGCATCCAACCCATGACAAATGACGCCAAAAGACCACGACAACCGCTTGAAGTTCTGGGATTTATTGGAAATTCCCGATTTTTGCTATGCTGGCCGACCCGCGGCACGAGGTAGCACCATGCAACTGATCGATATCGGCGTCAACCTGACCAACAGCAGCTTCCATGACCAACAGGCCGCCGTCGTCGAACGCGCCGTGCAAGCGGGCGTGGTGCAGATGGTCATCACCGGCACCAGCCTGGGTGTCAGCGAACAGGCCTTGGAACTGGCCTTGCAGCTGGACCCGGAAGGTCACCACCTGTTCACCACCGCAGGCGTCCACCCCCACGATGCCAGCACCTGGGACAGCGCCAGCGAGGATCGATTGCGCCAGCTCCTGGCGCAGCCGCGCGTGTGCGCCGTTGGCGAATGCGGCCTGGATTTCAACCGCGACTTCTCCCCTCGCCCGCTCCAGGAAAAAGCCTTGCATGCACAACTGGCCCTGGCCGCCGACCTGCAGTTGCCGGTATTCCTTCACGAGCGCGATGCCAGCGAGCGGCTGTTGGCGATCCTCCAGGACTACCGCGACCACCTGCCCGCCGCCGTGGTGCACTGCTTCACCGGCGAGCGCGAAGCCTTGTTCGCCTACTTGGACCTGGACCTGCACATCGGCATCACCGGCTGGATCTGCGATGAGCGCCGCGGCACCCACCTGCACCCGCTGGTCGCCAACATCCCCAGAGGCCGCCTGATGCTTGAAAGCGACGCGCCCTACCTGCTGCCGCGCAGCCTGCGGCCAAAGCCCAAGAGTGGGCGCAACGAACCGGCCTTCCTGCCCGAGGTATTGCGCGAGGTGGCGCTGCACCGGGGCGAACGTTCGGAAGAGACGGCAGCCCATACCACCGCCACGGCGCAGGCGTTCTTCCGGCTGGCGTAAGGCCCGGCCTTTGTTGACGCATATCAAGTCATGCCCTGGGGGGAGCAGGCACAATGATGGCACCTTGCCAATGTTGTTTCCGCTCAACTCAGAGAAGACCTGTCCATGGGTGCCTGGCTTAGCAATATTTCCCTTAGATACAAGTTTTGGGCCGTCAACGCGGTGGCCTTCATCACCACCTTGCTGCTGGTGCTCTACGCGGTGCACCTGGAACAGCAAGCGCGCGCCGAGGGCGCCCGCGATACGGCAGCCGCCCAGGCCGAGCTGATCGGCGCCTGGCCTGCGGCGCAGGCCCTGCCCCGGCAGCCCAACCTGGTAACCTGGCAAGTCGGTCAGGTCCCGGTCATCGCCGAACAACCACGCGAGGCCCTGGCCAACGCCCAGGGCTGGGTTCCACTGCCCCATGCCTGGCTGCTGGGCGACACCCCACTGCTGGGCGCCCAGGTCGTGCGCCATGGCGACCAGCAAGTCGCCGTATTGGCCCAGGCGCCGAGCCTGCGCCAGGTATTCTTCGAGCGCGTCAGTCGCTATGCCCTATGCGTGCTGATCCTGATGCTGGCGATGCTCTGTGCCTCGCAGCTGCTCATCCGCTTCTTGCTCAGCCAGCTGAACACCCTCAAGGACGTGATGCTCCACGTGGAGAAGACCGGCGACCTGGCCGCTCGCGTACCGCTGTCCTGCGGCGATGAAGTCGGCCAGATGGCAGGCGCCTTCAATGCCATGCAAACCACCTACCACCGCATCGTCAGCACCGTGGCGCACACGGCGGCACAGCTGGACGCCGGCGCCGCGCGCCTGGCCGCAAGCATGGATGAGGTGCGCCACGGCATGATCGGTCAGCAGAGCGAAACCGACCAGGCAGCCACGGCAATCAATGAAATGTCTGCCACTGTGCACCATATCGCCCAGCACGCCGGCGCCACCCGCGACCTCTCCCAGAGCGCCGACACCCTGGCCGGCAGCGGCCAGGCCGTGGTCAGCCGGGTACAGGGCTCGATCGCCGGATTGTCCGGCGGGGTCCAGCAGACCGCCGAGATGATCCGCCAACTGGCCGAGGACAGCCAGCGCATCAACGGCGTGGTCGGGGTGATCCACAGCATCGCCGAGCAGACCAATCTGCTGGCCTTGAACGCAGCCATCGAGGCCGCCCGCGCCGGCGACCTGGGCCGTGGCTTCGCCGTGGTGGCGGACGAAGTGCGCAACCTGGCCAGGCGCGTGCAAAACTCCACGGATGAAATCACCGGCATGGTCGCGGCCTTGCAGGCCGGCACCCGGGATGCGGTGGACTTCATGCAGGAGAGTTCGTACAAGGCCGATGACTGCGTCAAGCAGGCGCAGGAGGCCGGCGAAGCGCTGGCAGAGATCACCAGTGCCGTGGCGCAGATGCGCGAGAGCAACACCCAGATCGCAGTGGCCGCGCAACAGCAGAGCCAGGTCGCCGAGGAAATGAACCGGGCGGTGGTCAGCATCCGCGATGTCACCGAACAGACCGTTCAGCAGACGGTCGACTCGGCCAGCACCAGCAGCGAACTGGCGAGCCTGGCCGCACAGCTGAACAAGGCCATCGGCCAGCTCAAGCTATAGGGCCGATAACCCGCTTCGATTGGCCCCTGCCAAGGGGGCGCACTAAGCTTTGGGCATGACTGACGAGGAAATGCCCATGAACAAACGCCTGCCCAACCTGCCCGCCTGGCAATGGCGTGGCTACCACCACAACCACCGGCACCCGACCAACCTGGTGCTGCACCTGATCGCCGTGCCGCTGTTCATCCTCGGGGCACTGCTGGTGCTCTCGGGCCTGTTCGGCCTGGACCTGAGCCAGGTCGCCGTCGGCGTGATCGCCCTGGTCGCGGGCCTGGGCCTGCAGCGCCAGGGGCATCGTCTGGAAGCCGAACAACCGGAGCCGTTCGCCAACCGCAAGGATGCCCTGCAGCGTCTTCTGACCGAGCAATTCATTACCTTTCCGCGTTTCGTTATCAGTGGCGCCTGGTGGCGTGCCTGGCGCGACCGCCGTAAGCATCACCGGTGATACGCGCTAACGACGCGCCAGGGCCGCCTGCAGGGCCTGCAGCCTGATATCGGCCTTGCCCTCGGCCTCGTGCAGTTCGCGCGTCCAAGTCGCCTTGAAGGGCGCAAGGTCGGCGTGCTCGCGCGCCAGCAACAACCACTGGACGCGGTCGTGCCAGTCGCCCAGGTCGCCCTGGGCCTGCTTGAGCAGCCGCTGCAGCTTCTTGCCGGCATGCCTCAGCTGCGGATAGGCGTCGTCGCCGTAGCGCGCCCGCTTGATCAGCAGGCGCAGGCGATGTCGGTCGTGGGCAGGGTCGGCCAGGGCCTTTTCCAGCTTGTGCCACTGCTTGCGCAGGCGCTTGTCGATGCGTTTGCCCAGCTCATCGACCAGGCCTTCGCGGTCACTGACCCGCAGGAACAACGGGAAGTTGTCGACGATGGCCAGCACTCGGGTGAGCTGGCGGCTGGCGGCCACGCTGGCGAAGGTTTCGGCCCTGCCTTGCAGGCGTCGCTGCCCGGCCTGTTCATGGCCCCGGCCGATCAGGTGCGCCGCCAGCACCTCACGATCGCGCAGGGGGGTCGTCAAGGTGCCCAAGGCCTTCGCTGCATCCTCGAGCTGCTCCACACCCGGCAGGCCGCGCAAAGGCCGCAGCAGGCTGCGCAGGCGCCTCAGGCTGATACGCAGATCGTGCAGCGCTTCGCTGTCGACATTCGCAGCCAACCGCTCACGGCACGCCAGCAGGCGCACCTGGACCGCCAGCACCTGGGCAACCACATGGTCGAGCATGGCAGCCATACGTCACTCCAGAATCAACGCCCCGCGCGGGACTCACGAATGTAGAAGCGCGCCTTCTCGGCCTTGCGCGAGCAGCCTTCGAAAGCTTCGAACTGTTGCTGGGTCTTGGCGCCGGTCAGCAGCGACAAGGCCTTGGAATAGCTGACGGTGCCGGCGAAGCCTTCGGCCTTGGCAAGGTCCAGTTCCTTCCAGGCGGCATCGAGCTGGTTAGCACAGCTGTCACGATAAGCCGTCTTGCCTGCGCAGCCAGCCAGGGCCAGGGCCAGGAGGGGAAGGCAGATCCATGCTTTCATCGGTAATACCTCGAAATTGAACAAACGAATAGAGTGGCCGTTCGACGCTCAGGCAAGCGAAAAGTGCCCTGCTCAGCGTAGCCCAGCGCGGTCTACATTGAAGCATATGCAGCAATGGGTGCATTGTTGGACCATGGTTGCACAGCAGTGAGGGGACGATCATGAGCAAACGCGTGGCATTGGTACTGGGATCGGGCGGTGCCCGGGGGTACGCGCACATCGGCGTGATCGAGGAGATCGAGCGACGAGGCTACGACATCGCCTGCATCGCCGGTTGCTCGATGGGCGCGGTGATCGGTGGCATCTACGCAGCCGGCAAGCTGGACGAATACCGCGGCTGGATCGAAAGCCTGGACTACCTGGACGTGCTGCGCCTGGTGGATGTGAGCTTTCGTCTCGGCGCAATCCGCGGCGACAAGGTGTTCGGCCAGATTCGCAAAATCGTCGGCGAGGTGAACATCGAGCAATTATCCATTCCCTACACGGCCGTGGCGGCGGACCTTACCAACCAGCAGGAAATCTGGTTCCAGGAAGGCTGCCTGCACCAGGCCATGCGCGCCTCGGCGGCGATTCCCAGCCTGTTCACGCCGGTGATGCAGGGCAACCGGATGCTGGTCGATGGCGGCATTCTCAACCCATTGCCGATCGTCCCGGTGGTCTCCAGCCACTGCGACCTGATCATCGCAGTGAACCTCAACGCCACCAACCAGAAGCAGTACCAGTTGCCGGTCATCGAGCGCCCGGCAGCGTTCAAGATGCGCTTCGATGCCCTGATCAGCTCGCTGGGATCGCGCATGCCCTTCCGCCGCAAGCCGGCCGAACAACTGATACGCATCGAACAGGAGATCGCCTCCGAAGGCCTGGCATCCCACGACCCCTGGCTGGGTGAGTCGGCCGACCCGGAAAGCCAGCAACCTGCCGCTGCGCCGGAGCGCGGGGGCGCGCCCAAGTCGGCCACGGGCTCGTTCATCATCGACAACGTCGGGCCTGCCTCGTTGCTCGACCTGATCAACCAGAGCTTCGAGGTGATGCAGACGTCCCTGGCCCAATACAAGATCGCAGGCTATCCGCCGGATGTGTTGATCAACGTGCCCAAGCGGGTATGCCGGTTCTTCGAGTTCTACAAGGCGCCGGAGCTGATTGCACTGGGCCGGGAGATTGCGCGGGATACGCTGGATAACTATGAAGGCGAGCGGCGCTAGGCGCCTGGGTGTCCTGCCTAGGCTACAACGCACGAATCGCCCGCGCCTATCGGTTCGAGCGAAGCTCAAAAACGAAACAGGCCGCATGAGCGGCCTGTTTCGTTGCGGGGTGGGCACTCAGTAGCGAGTGACGTCCGCGTTGGCTTCCAGCTGCTTGCGGTAGGCGGCGAAGTCCTGCTCGCCGGCACGGGAGGCGAGATAGCGACGGATGTACGCCTTCTCCTCGTCAGTGGCCGCAGCGCCTTCGTTGACACCCTTGAGCTGCAGCACCACCAGGCTACCATCGCCCAGGACCACGCTGCCGTACACCGGCTTGTCCTTGGACTCAGGCTTGCCCAGGCGGAACACCGCTTGCAGCTCGGCCGGGTCGATACCGTCCTGGCCGCGGGTAACCGCTTCCTGGACTTTCCACGCCTGGCCCTCGTGGGCCGCATCAGCGGCGATCGAGCCATCACGCAGGCCAGCGATCAGCTTGTCGGCCTTGGCCTTGAGCTCGGCGATCGCCTTCTCCTTGGCCAGGTGGTCGTGGATGTTGCTGGCCACGGCCTCCAGCGGCAACTGCGATGGCTTGCGATGCTCCTTGACCCGCAGCACGACCACGGTTTCCGGATCCAGCTCGATGGCGTTGCTGTTGGCGCCCTCTTCCAGCACTTCTTCGCTGAACGCGGCCTGGACCACCGAACGGTTGGCGGTGATACCTTCGCCGCCCTCGCGACCGAACGCTGCCGAGGTCTGTACCTTCAGGCCCAGGTCCTGGGCCGGCTGGGCCAGGTCGGAGGCTTCGAAGGCGGCATCCTCGAGCTGCTTGGTCACTTCCACGAAACGCTGTTCGACCTGCTGGGTCTTCAGCTCGCGGGTCAGCTTGTCCTTCAGGCTGGCGAAAGTCGGCACTTCCGGCGCCTGGACGCCCAGCAGCTTGATCAGGTGGTAGCCGAACTCGGTGCGCACCGGTTCCGATACCTGGTCCTGGTTAAGCTTGTACAGGGCCTCCTCGAAGGCCGGGTCATAGACACCGGGGCCTGCGAAACCAAGGTCACCACCGTTGTTGGCCGACCCCGGGTCCTGGGAGAACTCCTTGGCCAGGGCGGCGAAGTCTTCGCCCTTGGCCAGGCGCTGCTGGATCTCTTCGATGCGGGCCTTGGCCTGGTCGTCGGAGACCTTGTCGTTGACCTCGATCAGGATGTGCGCAGCATGGCGCTGCTCGGCCAGGTTGGCGACTTCCTTCTCGTAGAGGTCCTTGAGTTCGTCTTCGTTGACCTCGACCTGGTCGAAGAACGCCGACTTCTTCAGCTCGATATAGTCGATGACCACCTGGTCCGGCGTCATGAACTCCTTGGCGTGCTGGTCGTAGTGCGCCTTGACCTCCTCGTCGCTCACCTTGACCGCGGCTGGGTCGGCCTTGAAGGTCAGCGAGGCGAAGTCTCGGGTCTGCTTCTCCAGGCGGGCGAAGGCCTCGACCTGCTTGTCGGTGACGAAGCTGCTACCGACCAGGCCCGCGCGCAGCTGGCTGATGAGCATTTCCTCGGTCAGCATTTCGCGGAACTGCATCCGGCCATAGCCCAGCTGGCGAATGACCGAGTCGAAGCGTTCGGCGTTGAACTTGCCGTCGACCTGGAACTCCGGCATCTGCAGGATCATTTGATCCAATGCGGCCTCGGAGAAGGAGAATTTGGCATCCTTGGCGCCCTGCAACAGCAGCTTGCGCTCGATCAACCCCTTGAGCGCGGCTTCGCGCAGCACTTTATCGTCCAGCAGCGCTGGGTCGACATCCTTGCCCAGCTGTTGCATCAGCTGACGGCGCTGCAAGTCGACGGCCTGGCTCAGCTCGTTCTGGCTGATGGTTTCGTCGTTCACCTTGGCAGCATCCTGGCTATGGCTGGTGGCCTGGAAAATGGCCTCGAAGCCGGTCAGCGCCATCAGCACAACGATAAGGCCGATGATGGTCTTGGCAATCCAACCTTGTGAATTGTCCCTGATATTCTGCAGCATGCGTCCCCCAGAAACGGTTGTACCACTGCGTCGACAACCGTGGAGCGTGGGTAGAGTCCTGATAGAAGAAAGGCGCATCCTGTGGGATGCGCCTTTTCAAAGCGAGCGTGCCAGCGGGAACGTTTGCGGCCCCGCCGTCACGCGGTCGGGCCTGGCATGGCCAAGCCCGGCTGAAAGAGACGACTTAGTTGACGGCGTCTTTCAGGCCCTTGCCAGCCTTGAAACCTGGGACCTTGGCGGCAGCGATCTTGATCGCCTTGCCGGTTTGTGGGTTGCGGCCGGTGCGCTCGGCGCGCTCCTTGACCGAGAAGGTACCGAAGCCAACCAGTACAACATCGTCACCTTGCTTCAGGGCGCCGGTGACGGATTCGATGACTGCGTCCAGCGCACGGCCGGCTACAGCTTTCGGAATGTCAGCGGATGCGGCGATAGCGTCAATCAGTTCCGACTTGTTCACTCTAAGTCCCCTTATATCTCTATTGAGTTTGTTTCTAAGTATGTAATGAAAAGCTTATGAAACGAGCACTGGGCGGCCTATTGACACTGGCGTGCCGTTTTATAGCAAGGCCCCGAAAAAACTGTCAAGGAAAGCCCCCCAGCGAAATACGTACTAGTGCGTGCTGATTCTTTCCTTAGCATCGCCGTCGCGCTTTTCATCTTTCGCGACAATCTCCGGAGCCACATCTGGCAAGGGCTCCGGGGCGTATTGCAGCGCAATTTGCAGGACTTCGTCAATCCATTTGACCGGTTTGATCTGAAGATCCTGTTTGATATTTTCCGGAATCTCCTTCAGGTCGCGGACATTCTCCTCGGGAATGATCACCGTCTTGATCCCGCCCCGATGCGCCGCCAGGAGTTTTTCCTTGAGGCCACCGATGGCCAGCACCTGGCCACGCAGGGTGATCTCGCCGGTCATGGCCACATCGGCGCGCACCGGGATCTGGGTCAGGGCCGAGACCAGCGCGGTGCACATGCCGATGCCCGCGCTCGGGCCGTCCTTGGGCGTGGCGCCCTCGGGCATGTGGATGTGCACGTCATGCTTCTCGTGGAAGTCGGCGGCGATACCCAGGCTGCGGGCACGGCTGCGAACCACGGTCTGCGCGGCGGTGATCGATTCGACCATGACGTCGCCCAGGGAGCCGGTCTTGATCAGTTGGCCCTTGCCGGGGATGACCACCGCCTCGATGGTCAGCAGTTCGCCGCCCACCTGGGTCCAGGCGAGGCCGGTGACCTGGCCGATCTGGTCCTGCTGCTCGGCCAGGCCATAGCGGAACTTGCGCACGCCGAGCAGGTGCTCGAGCTGCTCGCCGGTCACCTTGACCTTGAGCTGCTTCTCGCCGGTGTGCTCCTTGACCACCTTGCGGCAGACCTTGGCGATCTGGCGCTCCAGGCCACGTACCCCCGCCTCGCGGGTGTAGTAGCGAATGATGTCGCGGATCGCGGTGACGTCGATCTCCAGCTCGCCCTTCTTCAGGCCGTTGGCCTTCACTTGCTTGGGAGTGAGGTACTTGACCGCGATGTTGATCTTCTCGTCCTCGGTGTAGCCCGGCAGGCGGATGACCTCCATACGGTCAAGCAGCGCCGGTGGGATGTTCATCGAGTTCGAGGTGCACAGGAACATCACGTCCGAAAGGTCGTAGTCGACCTCCAGGTAGTGGTCGTTGAAGTTGTGGTTCTGCTCGGGGTCGAGTACCTCGAGCAATGCCGAGGCCGGGTCGCCACGCATGTCGCTGCCCATCTTGTCGATCTCGTCGAGCAGGAACAGCGGGTTGCGTACGCCCACCTTGGTCATCTTCTGGATCAGCCGGCCCGGCATCGAGCCGATGTAGGTGCGGCGGTGACCACGGATCTCGGCCTCGTCACGCACACCGCCAAGGGCCATGCGCACGAACTTGCGGTTGGTCGCGGCAGCGATGGATTCGGCCAGGGATGTCTTGCCCACACCGGGTGGGCCGACCAGGCAGAGCACCGGGCCGCGGATCTTCTTCACGCGCTTCTGTACGGCGAGGTATTCCAGGATACGTTCCTTGACCTCTTCCAGGCCGTAGTGGTCGGCATCGAGGATTTCCTCGGCCTTGGCCAGGTCCAGGCGTACCTTGCTCTGGGCCTTCCACGGCACCTGCACGAGCCAGTCCAGGTAGGAACGCACCACCGTTGCCTCGGCAGACATCGGCGACATCTGCTTGAGCTTGTTCAGCTCGGCCTGGGCCTTGGCCAGGGCATCCTTGGGCAGGCCTGCGGCTTCGATGCGCTTTTTCAGCTCTTCGACTTCGTTATGGCCTTCGTCGCCGTCGCCGAGCTCCTTCTGAATGGCCTTCATCTGCTCATTCAGGTAGTACTCGCGCTGGCTGCGCTCCATCTGCTTCTTGACCCGACCACGGATACGCTTCTCGACCTGCAGCAGGTCGATCTCGGCATCCAGCAGCGCCAGGACATGCTCGACCCGGGCCGGCAGGTCGACGATCTCGAGGATCTCCTGCTTCTGCTCGATCTTGAGCGCCATGTGGGCCGCCATGGTATCGACCAGGCGCCCTGGCTCCTCGATGCTGTTGAGCGAGGACAAGACTTCGGCCGGAACCTTCTTGCCCAGCTGGACGTACTGTTCGAACTGCGACAGCAGCGTGCGCACGAAGACTTCCGACTCGCGCTCGGCCGCTTCAGCTTCATCGATCAGGGACACTTCGGCACGGACGTGCCCTTGGGTCTCGGTAAAACGCTCTACCGCACCGCGCTGCTCGCCCTCGACCAGCACCTTGACGGTGCCATCGGGCAGCTTGAGCAATTGCAGGACGGTGGCAATGGTACCGACGCGATACAGGGCATCTTCGCCCGGATCGTCATCGGCAGGATTCTTCTGGGCCAGCAGCAGGATCTGCTTTTCGCCCGTCATCGCGGCCTCGAGGGCTTCGATGGACTTCTCGCGCCCCACGAACAGTGGGATGACCATGTGCGGATAGACAACGACATCGCGCAATGGCAAGAGAGGCAAGTCGAGGGTGGTCTTCATGATTTCGCCTCTACAGCGGCCCTTAATGGCCGGAAACCGGTGGAAATGATGCTTGGACCTAATGTGGGGGCAGGTCTGTAAAAATACAAGCGTTCAGATCGGAAAAGCAGAAAGGGGCCCGTAGGCCCCTTTCTTGCGCGCTTGGCTTGCCCGACTCAGGCGTCAGGTGCAGCCTTGGCTTGCGGCTCGCTGTTTTCGTAGATCAGCAGCGGCTGCGACGTGCCATCGATGACGCTCTCGTCGATCACCACCTTGCTGACATCCTTCTGCGAAGGGATCTCGTACATGGTGTCGAGCAGCACGCCCTCGAGGATCGAGCGCAGGCCACGGGCGCCGGTTTTGCGCTCCAGGGCCTTGCGTGCAACGGCCTTGAGCGCGTCGCTGCGGAACTCCAGATCCACGTCTTCCATCTCGAACAGCTTGGCATACTGCTTGGTCAAGGCGTTCTTCGGTTCGGTGAGGATCTGCATCAGCGCCGCTTCGTCCAGCTCGTCGAGGGTCGCCAGCACCGGCAGGCGGCCGACGAACTCCGGAATCAGGCCGAACTTGACCAAGTCGTCCGGTTCGACCTCACGCAGGGACTCGCCGACTTTCTTGCCTTCCTGCTTGCTGCGCACTTCGGCGCCAAAACCGATGCCACCCTTGGTGGAGCGGTTCTGGATGACCTTTTCCAGGCCCGAGAATGCACCACCGCAAATGAACAGGATATTGCGGGTATCGACCTGCAGGAATTCCTGTTGCGGATGCTTGCGCCCGCCCTGCGGCGGCACGGAGGCCACGGTGCCTTCGATCAGCTTCAACAGCGCCTGCTGCACGCCTTCGCCCGAAACGTCACGGGTGATGGAGGGGTTGTCCGACTTGCGCGAGATCTTGTCGATCTCGTCGATGTAGACGATGCCCATCTGGGCCTTTTCCACGTCGTAGTCGCACTTTTGCAGCAGTTTCTGGATGATGTTCTCGACATCCTCACCCACGTAACCGGCTTCGGTCAGGGTGGTGGCGTCGGCAATGGTGAACGGTACGTTCAACAGGCGTGCGAGGGTTTCGGCGAGCAGGGTCTTGCCCGAGCCGGTAGGCCCGATCAGCAGGATGTTGCTCTTGCCGAGTTCGACTTCGTCGCCCTTCTTGTCACGCTGGTTCAGGCGCTTGTAGTGGTTGTACACCGCTACGGACAGCACCTTCTTCGCGCGCTCCTGGCCAATGACGTACTGGTCCAGGATGCCGCTGATTTCTTTCGGCGATGGCAATTTGTGCGCGTTGCTTTCGGCCTGGGCTTCCTGCACCTCCTCACGGATGATGTCGTTGCACAGGTCGACGCACTCGTCGCAGATAAATACCGAGGGCCCGGCAATCAATTTGCGCACTTCGTGCTGGCTTTTGCCGCAGAAGGAGCAATAGAGCAATTTGCCGCTGTCCTCGCCGTTACGGGTGTCAGTCATTCGATCGATCCAATCCGGTAGGCATGAAACACAAGATGAAGGCAATTGCGGGCTTTTTCAAGTCCGCAGGTAGGCGCTTTCGGCGCCCACCCGCTCTGGCACCTTGGTTCAGGACGCCAGTTGCCGCTTGTCGTAGACCGAGTCGATCAGGCCGTACTCGGCCGCGCGTGCAGCGCTCATGAAGTTGTCGCGTTCGGTGTCGCGCTTGATGGTTTCCAGGTCCTGGCCGGTGTGGTAGGCCAAGAGCTCGTTCAGGCGCGCCTTGATGTTGAGGATTTCCTGGGCATGGATCTCGATATCGGTCGCCTGGCCCTGGAAACCGCCCAATGGCTGGTGGATCATCACGCGCGAGTTCGGCAGACAGTGGCGCTTGCCAGCGGCGCCGGCCGCGAGCAGGAAGGCGCCCATGCTGCAGGCCTGGCCGATGCAGATGGTCGAGACGTCCGGCTTGATGAACTGCATGGTGTCGTAGATCGACATGCCCGCAGTCACCGAACCACCCGGCGAGTTGATGTACAGATGGATATCCTTGTCCGGGTTTTCCGCTTCAAGGAACAGCAGTTGTGCCACCACCAGGTTGGCCATGTAGTCCTCGACGGGACCAACCAGGAAAATCACTCGCTCCTTCAACAGGCGGGAGTAGATGTCGTAGGCGCGCTCGCCACGGGCGGACTGCTCGATAACCATCGGGACCAGACCGCCCGCGGCCTGGATGTCGGAGCTCTGCTGAATATAAGAATTGCGGGACATGTCCTGCACTCACTCCCAAATAGTCATGGCTTGAATACGCACAAGCCAGCTCGAAGGCTGGCTTGTGGGGGTTTCCTACGAGAGAAGACCTATCACTCAGCGGCGGCAGGTGCCTGTGCTGGCTTGACAGCTTCTTCGTACGAGACCGATTTGTCGGTCACAGTCGCTTTCTGCAGGACAGTATCTACAACTTGTTCTTCCAGCACAACCGAACGGACTTCGTTCAGCTGCTGGTCGTTCTTGTAGTACCAGGCGATGACCTGCTCTGGCTCCTGGTAGGCCGAAGCCATTTCCTCGATCATTTCGCGGACCTTGGCTTCGTCCGGCTTGAGCTCGAACTGCTTGACCACTTCGGCGACGATCAGGCCCAGGACCACACGGCGCTTGGCCTGCTCTTCGAACAGTTCGGCCGGCAGCTGCTCAGGCTTGATGTTGCCACCGAACTGCTGGACAGCCTGCACGCGCAGACGGTTGACTTCGTTTTCCAGCAGGGCTTTCGGCACGTCGACCGGGTTAGCGGCCAGCAGACCGTCCATGACCTGGTTCTTGACCTTGGCCTTGATGGCCTGGCGCAGCTCGCGCTCCATGTTCTTGCGAACTTCGGCGCGGAAGCCTTCCAGGGTCGACTCCTTGATACCGAACTGGGCGAAGAAGTCTTCGTTCAGCTCAGGCAGCTGCGGGGCCGAGACGCTGTTGACGGTGATGGTGAACTCGGCGGCCTTGCCGGCCAGGTCGAGGTTCTGGTAGTCCTCGGGGAAGGTCACGTTGACAACGCGCTCTTCGCCCGCCTTGGCGCCTACCAGGCCGTCTTCGAAGCCCGGGATCATGCGACCGGAGCCCAGCACCAGCTGGGTGCCCTTGGCCGAACCGCCGGCGAAGGCTTCACCGTCGATCTTGCCGACGAAATCGATGTTGACCTGGTCGTCGTTCTGCGCGGCGCGCTCGACAGCCTCGAAGCGGACGTTCTGCTTGCGCAGCACTTCCAGCATGTTGTCCAGGTCGGCGTCAGCCACTTCGGCGCTCAGGCGCTCGACGTTGATCGACTCCAGGCCGCCAACGGTGAATTCCGGGAAGACTTCGAAGATCGCGACGAACTCCAGGTCCTTGCCCTTTTCGAAGGACTTCGGCTCGACGGCCGGGGCGCCGGCCGGGTTCAGCTTCTGCTCGACCACGGCTTCGTAGAAGGAAGCCTGGACCAGGTCACCGAAGGCTTCCTGGCGGGCTGCGTCTTCGTAACGCTGACGGATCACGCTCATCGGCACTTTGCCAGGACGGAAGCCTGGAACCTTGGCGCGACGGGCAGTCTGTTGCAGACGCTTGTTGACTTCGTTCTCGACGCGCTCGGCCGGAACGGCGATGGTCATGCGACGCTCGAGAGCGGAAGTGTTTTCAACAGAAACTTGCATGGATATTCCTCGTTGCACAGACGTTAGCCGGCGATTGCCCGACTCCAGAATCAAGGGCAAGCATTCTAGTGACTCACGCACCAGAAGTCACCCCACCCGGGACGACGGGAAACCACGCCGGTCGATTTCCTTGAAAGGCCCAGGCGGCGTGCCGTGGGGCGCTTTACGGTTCGGTACCGCGCGACAGTGGATGCACCTCGCGCTGGCTGTAAAAACTTGTTAAACAAATGCAGCTATATAAAAGCAGGCACTTATCGGCCAGCGACCTCGTTGAACTGGCAGTACTCCTCCCAGCTCATGCCCAGCGCCTCGGCAACCTCACGGTGCACCTCAAGGCGCATGGCCTGCAGCTCTTCGGGGTTTTCCGCGATCAGTTGCAAGGCCAGCTCCCAGGGTTCGATACCCTGCTCATCGGCCGCATCTTCGAACGCCCACTGGATCTGCTGAGCCTGCTCATGTTCATCCAGCTCGCGAATGTCCTCGAGCAACTGCGGGTTGGCTTGCGCGAAGCGTTGCAACGCCAGGGCCTGGCGGGCTTCTTTTGCAATCATGACGATTCCTCTGCCGACCCCTTGGCCGGTGTTTCAACCGACTGAAATCTATCAGCTTTCGCCAGGGCGCCACCAGTGGATTGCACGGAAGCTGGCAGCGCGAGGAGGAAGGCCGATACGCGCGCACAAAAAAAGCCGCTCTAGGCGGCTTTTTCCGGGCGTTTCGCGCAATGGGCGAAACTATGTATGGTGCGGACGAAGAGACTCGAACTCTTACAGCTTGCGCCGCTGGAACCTAAATCCAGTGTGTCTACCAATTTCACCACGTCCGCATGGAGCAGTTAAAGCAAAGGCGCCAGATTATACAATCAAGGCGCCTTCGAGAATATGGGGTGGACGATGGGAATCGAACCCACGACAACTGGAATCACAATCCAGCGCTCTACCAACTGAGCTACGCCCACCATATTGCAATACAACGTTACTTGCTGTGCCAAAGCTGCCTAATGGCGCACCCGGCAGGACTCGAACCTGCGACCATCCGCTTAGAAGGCGGATGCTCTATCCAGCTGAGCTACGGGCGCATATTCAATCTGCTTTCTGTTACGATTGCAAATCAACTTTTCAGCCGTACCGAACAAGCCAGCAAATCCGCTTATTCTGCCTGACCTTGCTAACCAGTGCTAGGCTCTGCCCGACAAGTGCGACGAATGTTATAGACGGGCCGGCAGGTCGTCAACACTTTTTTCAAAAAAATTTAGTTTATTTAAGGGGTTAGGGGATTTGGCCGACCACCCGCCTTTGCCCTTGGGCCGTGTCGTGCGAGAATGCGCCCTCATTTATGTTCCCTTCTCGATGGTTAATCACGCGTCTATGACTGCACACCTAATCGATGGCAAGGCGATCGCCGCCAACCTGCGCCAGCAGATCGCTCAACGTGTCGTGGAGCGTCGCCAGCAAGGCCTGCGTACGCCGGGCCTGGCGGTGATCCTGGTCGGTACCGACCCCGCCTCCCAAGTCTATGTCTCGCACAAGCGCAAGGACTGCGAAGAGGTCGGCTTCATTTCCCAGGCCTATGACCTGCCCAGCGAGACCACGCAGCAAGCCCTGACCGACCTGATCGACCGCCTCAACGACGACCCGGCCGTCGACGGCATTCTCCTGCAGCTGCCCCTACCGGAGCACCTGGATGCGTCGCTGCTGCTCGAGCGCATTCGCCCGGACAAAGACGTCGACGGCTTCCACCCCTACAACATCGGCCGCCTGGCCCAGCGCATCCCGTTGCTGCGCCCGTGCACCCCGAAGGGCATCATGACCCTGCTCGAAAGCACCGGCCAAGACCTATACGGCATGAACGCAGTGATCGTCGGCGCCTCCAATATCGTTGGCCGCCCGATGGCCATGGAATTGCTGTTGGCCGGTTGCACGGTCACCGTCTGCCACCGCTTCACCCAGGACCTGGCCGGCCATGTGGGCCGTGCCGACCTGGTGGTGGTCGCGGCCGGCAAACCCGGCCTGGTCAAGGGTGAATGGGTCAAGGAAGGCGCCATCGTCATCGACGTCGGCATCAACCGCCAGGAAGATGGCAAGCTGGTAGGCGATGTGGTCTTCGAAACCGCCCTGCCCCGTGCCGGCTGGATCACGCCGGTGCCAGGCGGCGTCGGCCCGATGACCCGGGCCTGCCTGCTGGAAAACACGCTCTACGCGGCCGAAACGCTGCACAAGTAAAGCGACCGGGCCGCTTGCCGGCCGACAAGGCCGCTCCTGCATGGGCCTACGTGCCCTGTTGCAGGAGCGGCCTTGTGCCGCAAAAGGGCTGCAAAGCAATTCCAACAGCCCCTGTGGTATCTATCTAACCCAACCGCACTCCCCCATCTCACTAGGCTCGCTGTTCCTTCCTCCCGAGGTCCAGCCATGAGCACTTCCCATCTCGCGTTCATCCACACCCGAATGCCCAGCTGGCTAAAAGCAGCCACACCGGCACAACGCCAACAACTGGAACAACTGATCCGCGACAGTCATCGCGCCACCCGACAAGTCCAACAGGTACTGGCCCAGGTGCAGCCGATCGAGGCGTTCTGCCGCCCGCTGCTGGACGACGCGATGAACCACTGGTTCGACGACCGGGAGCTGCCCACCGTCGACCAGGGGTGGTTACGCACCGGCAGCGAAAAAAGCGGTCGCTCCTGGCTGGAGGCCGCTCTGCAGAACTTCGACAGCGATGCGCAGGTCGAGCTGTACTTTTCCAGCACCGACCAGACCCCTATGCAGCTTGATAGCGCCCGCTTCGTGAAAGGCGTCCGTAATCTCGACTTGGGACAGCGATACCGCAATCACCTCTTGGACCATGTCGCCACGGCAGACTTCCGCCAGCTGCTGCGCGAGCAAGACCGTGCAGCGTTCGCCGCCGATGTGGCCCACGCCGAACTGCAGGGCCACATCGATGCCCAGGGCCGCGCGCTGGCGGACGCCGCCCTGGCAGGCGCCCCCTTCCTGCTCGATGAGGATGGCAAACCCGCCCCGCTCGAGTGCAGCTACCTGAACCTGTTCGACATACCGCTCAATGGGCCGCTGCTTATCCGCCGCGAACCACTGGACGACATCGAGCCCTGCCTGCTCTACCTGCCAGGGCATCCACGCCAACCGCTGCGTCAATACGCATCGCTGAAGGTCGCTGGTAAAGCCCTGACCCGACTGCTCTGGAAAGACAGCGAACGGGCGTTCTTCAACCGTTACGCAAGCCATACCCAACGCCCCGAACTCGTGTCTCGGTTGCGCAAGACGCTGTACCCCTACTATCCCTACGCCACTTTGCAGACCACCACACCGGTGATCGAGGAAGGCGACTCGTTCAGCTGGATCAAGCGCATGTTCCCAAGCCCGCACGATCTATGGCAGGCGACATTGGACAAGAATGCACGACTTGCCTTGGCGCTTACACGCTGGCCGGATGACTGTTTCGCGGCGCGCGCTCGCCTTCATGTTCAACGCATGCTGGCCGATGCAGCCGCCATCGCAGTGCCGGTTGCGCAACGAGATGCCGCCACCCAGCTCGAACACCTCGAACAGTGGCTAAGCGTGGGTTTGTCAGTATTGAATGTGGCCGGGTTCTTCGTGCCGGGGCTTGGCGAGCTCATGCTGGTGGTCGGCGGCGCACAATTGGTCGACGAGTTCCTCGAAGGGGTGCATACCGCCAATGAGGGTGACGCAGATGCCGCCATCGGGCACCTGTTCGAGGTCTTCGAGAACCTGGCCCAAGTGGCTGCACTGGGAGCCGCAGTCCACTTCAGCCTGCCGCAAGGCGCCCTGCACGATTGGTACAGAATCGGGCACGGCGACGAGCAACGCCTCTGGCACGGCGACCTCGACCCCTTCGCCAAGGCCCGCCCAGAGCAGGCCACGCCACGCAATGGGCTATATACATGGCAAGACCGTCAATGGCTGATGCGGGAAGCGCAAAGCTTTCCGATCGAGTCAGCACCCGATGGCCAGTGGCGCTTGTCCCGAGCACCCAGGCACCGCCACCAACCCCGGTTGCGAGGTGCCAGTGAAGGCCCCTGGGCGCTGGATCATGAACGCCCCCTGGCCTGGCCAAGCGACCAATTGCTCAGGTGCCTAGGCCCGGTCGGAGCGGGCCTGGACGAGAGCATCCTGGCCCAGGCCCTGCGCAGCAGTGGCTACGACGACGCAGCCCTGCGCCAGGTCTTCGTCGACCGTCTACCGTTACCCGCCCTGTTGCTCGACAGCCTCGAGGCTTTCGGCGCCGACATCCCGCCGCCGGCCAGTCGCCCGGCGGATGCGCTGCTGGCGCGGGACTTCCCGACGCTGAGCCGACACGCGCGGCGTGAAATTCTCGACCAGGCGCACTCGCGCGACCTGCGAGCACTGCAACGCACCGGCCGCCTGCCGCTTTCGATGGGCGAAACCGCCCGATTATACCTGCGCGACACCCGAATCAACCGGGCCTTGGCCGGCTTCTATCGCGCCAACGGCGCGGTGGCCGACCGAGACACCCTGGCCCTGGCCGCGCTGCAGCGCCTGGCCGGCTGGACCGGAGAAATCCGCCTGCAATTGCGGGCAGGACGGTTGACGGGCCAACTGCTGGGCGAGACGGGCCAAGCAGGTACCTCGACCAAGACGATACTGCGCCTGGACAACGGCTATCAGCCCTTGGACTCGTCTGGTCAGACCCTGTCCAGTCCGGCAAGCCTCTTCCAAAGCATCCTCCAGGCCCTGCCCGACAGTGAACGCGACGCGCTCGGCCTGAATATCCATGAACCCGACAAGCTGCGCGAGCGACTGCTCGAATGCGTGCTCGAAGATCGTGAACAGGCCGCCCATGACCTGGGCCTGGCCCCGGTACGTCCAATGTACCGCCTCCCGACACGATTGCCCGGCGACCGACGTATCGGCTACCCATTGAGTGGCCGAGGCCAAGGCTTGCAGACACCTGACGAAATGTTCGACCAGCTGTTTCCCGCCAACATGGACAACGACCGGAACGCCCTGAGAGCCCGCCTGCGCCAGCAGGCCGGCGATGCGCCCGGCGCCTTCAGCCGCCTCATGCACGAACTGCAACAACAGTACCGCCAGCTCGACAGCACATTGCAAGCCTGGGTCCAGGACACACGAGGGCTGGCTGCCGACGACCTGGAGCAACGTCGCGCCGCACGCCAAGCCCTGGCCGAACGCGTCCGACAGGCATGGCGCCGGGAGAACAACGATGCCAATGGCAGCCTGGACCGGGTAGTCCTCAGCATCTATGGCGACCATATCGGTGCCCTGCCAACACTCGATGTGCAGTTGCCGTACGTCCGCCAGCTCACCGTCACAGGCCTGTGGCAGGCAAGCAGCGAGGGCCTCGGCGCCTTCCTGGCAGCCTTTCCAGGCGTGCGGGAACTGGAGCTTACCGAGAACGGCCTGACCGTACTCCCCGCCCAACTGGGCGAGTTGACCGAACTGACCTCGCTGGACCTGTCGGAAAACAACCTGGACATGAACAGCGAATCCAACCTGGCGACCTTATGCAGCCTGACGCGATTGCGCACCCTCAATCTCACCGCTGCGGTTGCGGACCTGCCGGTCGCAGCCCTGGAGCGGATGGCGCAACTCCCGGAGCTGAGCGGGCTGCAAGCTGAAACGAACGAACTTTTTCTCGAGGAGCAACACTTCCAGGCGCTGCAGCGCTGGCCTGCCTTGGCCGAGCTGAGCCTGGGCCAGAACGACATCACCCTGACTCCGGCCTCCCGCGCCGCACTGGCAGGCCTCGACCGTCTACGTATCTTGTTCCTGCATGAAAACCCATTGGACCTGGAGCCCGATCTCACCGGCTGGACGCGACTGGAACGGCTCGACCTGGAGCAGACCGGCATCGCCCAATGGCCGACCGGCCTGACCGACCTCATGAACCAACAGCCCCTGGCATTGCGTGCGGTGGACCTGAGCAGCAACCAGCTGCGCCATGTGCCTGACCTGCGCGATACCGCGTTCGCTGCAAGCGTCAGGGCGGGCGATGGCGACTTCTACTATTCCTTCCAGAACAACCCACTCGACGCACAAGCGTTGCAGAGCCTGAATGACGCCGGGCTCCCCACCCAAGCGCGAGCGTATGCAGTGGGCTGGCTCGCCGATTTTCCACAACCGTTGCGCGATCACATTTCTGAAACCTTCGGTACACCTGAATGGCAACCGCTATACGAGCTGTTCAACCGTATGGAGGATACCCAGCAATACAACAGCAGCCCGGGCGCCATGCGCCGGCGCATGCAAGCCGTGCTCGAGCAACTGACCACGCCCGGCCAGGCCGGCGCCGACGAGCGTTGGGGGCAAGCCCAGGTGCAACAACGCATCCTCGACGTGCTCAACGAGGCGGCCGAGGGTTGCGTCGACCAAACCACCCTGCTGTTTCAGCAGGTCGAGGTCGAAGTGCTGGTGTGGCAGCAGGTCCTTCTGGCCGCTGCGGATCAGAACAGCGAATCGGTGGCCGTGGCGGTCGTCAGCTCGCTGTTTCGCCAGCACCTGCTCGATGAGCGTATCGCCGCCCTCTATGACGCACGTGTCGCCAGGCGCCGGGCACTGATAAACAAAACACCCGCCGATGAGGCGCCTGCGCTGCACCCCGATGACGATATCAGCGACGAGCTGCTCAGCGAGCCACCATTCTTGCTCGATGAGATGGAGATGGCCCTGCACGCGCGCATGCGGCTGATACAGCGCCTGGGGTTGCCACCGCAACCCAGCGAGATCAGTTTCGACTATCTCGCCCGCTTGAGCCCAGCCACCCTGGAACGACTGGCCCTGGGCGTCGAAGGCCTTGCCAGCCAGCCGGCCGTCGCGGAATGGGCCCTCGAGCAACCATTCTGGGAAACCTGGGTGCGCCGCCTGCGCCCTGAGGCATTTACCGAGCTCGGCAACACTTGGAATGGCGCCAGCGTCTATTTCGACAAGCTCAGCGAAGCGGGAGACTTGAGCGCCTATGACGGCCCTGCGGTGCCGCAGGCGTACATCGATGCCCTGGAGGAGGAACGGCCCGATATCGCCTGGCGACGCGATGGCGTGCTTCAACGAATCGACCTGGTTTCCGACCGCTATCGCGATGAAAACGCGCTTTATCGCAGTGCCGGTGAACTGCTGTTGCAGACGCGCAACGAAGCCGACGCAAACCTGGTTAAACAGCTCACCGAGAGCATGACCGAGACCTATCTGTCGCGCCGGTGAGATACCCGCCTGGGTTTACCCGCGAAGCGACACGCTGCATGCACCGGCGCTGCCGGTGTTCGCGGGTTAACCCACGCCCACAAAGTCGTTTGAAGTCAGTTGGTTAAATTGCTCCTCAGGCGCGAGCTGCGGCGAGGTGGAGGTTGTCGCCTCAACTGGTCAGACCGGTAAGGCCAAAATTGCTTGCAAAAGGTAAAAAATCGCGGTTCTATGATCGGGCGCTGAACAAACCGGTAAGACCACAATAATTAAGTCCTGCGCTCTTTCGCCGTCGCCGGCACCGAAGCAAGGACACCGACCAGAGATCCCTCCCATGCTCAAATGGTGCTCGCGTTCGATCTTCCTCCAAGTGGTGCTGGGCCTTGCCCTCGGCATCGCCTGCGGCCTCAGTTTTCCCGAAGTGTCTCTGCAGCTCAAACCCCTGGGTGACGGGTTCATCAAGCTGATCAAGATGCTCATCGGCCTGATCGTGTTCTGTGTAGTGGTCAGTGGCATTTCCGGTGCCGGCGACCTGAAGAAAGTCGGGCGCATCGGCCTGAAGTCGGTGATCTACTTCGAAATCCTGACCACCATCGCACTGGTGATCGGCCTGGTGTTCGCCTTCACCAGCGGTATCGGCAGCGGCGCCAACATCCACCTGGACCAGCTTTCCAGCGCCGATGCCAGCAGCCTGGCCGAGCGCGGCCAACATATCCACGGTGCCACGGCATTCTTCATGGACCTGATCCCCACCTCGGTGATCGGGGCCTTTGCTGACAACAATATCCTCCAAGTCCTGCTGTTCTCGGTGCTGTTCGGCAGCGCCCTGAACCTGGTGGGCGAGTCGGCATCCGGCATCTCGCGGCTGATCAACGAGCTCAGCCACGTGGTGTTCCGCATCATGGGCATGATCGTGCGCCTGGCACCGCTGGGCGTGTTCGGCGCCATCGCCTTCACCACCAGCAAATATGGCCTGGAGTCGCTGCAGCACCTGGGCGGCCTGGTGGCGCTCTTCTACCTGACCTGTGCAGGCTTCGTGCTGATCATCCTTGGCACCGTCATGCGCCTGTCGGGCCTGAAACTGCTGCCGTTCATCAAGTACCTGCGTGAAGAACTGACTATCGTCCTGGGCACCGCCTCCTCCGACGCCGTGCTGCCGCAGATCATGCGCAAGCTCGAGCACCTGGGCATCGGCAGCTCCACCGTGGGCCTGGTGATCCCCACCGGTTATTCCTTCAACCTCGATGGCTTCTCGATCTACCTGACCCTGGCCATCGTGTTCATCGCCAATGCCACCGGCACGCCGCTGGCCATGACCGACCTGCTGACCATCCTGCTGGTGTCGCTGGTGACCTCCAAGGGTGCCCACGGCATCCCAGGCTCTGCCCTGGTGATCCTCGCCGCCACCCTGACAGCGGTACCGGCCATCCCGGTGGTAGGCCTTGTGCTGGTGCTGGCAGTGGACTGGTTCATGGGCATCGGCCGGGCATTGACCAACTTGATCGGCAACTGCGTCGCCACCGTGGCCATTGCCCGCTGGGAGCGGGATATCGACATGGAGCGGGCGAATAACGTGCTGTCCGGCAAGCCTGGCTTCACCAGCACGCCGCGCAAGCAACCCCCACAGGCCCACCAGCAGGAATTCTGAACACCCCGCGGCCGGCGCAATGCGTCGGCCGCACTGCAGTAATTTGTAACCATGGAGCGAACCGTGATCAGCTCATCAACCGTCGTCAACTCAGTGGTGGAGAAACTCCGCCAGGCCCTGGCCAGCGGCCAGTGGCGCAGCGGCGAAATGCTGCCCGGCCAGCGCGAGCTGGCGGAACAACTTGGAATCAGCCGCCCCAGCCTGCGCGAAGCGGTGACCGTGCTGGAAACCCTGGGCCTGGTGCGCTCGATGCCGGGCAAGGGTGTGCTGGTGCTCGACATCGAGGCCGCAGCCCAGGAGCCTGTCGTCGAAACCGTCGCCGCGGCCAGCCTGGCTGACGTGCTGGAGCTGCGTTATACCCTGGAGCCTTTCATCGTCGGGCTGGTCGCCCAATCGGCCAACAGCCAGGACATCGGCCAACTGCGCCTGACCCTGATGGACATGCGCGAAGCCCTGGAGGCCGGCGACAGCGAGGCCGGGGTCAATGCCTATATCGCCTTCCATGAAGCGCTGTTCGGCCTGACCACCAACCCGATCTTCCAGAGTGTGGTGCAACAGACCGGCAATGCGCTCAAGCAGAGCACCGAGATGCTGCGCAATTCGCCCGAACACCTGGCCGCTCGGCTTAAGGAAAACGAAGCGGTGGTTCGCGCCATCCGCGACAAGAACAGCGCCCAGGCCAGTGCCCAGATGCGCCGGCATATCCTCGAGGAAGGCCAGCGCATGGGCATCGAACTGAACATTCCCGATGAGCATTCGGGTCAATGACCCAAGGAGCGCGACCATGACCGCCTGTGCCCACGCCTCCCCTCGCCTGCCAGCCCTGCTCGCCAACGGCGAGACCCGCCTTTCGGCCGAGCAGATCTACCCACGCCTGTTCGATGCCATTCTCGAACAACGACTGCCCCCGGGCAGCGCCCTGCCCGAGCAGGCCCTGGGCAATGCCTTCGGCGTCAGCCGCACGGTGATCCGCCGGGTCCTTGGGCGCCTGTCCGACCAGCAGGTGGTGGTGCAAAGGCCCAGCCACACTGCACACCTGGCCACCCCGGACCCACAACAGGCGCGCCAGGTGCTCAGTGCCCGCCGCCTGGCCGAGACCACGCTGATCAGCCTGGCCACCCAACGCGCACGCCCGGCGCAAATCCGCCAATTGCGCCAATTGGTCGAGCGCGAGCGCCTTCACCATGAGCGTGGCGAGCGCTGCACGGCGATCCGCCTGGGTGGCGAGTTCCACCTCAAGCTCGCGCAGATGGCCGCCAACGCGCCCCTGGCCCGCTTCCTCAACGGCCTGGTGCCGATGACCTCGCTCATCATCGCCCGCTACGAATCGCCCTGCTGCGACCACTGCGCCTGGCAGGAGCACGCGGCGATCATCGATGCCGTGGAAAAGGGTGACGTGAACGCGGCGCTGGCACTGATGCATGACCATCTGGATCATCTGGAAGCCAAGCTGGACCTGGATCAAGGCACAGGCGCATAAGGCACTGTGGAACGGGTTTACCCGAGAGCACCGCGTGACGTGATTCGCGGGTAAACCCGCTCGCACAGCATCGCGAACATCATGCCTATACTCGGATAACCATCTCCTCCCTACCCAGGAAGGCCAGCCGCGTGAACCGGCGCATCCTGCTTCTGCTGCTCTGCCTGTTGCTGGCCCTGGCCGGGTGCGCCGGCAAGCGCCCGCCTGCCCCGCTGCCACCGGCGGTACTCACCCCAGCCATCTGGCAGCGCATCGACCAGGACCTGATCGAGGCATCGGTAGCCGCCACCGGCTCGGCCAACGACTACGCCCGACGTTCTATGCGGGTATGGAAGGACCAGGTGCAACAGCGCACCGAAAGCGACTTCATCCCATGGTTCACCGGCTACTGGACCCAGCAATGGCTGACGCTCAAGGTGGCCTGGTACAAGATGAACAGCGGCGATGGCGCCGAGCCGCCCGAACGGCGCCTGGCGCTGTACCTGCAAGAACAGTATCACCAGCGGGTGATCGAACCTGTGACCGAGCAGATCAACCCCGAGGTCATCCGTGACCGCGCCAGCGAGCTGTACCTGCAACTGTTCGGCCAGCAGCTGCCTGCTATCATCCAGCGCTACAACGCCCCACCCGACCAGGTCAGCCAGCGCCTCAACCGCATCAGGATCATCGCCCTTGGCCCGCCAGCGGCACGGGACGCCACGCTCTATCAACTGCTCAGGGCCAAGTCCCTCGACCAGCAACCGGCCTGGCAGGCCTTGCGCCAGCACCTGCACCAGCAGGCCGCCAAAGCCCCTGGGCAGACCCAGGCCGGGCTATCGTCGGTGGCCAACCGGGCCAGTGAAAAACTCGGTGCCACCCTGGCGCCACGCGGCATCGCCAGTGCTGTCGCCGCAGCGGTGGGCAAGGCGGCCGGTACGCTGATTTCAGTCGCGGTGGCAGGGTATGGCATGGTCACCCATGATCAGGAACACCCACAGATGGTCGAGCAACTGCGGGTGATCCTCAACGTGGCGCTGAACGAAGAATGGCGGGACCTGATGGAGAACCGCCAGAGCGGCGCAATGTCCGGTGTCTACTACCTGTCAGGGCAGGTCGAGGACAGCCTGCTGGGCAGCCAGCCAAAGCCCGGGGAGCAGCTGCAGGAGCCGCTGTTGATTCGCTTGCCGCCTTGACGCCATCGCGGGGCCAAGCCCGCTCCCACAGGTACTGCGCCAGCCCTTCAGGCAGTTGCCAGCGCCGATGTCGGCAACCCAAAGATCCGGTCGAACGCCCAGTTGTAGACGAAGGTATAGCACGGCACCAGGATGATGAACGCCAGGTCCACCAGGAACGCTTCCACCAGAGTCATGTCCAGCCACCAGGCGATCAGTGGGATCAGGTACACCACCAATGTCAGCTGGAAGCCGATGGCATGCCCGATGCGCCGAGCCACACTGCGGCCACGCTTGGCCTGGCGGCTTTCCCACCATTCGAACAGGCTGTTGTAGATCAGGTTCCAGAGCATGGCGATGGTGGTGATCATCACCGCCAGCGGCCCGGTATGGGAGGCTTGGGTATCGGACAGGTAGGCCAGGCCCAGGGTCGACATGCACAGGCCGATCAGTTCATAGAAGGTCACGTAGACCAGTTTACGTTTGAATCCTTGCACAGCTTTATCTCTGGATGTTTCACGAAGGCGGCCAGAATGAATCAATCTTCTTGACAGAAAAAGTCGGCAGCTTTCAGATTTACTGAAAGGAGGCCGCTCATGAATTTTTCCAGCGACAATATCCAGCTGTTTCTCGCCGTGCTTGACCGCGGCTCGTTTTCCGCGGCTTCCCGGGCGTTGCGGCGTGTCCCTTCGGCAGTGAGCATGGCCATCGCCAACCTCGAGGCAGAGCTGGGCTACCCGCTGTTCGAGCGCGGCCCACGCGAGGCGCGCCCGACCGCCCAGGCCCGCGCCCTGGAGCCCCATGCCCGGTTGATCGCGGAGCAGCTGGGCCTGCTGCAGGTGCATGCGCTGGAACTGTCCCAAGGCCTGGAAAGCCGCCTGGCCATCGCCGTGGTGCCGGATATCGACCAGACCCCACTGCTCGCCGCCATTGCCGTGCTTGGCGAACGCCACCCACTGCTGGATATCGAACTGCTCAGCGCCCCCCAGGAAGAAGCCCTGCAATTGCTCGACAGCGGTCGGGCCAGCCTGTGCCTGGCCTTCGCGGGTTTGCATGTGGACCCTCGGCGCAGCTTCCAGCACATCGCCATGGAGTCGCTGGTAGCCACTCTTTCACCGCACCATCCGGCATTGGGGAGCGGGCGCATTCACTACCTGGAGGACCTGTTCAATGTGCGCCAGGTTCTGGTCCGCAGCATCGACCTGCCGCTGTCCGACCCGCGTCCACTGGTGGCTGCGACCCATTGGTGCAGCAACAGCCTGGACCTGGCCTTGCAGATGGTTGAAGCCGGCCTGGGCTGGGGCAACTTTCCCTTGTCCCGAGTGGCGCCGCTGATCGCCGCCGGTCGCCTGGTGCGCCTGGACTTTCGCAACACCCAGAACGCCCTGGAGCTGCCCGTGCATGCCTTCTGGCTCAAGCAGCAGCCCCTGCACCTGGCGGCCCGGACCTTGGTGGATCTGCTGGCAGCCCACCACGCCTAGTTCTTAATATTTCAAAGGCCCGGCCGATAATGTGGTGACAGGTCTCGCCCTGCGTGTCACGAGCGCGCGGCGTCCTCCCCTCACCGGCCCAAGGTCTCGAAACATGAACCTGAAATTCCGCCACAAGATCCTGCTCAGTGCCTGCGGCGTCGTTGTCCTGGCATTCGCCTTGTTCACCCTCTACAACGACTACCTGCAGCGCACCACCACGCGCCAGAACATAGAATCCTCCGTACGCCAGGCAGGGGCGCAGACCGCCGGCAGCGTGCAGAACTGGATGAGCGGGCGCATCCTGGTGCTCGAGAACCTGGCCCAGGACATCGCCCAGCAAGGTGCCGGTGAGACCCTGCCTGGGCTGGTCGACCAGCCGTCGTACACCAACAACTTCCAGTTCACCTATTTCGGCCAGAACAACGGCGTGTTCACCCAGCGACCGGACGCCAAGATGCCCGACGGCTACGACCCACGCCAGCGGCCCTGGTACACCGCCGCCGTAACGGCCGACAAGACCTTGCTGACCCCACCCTACCAGGCGTCGGTGGGCGGCCTGGTGGTGACCATCGCCATCCCGGTCAAGGCCAAGGCCAACGGCGAACTGCTCGGCGTGGTCGGCGGCGACCTGAGCCTCAATACCCTGGTGGACATCATCAATGCCGTGGACTTCGGCGGCATCGGCCATGCCTTCCTCGCCGACCGCAACGGCCAGGTGATCGTCAGCCCTGACCAGGACCAGGTGATGAAGAACCTCAAGGACATCTACCCCGATGCCGCCTTGAAGGTCGAGCCAGGCATGCAGGACGTCACCTTGAACGGCCAGGACCGCATCATTTCCTTCGCCCCCGTGCAGGGCCTGCCCTCGGCCCAGTGGTACATCGGCCTGTCCATCGACAAGGACAAGGCCTACGCGGGCCTGAGCCAGTTCCGCACCTCGGCGATCATCGCCATGCTCATCGCCGTGGCCGCCATCGCCGGCCTGCTGGGCCTGCTGATCCCGGTGCTGATGCGTCCGCTGACCACCATGGGCCGCGCCATGCAGGACATCGCCGAAGGCGAAGGCGACCTGACCCGCCGCCTGGCGGTGCAGCACAAGGACGAGTTCGGCGAACTGGCCACCTCGTTCAACCGCTTCGTCGAGCGTATTCACGCCTCGATCAGCGAGGTGTCCTCGGCCACCCGCCTGGTGCATGAC
>NZ_JBLUPW010000035.1:0-52801 GCF_048068175.1 Pseudomonas sp. NY15356 | reverse complement strand
TCCAGCAGCTCTTTGGGGATTTTAGGCAGGTCACGCAGGGGTTTCTTTTTGGTTGGCATACATGCACCTCTTACTCATGTTATGCCCGAACACAAAATTTCTGACACCCTCGAGCAGCCCCATCACCGCCCCCCAACCACTGAACGCCCCGGTGAGTCGATCAGCGCCGCACAGGCCGCTTCTGCAACTTGCGCTGCAGCGTACGCCGGTGCATCCCCAGCGCACGCGCCGTCGCCGAGATGTTTCCATCATGCTCGGCCAGTACCCGCTGGATGTGCTCCCACTGCAACCGATCCACCGACATCGGATTCTCCGGCACCAGCGAATCCAAGTCCGCATGCTCGGACAACAACGCCGCCAGGACATCGTCCGCGTCCGCCGGCTTGCACAGGTAGTTGCAGGCCCCGCGCTTGATCGCCTCGACCGCGGTGGCGATGCTGGAATACCCCGTCAGGATCAGCACACGCATCTCCGGGTCCAGCTCCAGCAGCTTGGGCAGCAGCACCAACCCCGAATCGCCATCCATCTTCAGGTCCAGGGTGGCGTAGTCAGGCACGTCCTGCTTGGCCAGCACCAAGCCCTCCTCGGCACTGGAAGCGGTGCTCACGCGGAAGCCGCGGCGGCTCATGGCCCGCGCCATGACACGGGTGAAGGTGGCGTCGTCGTCCACCAGCAACAGGTGCGGCAGCTCTTCGCCTTCGACCAGGTTTTCTTCGCTCATCGTTCATCTCCTCGCTTGCCATGGGGCAGGCGCAGCTCGGTGAGGGTGCCGCCCTGTTCATGACTATAGAGTTTCACCGAGCCGCCAGCACGGGTCACGCTGGCCTTGCTCAGGAACAGGCCCAGGCCGAAGCCTTTGCCCTTGGTGGTAAAGAAGGGTTTGCCGATCGCCTCGGCAATCGCCACGGGAATGCCTGGCCCGTGGTCACGAATGCTGATGATGATGTCCTGCTCGTCCCAGTCCAGCTGTACTTCCAGGTCGTCTGGGCAGGCATCGGCGGCATTGTTCAGCAGGTTCAACAGTGCCTGGGTCAGGTCCGGTGGTGGCGTCAGGCGTGGTACCGCGCCGTCGCGCAGGCGCTGGAAGCGGTACGTGGTCTCCGGCCGCATCAGGTGCCAACGGTTGAGCGCCTCGTCCAGCCAGGCGGTCACCTCCTGCTCCACCACGCTCATCCGGCGGTTGGCTTCGGCCGCGCGCACCAGCTGCTGCAAGGTCTCCTTGCACAGCTTGACCTGATCCTGGAGCACCTCCAAGTCTTCCTGCAATTGCGGGTCGGTATGGTCCTGGCGCATCTCGTTGAGCAGCACGCTCATGGTCGCCAGTGGCGTACCCAGCTCGTGGGCGGCGCCTGCCGCCTGGGTGGCCACCGCCAGCAGTTGTTCGTCGCGCAGGCTCTCTTCACGCCGGTCGGCGCGCAGCTTTTCCTGGCGGCGCAGCTCCTCGGCCATGCGCGCGGCGAAGAAGGTGATCACCCCGGCGGCCAGGGCGATGCTCAGCCACATGCCGTAGACCTGCATCTTGTCCCGCGCCATAGGCAAGGTCTCGAGCGGGTAGAACTGCACCAGCAGCAGGCTGTAGGCCACCAACGCGATGCCCGACAGCACCAGCGAGTAGATCCATGGCAAGGTCACCGCGGCAATCGCCAGCGGCACCAGGTAATAGGAAACGAAGGGGTTGGTCGAGCCCCCCGAGTAATACAGCAAGGCGCTGTGGATCAGCAGGTCGCAGGCCAGTTGGAAGGCATATTCCAGCTCGGTGACCGGCAACGACAGACGCAGGCGCAAGGCCGTGAACGCGCACAGCAGCGACGAAAGTGCCAGCGTCGCCGCCAGCGACAGCCAGGGCAACGGCAGCAGCTCGGTCCAGTAGGCCACGCCTACGGAACCGGCCTGGGCGGCCAGGACCAGGATGCGGATGAAGGTCAAGCGCCAGAGGTTCTGGCGGGTAGCGGACAGCGGGTGAACGGCAGCGAGCATGAGCTCTCCTGATGAGTGCTCCAGGACAATCGCCTGGAGTATACCGAAGCCAGGCACCGCACAGCAGCAATGCGGCAAAGCGCCACACTTTGTCACAGGTTCATGATGGCACTTAGGAACCCACTACACTGTTGCCGGTCTGATGGGCCATGCGTGGCAAGGACATCGCCCCCACGCTTTCTTTTTGCCAAGGAGTCAACCATGCAATTACCTCGTCGCAGCACTGCGCTGATCCTGTCCTGTGGCCTGTTGGCCAGCCTGCCGGCGCTGGCAGCCGAAGCGCCCCGCTACAACCAGGTATCGCTGCGCGCCGAAGTCAGCAAGGAAGTGGCACGCGACCTGATGGTCGTGACGCTCTACAGCGAAGCCCAGAACAGCGACCCCGGCAAGCTGGCCAAGGAAATCACCGAGACCATGAACAAGGCCGTGCAGCAGGCGCGCCAGGTCAAGGATGTGAAGATCAGTCAGGGCAGCCGCAACAGCTACCCGGTGTACGACAGCAAGGGCCAGAAGATCACCGGCTGGCGCGAGCGCGCGGAGCTGCGCCTGGAAAGCGCCGACTTCCCTGCCCTGTCCAAGCTCACCGGCGAACTGCTGCAGGACCTGAAGATGGGCGGCATGGATTTCTCCATCGCCCCGGCCACCCGCAAGGCCAGCGAAGACGCCCTGCTCAAGGACGCCGTCGATGCCTTCAAGGCCCGCGCACAGCTGGCCACCGAGGCATTGGGTGGCAAAGGCTACAAGGTGGTCAGCCTGAACCTCAACAGCAGCGGTTACCCACGCCCCTACCTGCGTAGTGCGCCGATGGCCATGAAAGCCATGGCGGCCGACGAAGCAGCCCCAGCGCCGGACATCGAGGCCGGCACCAGCGAAGTCAGCATGAATGCCGATGGCCTGATCGAAGTACAGATGCCCTGATCGGACCTATAGGCGAAGCGACAGGTGCAACGCTTGTCGCTTCTCTGTTTACCCACATTGCTGGAACTGTCAGTTCCAAAAGACCTTTCCCACAGCGTTTAAAGCACTTTCCTATTGACTTGCAAATCAACAAATAAACGGCAAATTGCTGGCAAAAAACCATCGCAAACGTACAACTTGCGGCAAAGTTACATGGATGCGACATCCATGTACGTTGGTCCCACTATTTTGACGCCAACTATCCTTCTGCCTGTTGCATTGGCAATCTCGCCTGCATAAGTATCCGCAAGTCGGCTCACGAGGCCACCTCAATCGAAAAAGAACAATGAGGCCACCATGCTAAAACACGCAGTCATTCCGTTTCTGGTCGGCGCAGGCTTGCTCGCCGGCGCACCTTCCGCACTCGCAGCCACCAACCTGGTGTTCTGCTCCGAAGGCAGCCCTGCCGGCTTCGACCCCGGCCAATACACCACCGGAACCGACTTCGATGCCTCGGCTGAGACCGTCTTCAACCGCCTGACCCAGTTCGAACGCGGCGGTACCGCCGTCATCCCGGGCCTGGCCACCAAATGGGACGTTTCCGAGGATGGCAAGACCTACACCTTCCACCTACGCGAAGGGGTCAAGTTCCACAGCACCGACTTCTTCAAGCCGACCCGCGAATTCAACGCCGACGACGTGCTGTTCACGTTCAACCGCATGCTCGACAAGAACCACCCGTTCCGCAAAGCCTACCCCACCGAATTCCCTTACTTCACCGACATGGGCATGGACAAGAACATCGCCAAGGTGGAGAAAATCGACGATCACACCGTCACGTTCAGCCTCAACCAGGTCGACGCCGCCTTCATCCAGAACCTGGCCATGAGCTTCGCCTCGATCCAGTCCGCCGAATACGCCGATCAGTTGCTCAAGCAGGGCAAGGCCGCCGACATCAACCAGAAGCCGATCGGCACCGGCCCGTTCGTGTTCAGCAAGTACCAGAAAGACGCCCAGATTCGCTTCAAGGGCAACAAGGACTACTGGAACCCCGACGACGTGAAGATCGACAACCTGATCTTCGCCATCAGCACCGACGCCTCGGTGCGCATGCAAAAGCTCAAGAAGAACGAGTGCCAGGTCACCCTCTTCCCACGCCCGGCGGACATCGAGCCGCTGAAGAAGGACCCGAAGCTGCAGATGCCTGAACAGGCCGGCTTCAACCTCGGCTACATCGCCTATAACGTGATGGACAAGGTCAAGGGCAGCAACGAGCCCAACCCCCTGGCCCAGCTGAAGGTGCGCCAGGCCCTGGACATGGCGGTGAACAAGCAGCAGATCATCGAGTCGGTGTATCAGGGCGCGGGCCAACTGGCGGTCAACGCCATGCCACCGACCCAGTGGTCCTACGACACCACCATCAAGGATGCCAAGTACGATCCAGAGAAGGCCAAGCAGTTGCTCAAGGAAGCCGGCATCAAGGAAGGCACCGAGATCACCCTGTGGGCCATGCCGGTGCAGCGCCCCTACAACCCCAACGCCAAGCTGATGGCTGAGATGCTCCAGTCCGACTGGGCCAAGGTCGGCATCAAGGCCAAGATCGTCAGCTACGAGTGGGGCGAGTACATCAAACGCTCCAAGGGCGGCGAACAAGGCGCCATGCTGATCGGCTGGAGCGGTGACAACGGCGACCCGGACAACTGGCTGGGCACCCTCTATGGCTGCGATGCCATGGACGGCAACAACTTCTCCAAGTGGTGCTACAAGCCCTACGACGACCTGATCAAGCAAGCCAAGGCCACCCCCGACCAGGCCAAGCGCACCGAGCTGTACCAAAAGGCACAGCACATCCTCAAGGAACAGGTACCGATCACGCCCATTGCCCACTCCACCGTCTACCAGCCGATGAGCGCCAAGGTGAAGGACTTCAAGATCAGCCCCTTCGGCCTGAACTCCTTCTACGGCGTGAGCGTGGAGAAATAGCGCCAGCCCCTGCGCCGCAGGCTTGACGGCCTGCGGCGAACCCAGCGCCACGAACGCAATCAGCAACCAGCGCCCTCCTGATGCCACCCGCATCGGGACAGGACCCCTGTTGCCGCGATTCAACCCATTGCGGCGAAAACAGACGGAAAAAGGACTCGCCATGCGCCACGCCACACTCCTCAGCACCCTGCTCGGCCTCGGCCTGATGACCCAAGCCCCTGCCCTGCTCGCCAAGAATCTGGTGTTCTGCTCCGAAGGCAGCCCCGCCGGCTTCGACACCGCCCAGTACACCAGCGCCACCGACAACGATGCCGCCGAACCGATCTACAACCGCCTGGTCGAGTTCGAACGTGGCGGCACCGCTGTCCAGCCCGGCCTGGCGACCCGTTGGGAGGTCTCCGAAGACGGCCTGCGCTATACCTTCCACCTGCGCGAAGGGGTGAAGTTCCACGGCAACAAGACCTTCACCCCAAGCCGCGACTTCAATGCCGATGATGTGCTGTTCACCTTCAACCGCATGCTCGACAAGAACCACCCGTTCCGCACGGCCTACCCGACCGAGTTTCCCTACTTCATCAGCATGGGCCTGGACAAGAACATCGCCAAGGTCGAGAAGACCGGCCCGCTGACCGTGGTATTCACCCTCAACAGCGTCGACGCCGCGTTCATCCAGAACCTGGCCATGAGCTTCGCCTCCATCCTCTCCGCTGAGTATGCCGACCACCTGCTGGCCCAGGGCCGCCCCAGCGACATCAACCAGAAACCAATCGGCACCGGTCCGTTCGTGTTCCAGCGTTACCAGAAGGACTCGCAGATCCGCTACAAAGGCAACAAGGACTACTGGGCGCCGGAGGACGTGAAACTCGACAACCTGGTGTTCTCCATCAACATCGACCCCTCGGTGCGTATCCAGAAGCTGCGCCGCAACGAATGCCAGGTCACCCTGCATCCGCGCCCGGCGGACCTGCCGTCGGTCAAGGCCGACGACAAGCTGCAGGTGTTGCAAAAGCCTGGCTTCAACCTCGGCTACATCGCCTACAACACTCAGCATCCGCCCTTCGACCGTCTTGAGGTGCGCCAAGCCATGGACATGGCCGTGAACAAGCAGGCGATCATCCAGGCCGTGTACCAGGAGGCCGGCCAAACGGCAGTCAATGCCATGCCGCCGACCCAATGGTCCTACGACACCAGCATCCAGGACGCCAAGTACGACCCGGAAAAAGCCAAGCAGTTGCTCAAGCAGGCCGGGGTCAAGGAAGGCACCGAGCTTACCCTGTGGGCCATGCCCGTGCAGCGGCCCTACAACCCCAATGCCAAGCTGATGGCCGAAATGCTCCAGGCCGACTGGAGCAAGCTCGGCTTCAAGGTGCGCATCGTCAGCTACGAATGGGGCGAATACCTCAAGCGCATGAAGAACGGCGAGCACGACATCGCCCTGATCGGCTGGACCGGCGACAACGGTGACCCGGACAACTGGCTGGGCACCCTGTACAGCTGCGATGCCATCGGCAGCAACAACTATTCCTTCTGGTGCGACCCGCAATACGACACGCTGGTCAAGAAAGCCAAGCAGGTCACTGACCGCGAGCAGCGCACCCAGCTCTACCAGCAAGCCCAGCAACGTCTCAAGCAACAGGTACCGATCACTCCGGTGGCCCACTCCACGGTCAACCAGCCGATCAGCGCCAAGGTCAACGACTTCCGGGTCAGCCCCTTCGGGCGTAACGACTTTTCCGGTGTGAGTGTCGACTGACCGGACCGCGACCCGCGAACCGGCCGAATCCATCAAAGCGCCGGCCTGGCGAGGGCTTCGCCCTCGATCGCGGGGGCGAGCCCGCTCCTACACGGTCTGCGCCAGCAGCCTGATCTACCGGTTCCCCGAATTTGCCCGGCGATCCCGCGGCAAACCTGGCAGTACCGCTGTACCGCAACATGCCCGGCCCACAAGGCACGGGAATAACTAGAAAACAGAAAGGGAGCTTCACCTTGAGACGTACAACCATCACCGCACTGGCCCTGGCCATAAGTGCAGTTTCCACCGCGGCACAAGCCGACCCTGTCAGCCAGGACTTCGTGCCCATCACCCTGAAGTCCAGCAGTGAGCAGGCCGAGGCCAGCGGCTTTCTCGAAGGCCAGAGCCTGACCGGCAGCACGCGCAACTGGTACGCCCGGGAACGCGCCACCCGCGCGCCGCTGTTCAAGTACTACAAGAGCGACGGCACCCGCCACGCCACCCACAGCCGCGACAACTGGGTGCAGGGCACCATCCTCAACTACAGCTCGGGCTTCACCCAGGGCACCGTGGGCTTCGCCGTGGAAGCCGCCGGTTACAATGCCATCGCCCTGGAACGTGGTCGCGCCGCCGTGGCCGGGCCGAACAACCGTACACTCACCCATAGCGACGGCGACGTGATCGGCCAGTGGAGCAAGATGGGCTTGGCCAACGTCAAGGCGCGGGTGTCCAACACCACCTTGACCGTCGGTCGCCAGACGGTCGATACCCCGATGATGGCCTACATCGGCAACCGTGCGCTGCCGTCGAGCTTCCAGGGTGCCTTCCTGCACAGCGCCGAATTCGACAACCTGTCGTTCGACCTGGGCACCTTCGACCGCGTCTCGCCACGTACCGAACAGAGCCTGAGCAAGTTCCGCAGCGAGTACAGCGCCACTGGCGTCGAAACCGACCGTGCCAGCACCATCGGGGTGAACTACCAGCCGTTCAAGAGCCTGAACACCAGCCTCTACGCCACCAAGGTCGAGGATTTCTGGAACCAGTACTACTTCGGCGCCAACCATGTGCTGGGCGACAGCGCGGTGCTGAGCCTGACCACGGGCCTGAACTACTACAAGACCGTGGACGCCGGCAGCCGGAAGATGGGCCAGATCGACAACGACACCTACAGCCTGTCGTTCGGCCTCACCCACCAGGCCCACACGCTGTCCGCCTCCTGGCAGCAAGTCAACGGCAACGAGTACTTCGACTACCTGCACGAGACCAACGGCATCTACCTGGCCAACTCGCTGCTGTCGGACTTCAACGGCCCCAACGAGAAATCCCTGCAGATCTCCTATGTGCTGAACATGGCGCCCTACGGCGTGCCGGGGCTCAAGTTCAACGTGTACAACGCGCGCGGCTGGGGCATCGACGGCACCCATTACCGGGGCACTGCGTATGACGTCAATGGCATGGACGGCGAGACCCATTATGAATGGGGCATCGGCACCAGCTACGCGGTACAGAGCGGGCCGCTGAAAGACACCAGCATCCGCGCCACCTACACCGCGCACCGTGCCAGCAAGGCCCAGGCCGATGGCAGCCTGGACGAGCTGCGTATCGTCACCACCATTCCGTTCAACATTCTCTGAGCCAGGATGCCCGGCCCGCCCCGTGCGGGCCGCGGCAACTATGCTGGAACAATTTGCAGGGAGGTTCCATGACATCGCTACCGCTACGTGCCGCCCTGGCGGCCGTCATCCTCGGCGCCGCGACTCACCTTGCGGCCAAGCCGCTGGTGGTATGCACCGAGGCCAGCCCGGAAGGCTTCGACATCGTCCAGTACACCACCGCGGTCACCGCCGATGCCGCGGCCGAGACGATCTTCAACCGCCTGGTCGACTTCAGGCCCGGCACCACCGAGATCCAGCCAGCCCTGGCCGAACGCTGGGACATCAGCCCGGATGGGCGGGTCTACACCTTCCACCTGCGCAAAGGCGTCAAGTTCCATACCACGCCCTACTTCACGCCGACCCGCGACTTCAACGCCGATGACGTGCTGTGGAGCCTGAACCGCCAGCTGGACCCGAACCACCCCTGGCACGACAAGACCAGCGTCGGCTTCCCCTACTTCGAGAGCATGGCCTTCAAGGACCTGCTCAAGTCGGTGGAAAAAACCGACGACCACACCGTGGTGATCACCCTGACCCGACCGGAAGCGCCCTTCCTGCGCGACATGGCCATGGCCTTCACTTCGATCTACTCCGCCGAATATGGCGATCAGTTGCTCAAGGCCGGCAAGACCGGCGAGTTGAACAGCAAGCCGGTAGGCACCGGGCCGTTCATCTTCCAGCGCTACAACAAGGACGCCCAGGTTCGCTACAAGCCCAACCCGGACTACTTCCGTGGCAAGCCCCCAGCCGATGCCCTGATCTTCGCCATTGCCACAGACAGCAACGTGCGCCTGCAGAAACTGCGCGCCAACGAATGCCAGATCGCCCTGTATCCCAAGCCGGACGACGTGCCGGCGATCAAGGCCGAACCAACGCTCAAGGTCGCCGAGATCGATTCGTTGGTGACCAGCTACATCGCCATGAACACCCAACACAAGTACCTGAGCGATGTTCGCGTACGCAAGGCGATCAACATGGCGCTCGATCGCCAGCACCATATCGACCAACTGTTCGGCAAGGGCAACGCGACCGAGGCAGTCAATCCATACCCGCATACCATGCTGGGCAACAACGTGATGATCCAGAACCCGCCGCGCGACCTCGACAAAGCCCGGGCGCTGTTGAAGGAGGCCGGTGTACCGGAAGGCACCGTGATGACCCTCTTCACCCGCAACGGCGGCGGGCCGACCAACCCCAACCCGCGGCTCTCCGCCGAGATGCTGCAGGCGGACCTGGCCCAGATCGGCATCAAGCTCGATATCCGGGTGATGGAGTGGGCCGAGATGCTGCGACGCGCCAAAGCCGGCGAGGCCGACATGGTCTCCACCGGATGGGCCAGCGACAACGGCGACCCGGACAACTTCCTCGGCCCCCTGCTCAGCTGCGAGGCGGCGAAGAACGGCGAGAACTATGCCCGTTGGTGCAACGAGAAGTTCCAGGAACTGATTACCCGCGCGCGCACCCTCAGCAGCGACGAAGAGCGTGGCTGGGTCTATGCCGAGGCCATGAAGGTGTACGATGACGACCAACCCTGGATCAATATGGCCCACCCGAAGACGTTTACCGCCCTGCGTGACAACGTGGAGGGCTATGTGATCAACCCGCTGACCAACAACAACTTCGCCACCACCAAGGTGAAGTAGAACAACAACGACCGCCGGCGCCCCACGAGGGACCCGGCGGCACCGCCTGACCGGCTGATGAGGTACACCCGACGATGTTGAGTTTTATTGCCCGGCGCCTGGGCCTGCTGATTCCGACCTTCTTCGGTATCACCTTGCTGACCTTCGCGCTCATACGCCTGATCCCCGGCGACCCGGTGGAAGTGATGATGGGCGAACGCAGGGTCGACCCCGAGATGCACGCCCAGGCCATGGAGCGCCTGGGCCTGAACAAGCCACTGCCGGTCCAGTACCTGGACTACATCGGCAAGCTCGCCCAGGGTGACCTGGGCGAGTCGTTGCGCACCCGCGAGAGCGTGTGGAACGAGTTCCTCACCCTGTTCCCCGCCACCCTGGAGCTGGCCTTCGCCGCCCTGCTGTTCGCCGGCATCGTCGGCCTGCTGGCCGGGGTGATCGCTGCGCTCAAGCGAGGTTCGCTGTTCGACCATGGGGTCATGGGTATTTCCCTGGCCGGCTATTCCATGCCGATCTTCTGGTGGGGCCTGATCCTGATCATGTTCTTCTCCGTGAGCCTGGGCTGGACGCCCGTCTCCGGGCGCATCGACCTGCTCTACGACATCGAGCCCAAGACCGGCTTCATGCTCATCGACACCCTGCTCAGCGAAGAGGAAGGCGCGTTCAAGGACGCGGTCATGCACCTGATCCTGCCGGCCATCGTACTGGGTACCATCCCGCTGGCGGTGATCGCCCGCATGACCCGCTCCTCGATGCTCGAGGTGCTGCGCGAGGACTACATCCGTACCGCCCGGGCCAAGGGCCTGTCGCCTTCGCGCGTGGTGTTCATCCATGGCCTGCGCAATGCGCTGATCCCGGTGCTGACCGTGTTCGGCCTGCAGGTCGGCACCTTGCTCGCCGGTGCCGTGCTCACCGAGACCATCTTTTCCTGGCCGGGCATCGGCAAGTGGTTGATCGAAGCCATCGGTGCCCGTGACTACCCCGTGGTCCAGAACGGCATCCTGTTGATCGCCTGCCTGGTGATCCTGGTCAACTTCGTCGTGGACATCCTCTACGGCCTGGCCAACCCACGCATCCGTCATCAGCGCTGAGGCCCAAGCCATGACTAGCTCGATTCCAAAATCCGTCACCCCGGCAAGCCCGGTGGACCAGAGCCTGCTCTACCCTTCCCCCTACAAGGAGTTCTGGCAGGCCTTCTCACGCAACAAAGGCGCCGTCGCGGGCCTGGCCTTCATGTGCCTGGTGGTGTTCTGCGCCGTGTTCGCCCCATGGGTCGCGCCGCACAACCCGAGCGAGCAGTACCGCGACTTCCTGCTGACCCCGCCGGTCTGGCTCGAAGGTGGAACCTGGCAGTTCATCCTCGGCACCGACGAGCTGGGCCGCGACCTGCTCTCGCGGTTGATCCAGGGCGCACGGCTGTCGCTGCTGATCGGCCTGTCGTCGGTGGTGATGTCGCTGATCCCCGGCATCCTGCTGGGCCTGCTGGCCGGGTTCTTCCCGCAGATCCTCGGCCCTTCGATCATGCGCCTGATGGACGTGATGCTGGCCCTGCCCTCACTGCTGCTGGCCGTCGCCATCGTCGCCATCCTCGGCCCAGGCCTGATCAACACGGTGATCGCCATCGCCATCGTCTCGCTGCCGTCCTACGTGCGCCTGACCCGCGCCGCGGTGATGGGCGAGCTGAACCGCGACTACGTCACCGCCGCGCGCCTGGCCGGCGCCGGCCTGCCACGCCTGATGTTCGTCACCGTGCTGCCCAACTGCATGGCTCCGCTGATCGTCCAGGCCACCCTGAGCTTCTCCTCGGCGATCCTCGACGCCGCCGCCCTGGGCTTCCTGGGCCTTGGCGTCCAGCCGCCCACCCCCGAGTGGGGCACCATGCTGGCCTCGGCCCGCGACTACATCGAACGCGCCTGGTGGGTGGTCAGCCTACCGGGCCTGACCATCCTGCTCAGCGTGCTGGCGATCAACCTGATGGGCGACGGGCTGCGTGATGCGCTGGACCCGAAACTCAAGAACGCCGCCTGAGGAGAACGCCATGTCACTGTTGCAGATCAACAACCTGAACGTGCGCTTCGGCGACGCCAACGCCGTGCCCGTGGTGGACGGCCTGGACCTTACCGTGGAGGCCGGCGAGATTCTCGCCATCGTCGGCGAGTCCGGCTCCGGCAAGTCGGTCACCATGATGGCCCTGATGGGCCTGATCGACGCCCCCGGGCGCATCACCGCCGACGTGCTCAACTTCGACGGCACCGATATGCTCAAGCTCAGCGGCCGGCAACGTCGCAAAGTGGTGGGCAAGGACATCGCCATGGTCTTCCAGGACCCGATGACCGCCCTGAACCCCAGCTACACCGTGGGCTACCAGATCGAGGAAGTGCTGCGCCAGCACCTCGGGCTCAAGGGCAAGGCTGCCCGCCAGCGTGCCCTGGAGCTGCTCAAGAAGGTCGAGATCCCGGCCGCCGAAAGCCGCCTGGACGCCTACCCCCACCAGCTTTCCGGCGGCATGAGCCAGCGCGTGGCGATCGCCATGGCCATCGCCGGCGAACCCAAGCTGCTGATCGCCGACGAGCCGACCACCGCCCTGGACGTGACCATCCAGGCGCAGATCATGGAGCTGCTGGTGAACTTGCAGAAGGAGCGCAACATGGCGCTCATTCTCATCACCCACGACCTGGCCGTGGTCGCCGAGACGGCCAGGCGGGTCTGCGTGATGTACGCAGGGCAGGCGGTGGAAGTGGGCCAGGTACCGGAACTGTTCGACATCCCCGCCCATCCCTACAGCGAAGCCTTGCTGGCGGCCATCCCCGAGCACAGCATCGGCGCCGAACGCCTGGCCACCCTGCCCGGCATCGTCCCCGGTCGCTACGACCGGCCCAAAGGCTGCCTGCTGTCACCGCGCTGCCCCTACGTGCAGGAAAACTGCCGCCAGCAGCGTCCGCCCCTCGATCCCCAGGCACACAGCCTGGTGCGTTGCTTCTATCCGCTGAACCAGGAGGTGGCGTGATGACCGTCGTCCTATCCGCCCGTGAACTGACCCGTCACTACGAAGTCTCCCGCGGCCTGTTCAAGGGCCATGCGCTGGTGCGCGCACTCAATGGCGTGTCGTTCGAGCTGGAGGCCGGCAAGACGCTGGCCGTGGTCGGCGAGTCCGGCTGTGGCAAGTCGACCCTGGCCCGCGCGCTCACCCTCATCGAGGAGCCGTCCTCCGGCTCCCTGCAGATCGCTGGCACCGAAGTGAAGGGGGCCAGCAAGGCCGAGCGCAAGCAGCTGCGCCGCGACGTGCAGATGGTCTTCCAGAGCCCCTATGCCTCGCTCAACCCGCGCCAGAAGATCGGCGACCAGTTGGCCGAGCCACTGCTGATCAACACCGCCCTGGGCAAGGCCGAGCGCCGTGAGAAGGTGCAGAAGATGATGGAGCAGGTCGGCCTGCGTCCCGAGCACTACCAGCGCTACCCGCACATGTTCTCCGGCGGCCAGCGCCAGCGCATCGCCCTGGCCCGGGCGATGATGCTGCAGCCGAAAGTGCTGGTAGCCGACGAGCCGACCTCGGCCCTGGACGTGTCGATCCAAGCCCAGGTGCTGAACCTGTTCATGGACCTGCAGAAGGAGTTCAACACCGCCTACGTGTTCATCTCCCACAACCTCGCAGTGGTGCGCCATGTAGCCGACCAGGTGTTGGTGATGTACCTGGGCCGCCCCGCGGAGATGGGCCCGAAGGAGGACATCTACGAAAAGCCCCTGCACCCGTACACCCAGGCCTTGCTGTCGGCGACCCCGGCCATCCACCCGGACCCGCTCAAGCCGAAGATCCGCATCGCCGGTGAATTGCCCAACCCGCTCAACCCACCGGATGGCTGCGCCTTCCACAAACGCTGCCCCTATGCCACCGAGCGCTGTACCAAGGAAGTGCCGGCACTGCGCCAGGTGGGTACACGGCAGGTGGCATGCCATTATGCCGAGCAGTTCCTCTAACCCCTGGATAACTGGGGCTGCTTTGCAGCCCTTTCGCGGCGCAAGGCCGCTCCTACACCCGCGATAGCGCTGGCACCGGCAGCGTCTGCCCTGGCCTTGTCACCCACGCCCCGCCAGGGCACTATCCCGCCATGACCCTCCCCGACACCCCCGAGCAAACGCCGCTCACCGCCGATACCGTGCTGCGCTACCACCTGTGTTGGAAGCACCGCGACCTCGACGGCGTCATGGCGCTCTATCATCCCGACATCCAGTACCACGACTTCTTCCAGAACCGCGTACTCGGCTTCGATGAGCTGCGCGACTATGTGCGCGCCAGCCTGCCCCATGCCGCCGGCGAGGACATCGTCCACAGCGACCGTATCCGCGTGGACGGCTGCACAGCTTTCATCCAGTACCAGGTCACGGTCCAGGGCGGCGACGGGCTGGTGGCGTTCCAGTCCAGCGAAGCGATCACCGTCAAGGACGGGCTGATCTGGCGCATCAACGAATACGCCACCCTGGTACGCCGCAACGCCAAGGGCAGCGACCGCAGCAGCCCACGACCGGCCACCAGCCGCCTTGGCCTGTCGCCCCGCCAGCTGTCCACCATGGCCCAGGACCTGGAGCATTACTTCCAGCGCCAGCGCCCCTATCTCGACCCGGAACTGGACCTGCAGCAGGTCGCCGAGGCCAGCGGCTACAGCCGCAACCAGATCTCCTACCTGCTCAACCAGGTGCTGGGGCAAAGCTTCTACCGCTACGTCAACCAGGCACGCCTGCAGCACCTGCTGGCCAGCCTGGACGACAGCTGTACACGCATGCCGGTCGATGACCTGGCCTTCGCCGCCGGCTTCAACTCGCTCTCGGCCTTCTACAAGTGCTTTCGCGAACACACAGGGCTGTCGCCCAAGGCCTATGTGAAGCAAATTTCCCTGCGTGCACGCACGTAAGACAGCCATCGCCCCGTCCCACTAGGATCGCCACAGACCTTTACGGATGTGGAGCCGCAGTACCATGCAACCCTGGCGCACGATCAGCCTCTGGCTGGACCAGCTCGACGAGCCCCCTTGCACCCGACCGGCCCTGGGCCAGGACCTGACGGTGGACGTGTGCATCATCGGTGCCGGCTACACCGGGCTGTGGACGGCCTACTACCTCAAGCGCCAGGCGCCGCACCTGAGCATCGCGGTGCTCGACGCCCATTTCGCAGGCTTCGGCGCCTCCGGACGCAACGGCGGGTGGTTGATGGGCAACCTGCTGGGCGAGGACCGGATGCTCGCCAGCCTTTCGCCGCAACAACGCCGCGCCAGCATCGAGCTGCTGCACGGTATTCCCGATGAAGTCCACGGCATCCTGCAACGCGAAGGCATCGACTGTAACTATCGCAAGGGCGGTGTGCTGTATTGCGCGGCCCGCTACCCCGAACAGGAGCGCAGCCAGCGCGCCTACCTGGACGATCTCTACCGCCAAGGCATGACCGAGGACGACTACCGCTGGCTGGGCCCAGAACAACTCGACGGCCAGTTGCGGGTGAGCAACGCCTATGGCGCGATCTACAGCCCACACACCGCGACCATCCAACCAGCCAAGCTCGTCCGGGGCCTGGCCCGTACGGTGGAGAACCTCGGCGTTGCCCTCTACGAGCACACGCCCGCCATCGACTGGCGCCCCGGTGAGGTACGCACGCCACAGGCCACGATCCGCAGCCATTGGGTGGTGCCGGCGGTGGAAGGCTACGCCGCCAGCCTGCCCCCATTGGGCCGCCACCAGCTACCGGTACAAAGCCTGCTGGTGGCGACCGAACCGTTGCCGCAATCGACCTGGGCCCGGATCGGCCTGGCCCAGGGCCAGGCTTTCAGCGAAAGCAGCCGCCAGGTCACCTATGGCCAGCGCACCGCCGACGACCGCCTGGTGTTCGGTGCCCGTGGCGGCTACCGCTTCGGCGGGCGACTGCGGGAAGACTTCAGCCTCACCGATGCCGAGATCGCCCTGCGCCGCTACCTATTCAGCGAGCTGTTCCCGCAGCTCAAGGACGTGCGCATCACCCACTCGTGGGGCGGCAACCTGGGCATGGCCCGACGCTTCCACCCGCACATGCTGTGCGACCGCCAGCGTGGCATCGCCCTGGCCGGCGGCTACGGCGGCGAAGGCGTCGGTGCCACCAACCTGGGCGGGCGTACCCTCGCGGCGTTGATCCTCGACCAGCACAACGCCCTCACCGCACAGCCCTGGGTGTACGACAACCGCCCGCTGTCGAGCCTGGCGACCTGGCCCCCCGAGCCGTGCCGCTGGCTGGGCTACAACGCGATCATCCAAAGCTTCGTGCACGAAGACCAGACCCTCGCCAACCCCGGCAGCGCCCCCTGGAGACGGCGCCTGGCCATCGCCCTTGCCGACTTCATGGAAGGCTTCATGCGCTGATTTCCCAAAACCGCCACACAGGATCCACGGTATGAGCATCACCCAGTTCAAACACACCGCCAGCGTCCCCCTGGCACACAGCAACCCTGTCGCCGCCCCGCTCGGTGAACCGGTCGCGGTCACCTCGGTGACCTGCGTCGAGCGCAACGATGGCGTCGAAACCGGGATCTGGGAGTGCACACCCGGACGCTGGCGTCGGCAGATCGTGCAGCAGGAGTTCTGCCACTTCGTCAAAGGCCGCTGCACCTTCACCCCCGATGGGGGCGAGCCTTTGCACATCGAAGCTGGCGACGCCCTGATGCTACCGGCCAACAGCACCGGCACCTGGGACATCCAGGAGACGGTGCGCAAGACCTACGTACTGATTTTCTGATTCACCAATCGCCTGCCGCCCTTCGATAACAACAAACCAAGCAAGGTATACCGGACATGCGCACGCTTCTTCTCGCCCCCCTGATGCTCGCCGCCTGCGCGGCCAATGCCACCGACTCGGTGAAGATCTACAACTGGTCCAGCTACATCGCCCCCGATACGCTCAAGCAGTTCCAGCACGCCACCGGCATCGTCCCCACCTACGATGTGTTCGACAGCAACGAGACCCTCGACGGCAAGTTGATGACCGGTAATTCCGGCTACGACGTGGTGTTTCCCTCCAACCATTTCATGGCCCGGCAGATCCAGGGCAAGGCGCTGAAGAAGCTCGACAGAAGCCAGCTGCCCAACTGGCACAACCTCAACCCAGTGCTGCTCAAGGCCCTGGAAGTCAACGACCCGGGCAACCAGTACGGCTTCCCATACCTGTGGGGCAGCACCGGCATCGGCTACAACATCGACAAGGTCAAGGCCGTGCTTGGCGACAACGCGCCGATCGACTCCTGGGACCTGATCTTCAAGCCCGAATACATTGCCAAGCTCAAAAGCTGCGGCGTCGCTGTGCTCGACAACGGCCCCGAACTGCTGCCGATCGCACTGCACTACCTGGGCCTGCCGCACCACAGCCGCAACCCGGCCGACTACGACAAAGCCAAGGCGCTGTTGATGCAGGTACGCCCCTACATCAGCTACTTCCATTCGTCCAAGTACACAGGCGACCTGGCCAATGGCGATGTGTGCGTGGTGGTGGGGTTCTCGGGGGATGTGCTGCAGGCGAAGAACCGTGCCGAAGAGGCACAGAACGGGGTGAAGGTGGGTTATTCGATACCTAAGGAAGGTGCACCGCTGTGGTTCGACATGGTGGCCATGCCGGCCGATGCGCCAGACGAGAAAGCCGGCTATGCCTACATGAACTACCTGCTGCAGCCAGAGGTGATGGCCGCGATCAGCGACCATGTGCAATATGCCAATGGCAACCTCAAGGCTGACGCCTTGGTGGCCCCGCAGCTCAAGGCCAACGGCATGATCTACCCCAGTGACGAGGTGCTGGGCAAGCTCTATGCCCTGGAGGCGATGCCGGCGAAGATCGACCGGATCAGGACGCGGATCTGGACCAGTATCAAAGCGGGGAATTGAATCAGAAGGGGCCGCTTTGCGGCCCATTCGCGGCACAAGGCCGCTCCTACAAGGGCATGCGGTCTCCTGTAGGAGCGGCCTTGTGCCGCGAATGGAGGGCAATGCCCTCCCCTGCAATCAATGATGCTCGCGGGTAGCGCGGAAGGTCACATCCGGCCAGCGCTCTTCCATCAGCGACAGGTTGACCCGGGTCGGGGCCAGGTAGGTCAGGTGACCGCCACCGTCGATGGCCAGGTTCTCCATGGCCTTGTTCTGGAATTCCTCGAGCTTCTTCTTGTCGTCGCAGCTGATCCAACGTGCCGACCAGACGGTGATCGGCTCGTAGGCACACTCGACCTTGTACTCTTCCTTCAGGCGGCTGGCGACCACATCGAACTGCAGCACACCGACCGCACCGAGGATGATGTCGTTGCTACGCTCGGGGAAGAACACCTGGGTCGCCCCCTCCTCGGCCAGCTGCTGCAGGCCCTGGCGCAGTTGCTTGGACTTGAGCGGGTCCTTCAGGCGCACGCGGCGGAACAGTTCCGGAGCGAAGTGCGGAATGCCGGTGAAGCCCAGCGCCTCGCCTTCGGTGAAGGTGTCACCGATCTGGATAGTGCCGTGGTTGTGCAGGCCGATGATATCGCCGGCATAGGCTTCCTCGAGCTGTTCACGCTCGGAGGAGAAGAAGGTCAAGGCGTCGCCGATGCGCAGGTCCTTGCCCAGGCGCACATGACGCATCTTCATCCCCTTCTCGTACTTGCCCGAGCAGATGCGCATGAAGGCGATACGGTCGCGGTGCTTGGGGTCCATGTTCGCCTGGATCTTGAACACGAAGCCGGTGAATTTTTCTTCCACGGGCTCGACGGTCCGCTCGTGGGCGACGCGGCCCAGCGGGCGCGGCGCCCAGTCGACGACAGCATCGAGCACATGGTCGACACCGAAGTTGCCAAGCGCGGTACCGAAGAACACCGGGGTCAGTTGGCCATTGATGAACTCTTCCTGGTTGAATTCATGGCAGGCGCCCTGTACCAGCTCCAGCTGCTCGACGAACGACTCGTACTGGTCGCCCAGGTGCGCGCGAGCTTCGTCGGAGTCGAGCTTCTGGATGATCTTGGCTTCGGTGCGCTCGTGGCCGTGGCCCGGGGTGTAGACCACGATGTAGTCGCCGGTCAGGTGGTACACGCCCTTGAAGTCGCGGTAGCAACCGATCGGCCAAGTGATCGGCGCGGCCTTGATCTTCAGGACCGCCTCGATCTCGTCGAGCAGTTCGATCGGGTCGCGGATGTCCCGGTCGAGTTTGTTGATGAAGCTGACGATGGGCGTGTCACGCAGGCGGCACACGTCCATCAGGGCGATGGTGCGCGGCTCTACGCCCTTACCGCCGTCGAGCACCATCAACGCCGAGTCCACCGCGGTCAGGGTGCGGTAGGTGTCTTCGGAGAAGTCCTCGTGGCCCGGGGTGTCGAGCAGGTTGATCATGTGTTCGCGATAGGGGAACTGCATCACCGAGGTGGTGATGGAGATGCCACGCTGCTTCTCCATTTCCATCCAGTCGGAGGTGGCGTGGCGGTCGGACTTGCGCGACTTCACGGTACCGGCAACGGCAATCGCCTTGCCCATCAGCAAGAGCTTCTCGGTGATGGTCGTCTTACCGGCGTCGGGGTGGGAAATGATTGCGAAAGTGCGGCGCTTCGCGACTTCGGCGGCCTGGTTGGTCATGGGAAATCGCCTGACTGGGGATCAAAAAGGGGCAGTATCATACCTGAAGTCGGGCCGCCGGCCAAAATCCGGCGAATGAGCGGCAGCCCTGGAAGGCACTGCTGGCCCAATCGCGGGACAAGCCCCCCACAGGGATTGGTCAGGGGCCGTGCAGGCCTGTAGGAGTGGCCTTGTGCCGCGAAAGGGCCGCAAAGCGGCCCCGCTCGACATCAGAACCCTACACTGGCCTGCACATAGAACGTACGCGGCTCGCCCACATAGAGCCCGGCGTTGTTGTCGCTGGAGCGGGTGTAGTACTGCTTGTCGAAGAGGTTCTTCACCCCCGCGGCCACTTTGAGGTTCGACGCCTGCGGCCCGAAGTCGTAACCACCCCGCACATGCCAGGTCACGTAGCCCGGGATGTCGCCGTATTGCCCGTCGGCACTCGGCTCGGTGATGTAGTCGCCGTTGAAGCTGCCATCGGAATTGATCCCGGTTCCCGGCGCGCGCTGCTTCGATTGGGCATAGGCGTCGAGGTTCCAGGTCCAGCGGTTGATCTCGTAGCGCAGGCCGGCGGTGGCAACCTGGCGCGAGTAGAACGGCAGGTCGCGCCCCTTGAAGCCTGGGATCTCGCCCTCGTAGGTCGCACGGGTATAGGTGTAGCCGGCATTGGCCGACAGCCCTTGCAGGCGCGGGTCGAGGCCCGACAGGTCGTAGCGCACCGAAGCCTCGATACCCTGGTGCTTGGTGGCGCCCAGGTTGGTCCAGCCCACGTCGTTGCTGATGTACTGCAGTTCGTCGTCGAAGTCGATGTAGAACGCCGTCAGCTCACCGGCCCAGTCGCCGTTGTCATAGCGTGTACCGATCTCGTAGGTCTTGGCCTTTTCCGGCTCCAGGCCATTGGCCGTGCTGTTGCCCGTCCCGCCCTGGCCGAGCTGGAAGTACTGCAGGCTGCCGAAGGAGGTCTCGTAGTTGGCGAACAGCTTCCAGGCATCGGAGAGGTGGTACATCACGCTCAGCGCCGGCAACGGCTCGTTGCTGGTGATGCTGCGCTTCTTCTCCGCCACCGGGCGGCCGTTGGCACCGATCACCGGGCGATCGCGCCAGTCAGTATTGATATGCTCGAAGCGGATGCCCGGCGTGATGGTCCAGTTGCCGACATCGATCTTGTCGTCGATGTAGTAGGCGCTGGCCTCGGTGCCACCGCTGCGGTCCTGGAACACATGGCCGTCGGAGCCGGGTACCGGCGTCGGTACGTTGTCGACCAGCCCCAGGCGGGTCGACTGCTCGCGCATGGCTTCCTTCAGGTAGCGGTAGCCGACGCTGACTTCCTGGGTGGTGGGGCCGGCGAAGAAGATCCGCGACACCCGCGGCTCGATGGCGAAGGTGTGGTAGTTGCGCGGGTAGGTCGACAGGGTCTTCATGTCCCGCGAGGCGATGGCGCTGCCGCGGAAGCTGTCGGTGTAGTAGGTCAGCACCTCGAACTGGGTGGCATCGTCGATCTGGCGCAACCACTTGAACGACACATCCTTGCGTCGACCGCTGAAATAGTCGTAGTCACGCAGCGACTGGAACGGGTTCTGGTCGAACTGGGCCTGGGTCAGCCCGCCGGGCATGTCGGCGCGGCCATCGTAGTAATGGAAGTTGAGCCAGAACTCGTCGCTGTCGGTAGGCGCCCAGTGGGTCTTGAGCATGACATCGTCGATATCGTTGTCGTTGTTGCTGCTGCGGTAGCCGTCGCCATTGACGCCGGTGTACAGCAGCGCCACGCCCATGCCGTTGTCGGCGGTGCCGCCGACGAAGGCCGACTCGGTGTGCTTCCAACCGCCATGTTGGGAAGTTTCCAGGGTGGTGGACAATTCACCGGTGGCCTTCTCGGGGATCGCCCGGGTGACGAAGTTGATCACCCCGCCGACGTTCTGCGGGCCATAGCGCACAGAGCCTGCACCGCGCACCACGTCGATGCTGTCCAGGTTGCCCGAGGAAATCGGCGCCATGGACAGCTGCGGCTGGCCATAGGGCGCGAAAGCTGCGGGAATGCCGTCGATCAACACGGTCGAGCGTGGCGACAGGCGCGAGGTCAGGCCCCGCACACCGACGTTGAGCGACAGGTCGCTGCCGCCGGTGCCGTTGGAATCCTGCACCTGCACGCCGGGGATGCCACGCAACACGTCGCGCACGTTCATCGCGCCCTTCTCCACCATGGCCTCACGACGCACCACGGTGCGCGCGCCAGGGTGGTTCTGCACCACGCTCTGCTCGGCATCGCCCAGCCAGTCGCCCACCACCTTGATATCGGTGGGCGCCAGCTCCAGGCTGCCGGTGGTGAGCGTACCGGCGGCCGGGGCCGGCTTGACCACCACGGTATCCTGGGACATCTCATACGTCAGCCCGCTGCCCTGCAGCAATTGCTGCAGGGCCTGTTCCGGCGCCAGCTCGCCCGACACCGCCGGGGCCTGCTTGCCCGCCACCAGTTCGGGGCTGTAGAACAGTTGCAGGCGGGTTTGCTGGCCGAGCTGGCTCAAGGCCGAAGCCAACGGCTGGGCCTGGATCTGGATGGCCGCCGGAGCTTGTTCGGCGTACGCATTGGCAGTGGCGGCGCTGACCGCCAGGGCCAGGGCAAGAATGCGAAAACGCAGGAAGGGCTTGTTGTTGTTCACGTCGTCGAAAGATCCTGAAAACCGGGATAAACGCCAACCGCACGCAAATGGAAATGCTTGGCAGTTGCAGCTGGCGAGGAAGACGAACGAGCGGAAAAAAACCTGAATCTATTTCGAAATAATTTCGCTGGAGCCGTCAGGGTGGGCCTTGATCGCCACCGGCAGGATGCTTGGCAGGGCCCGCAGCAAGGCGTCGGTGTCATCGATATTGAAGGTGCTGGACAGCCTGAGCCCTGCCACTTTGCCCGGAGCCACGCGCAACGGCCGGGCCCGGTAGCGGGACACTTCGGCGACCACCTCGGCCAGGGTGGCATCGTCGAACACCAGCTTGCCCTGGCGCCAGGCGGTCAGGGCCGCCGCATTCACCGGATAGGGTTCGGCCACCTGCCCCTGCGCGCCGATGTGCGAGCCCAGGCCCGCCGTCAGTTGCGCCAACGAACCCGAAGTACCCTGCACCCGCACGGCGCCCTGCTCGACCGCCACCCGGGTCTGGCCAGGGTCCAGGCGTACATCGAAGCGGGTACCGGTCACGGTGACCGTGCCCTGGGCGGTTTCGACCACGAATGGCCGCGTGCTGTCGTGGGCGACGTTGAACATCACCTCGCCAGCCTCGAGCACGACCTGACGCTGGTCCGCGCCGAAACGCACGCCCAGGCGGGTACCGCCATTGAGTTCGAGCCGCGAGCCATCCGGCAGCTCGAGCTGGCGGCGCTCGCCCAGTGCCGTCTGCAGGTCCTGCCGGTGATACTCACGCTGGTAGTGCCAGCGCCAGCCCAGCCCCAGGGCGGCAACGCCCACACTGGCCGCCAGGGCCTGTTGCAGAAAGCGCCGGCGCGGCAGCTGCCTGGCCGGGGCAGGCTCGCACAGCGCTCGCAATCGCGCGTGCGGAACCTGGCCTGCGGCCTGCCATAATCGGCCAAGCAGATCGTATTCCTCGCGGTGACGCGGGTCGGCGTCGAGCCATTGCTGCAACTGCGCCTGCAGCCGGCTGTCTGTGGGCGCATCGTTGATGCGGGCGAACCATTCGGCGGCCTGTTCGCGCACGTCCTCGGCGCCGGGCTGTTTCATGCAAAGGGTCTCCTGACTCATCTGGTCGACACATCCAGGTGCTCACGCAGATGCCGGAGCGTGCGGATCATATACTTTTCGACCATGTTCTTGCTCAACCCCATGCGCTCGGCGATCTCGGCCTGGCTCAGCCCCTCGAGCTTCTGCCAGACGAATACCCGCCGGCAGTTGAGCGGCAGTTCGGCCAGGGCCCGCTCGACGCAGTCGGCCAACTCCAGGGCATGCACATAGGCTTCAGGGTCGCCATTGCCTGGGTGGCCGGCGTCGAGCATCCCTTCCTCCAAGGCTTGGCGCCGGTCATCACGACGGTAACCGTCCACTGCGATATTGCGAGCCGTCTGGTGCAGGTAGGCGCGCGGCTGCTCGACGGCCTGGTGTGGGTTTTCCAACACCCGCACGAAGGCATCATGGGCGAGGTCCTCGGCCTGGGGGCGACTGCGCAGCTTGCGCGTCCAGGTGCCGATCAGCTCGTGGTAGTGGTCGAGGAAGCCTTTGGGTCCAGACACAGTCGGGGGGTCATCAGGGAGGCGGAGAAGGCTGCGAATAGTAATGTTTCTCATCAAGCACAGCAAATCCGTCAGTCGGCAACAAAAAATTTATGCGTCGATACAGGCACCGACGTACCAGATGGATGTGGCCATAAATATGAACACCTCTGGCTTTTTCGCGGGTGAACCCGCTCCCACAGGGAACTTGAAAACCCTGTGAGATCGGGTTTACCCACGAACAGACGATCACCCTGCATTCCACAATTTTTTACGCCTTCCAACCCTTGGGGAACATCAGCCGGTCACATGAGTCGGTTATTCCATGAGCTGGTCGTCGATCCGCGGCCAACACGCCGGGATTGCCTGTTGATCTTGCTTTGTTCACGCCCTAAAGTGCGCGCCGAACGTCCATGCTGGAAACGATCCATCCGGCTCAAGTACTGACGACGAGACAGCAAGGTCACCCGCCGCTCCGCTTCACGGGCACGGTTGACCTTTTTGCTTTCGGCGACATGCCTTGGGAAGTAGGCGAACCAAAGTGGGGATACGGAGGACGTTCAGTTTGCTGCCACTTACCTTTTCAGTTTGCCCATGGAGTCCCTCAGCATGTCGATCCAGGTCGAAGACTATTTCGCGCGCGAAACCTTCCAGAAGATGAAGGCGTTCGCCGACAAGCAGGAAACCCCGTTCGTACTCATCGATACCCAGATCATCAGCCAGGCCTACGATGACCTGCGCGCCGGTTTCGAGTTCGCCAAGGTGTACTACGCCGTCAAGGCCAACCCGGCGGTCGAGATCATCGACCTGCTCAAGGACAAGGGCTCGAACTTCGACATCGCCTCGATCTACGAGCTGGACAAGGTGATGAACCAGGGTGTCAGCGCCGACCGCATCAGCTACGGCAACACCATCAAGAAGTCCAAGGACATCCGCTACTTCTACGAGAAGGGCGTGCGCCTGTACGCCACCGACTCCGAAGCGGACCTGCGCAACATCGCCAAGGCTGCCCCGGGCTCGAAGGTCTATGTCCGTATCCTGACCGAAGGCTCGACCACCGCCGACTGGCCGCTGTCGCGCAAGTTCGGCTGCCAGACCGACATGGCCATGGACCTGTTGATCCTCGCCCGTGACCTGGGCCTGGTGCCCTACGGCGTGTCGTTCCACGTGGGCTCCCAGCAGCGCGACATCAGCGTCTGGGACGCGGCCATCGCCAAGGTGAAGGTAATCTTCGAGCGCCTTAAGGATGAAGACGGCATCGAGCTGAAGATGATCAACATGGGCGGCGGCTTCCCGGCCAACTACATCACCCGCACCAACAGCCTGGAAACCTACGCCGAAGAAATCATCCGCTTCCTCAAGGAAGACTTCGGCGACGACCTGCCGGAAATCATCCTCGAGCCAGGCCGCTCGCTGATCGCCAACGCCGGCATCCTGGTCAGCGAAGTGGTGCTGGTGGCGCGCAAGTCGCGTACCTCGGTGGAGCGCTGGGTCTACACCGACGTGGGCAAGTTCTCCGGCCTGATTGAAACCATGGACGAAGCCATCAAGTTCCCGATCTGGACCGAGAAGAAAGGCGAGATGGAAGAAGTGGTCATCGCCGGCCCCACCTGCGACAGTGCCGACATCATGTACGAGCACTACAAGTACGGCCTGCCGCTGAACCTGGCCATCGGCGACCGCCTGTACTGGCTGTCCACCGGTGCCTACACCACCAGCTACAGCGCGGTGGAGTTCAACGGCTTCCCGCCGCTGAAGGCGTACTACCTGTAAAACAGAACGGGGCCGCAAGGCCCCGTTTTTCATTGTGCCGCTTAACGGCGTCGGTATTGGTCGAAGTTCACGAACTCCGGCACGTTCGTTTCCTGGACATCCATCCTGAAGTACAGCGTGTTCGGCCTGCCGATCCCAACATAGTGTTCATCCCATGGCGCCCGGTTGGCCACGCTCATCATCGCCTGCCCAGGCATGGCCAGCGTGACATCTTCGTAGATGCGAACTTCAGGCATCTGCAGCTTCGCCCCCTCGACCCGCACCCGCCACAGGACTGGCTTGTCACTCTTTTGGTAGTACCCTACCGACTTGTTGAAGCTCAGGTCCCAGATAGTGCGATGGGCGCTATCGTCCCCGGACATCACTGTCCGCACCTGGTATCCCGCGTCCTGCCCCTCGTAATACCCGAACCAGAAACGCTGCTGCTCTTTGACACAGCTAGGGGAGCCAATGGTCAGCCAGGCATTCTTGCGCTCCCCGGGAGTACCCTCGACCGAATCGAGTATGCCCAGATAGCCAGGCGTCACGGAGGTGAAGGTTGCGATAAAGGAGCGTTCTTGTATGAAGCGCATGGTCGTTTTCCTCAGTTGCCATGTAGGAGCGGCAACGATCCATGCTTCCCGGCAGCGGATTAAGCCTGAGCTGCTTCCCTGCATGGCAAGTGCGGCCGCAGAACAGATGGATTGCACCGCCCCTGTGGGAGCGGGCTTGTCCCGCGATTGGGCCGGCCAGTCACGCTTTGCGCGTTTCCAACTCAGCGGCATAGGCTGCCGCATGCTCAGCCAGCAAGGGCCCGGCACCGTGCAAGGTGGCCACGGCGCTGCGCAAAAAGTTGTGATTGCCCTCGACACGCGCACGCTCCAGCCAAGGGCCGGCTTCATGCATCTGCCCTCGCTCGATGAGGACCATCGCCAGGCTGAACATGCCCCGGAAATCCCCCGCCTCGGCCGACCGGCGATACCAGCGAACCGCCCGTGCCGGGCTGGCTGCGGTGGCAATGCCCTGTTCCAGGTAGCGCCCATAAAGGTTCATCGACTTGGCATGCCCCAGCTGCGCGGCCTTCTCGTAACAGGCCAATGCCTGGGCCTGGTCGGCCGGCACCCCGCGCCCGGTGGCCAGCAGGTTGCCCAGGTTGTAGAGGCCCCAATCCAACCCGGCATCGGCTGCCTGGGCATAATGAATGGCCGCCTGCGCCAGGTTGCTCGCCCCACCCCAGCCATGCTCCAGACATCGTCCCAGCATGTTGTGCGCCATGGCACTGCCGGCCTGGGCGGCGATACCAAACCATTGACGAGCCAGGGCAGGGTCACGTTCGATGCCCCGCCCATCGAGCAGGATCTGCCCCAACAACAATTGGGCCTGCACCACGCCCTGCCCTGCTGCCGCCAGGATCGCCTGGGCAGCCTTGCCGGGGCTGTCTTCGAGCATGGCCTGCAGGCTCGCGACATCCACCACTTCCTCACGGCGCAACGGGTAGGACACCGCTCAGACCTCGGCCCAACGACGCAGCAGGTTATGGTAGGTGCCTGTCAGCTGCAGCAGCGAGGGGTGGTCGGGCACGTCGGCGGTCAATTGCTGGATGGCATTGTCCATCTCGAACAGCAGCGCCCGCTGGCTGTCCTCGCGCACCAGGCTCTGGGTCCAGAAGAACGCCGCATAGCGGGCCCCTCGTGTCACCGGGTTGACCTTGTGCAGGCTGGTACCGGGGTACAGCACCATGTCCCCGGCCGCCAGCTTGACCTGCTGCGTGCCGAAGGTGTCCTGGATCACCAGCTCACCGCCGTCGTAGCTGCCGGGGTCGCTGAGAAACAAGGTCGAGGACAGGTCGGTGCGCACCCGCTCTGGGCTGCCCTTGGGCTGACGCAGGGCGTTGTCGATGTGGAAGTCGAAATTGCCGCCTTCGCGGTAGCAATTGATCAGCGGCGGGAACACCTTGTGCGGCAAGGCCGCGGACATGAACCGCGGGTTGCGCCACAGGCGCTCGATCAGGGCACTGCCGATCTCCTTGGCCAGCGCATGCCCCTCGGGCAATTGCAGGTTGTGCTTGGCCTTGGCCGACTGGTAGCCCGCCGTGACCTTGCCGTCGGCCCAGTCGGCCTGCTCCAGCGCCTCGCGGATGCGAGACAGCTCGTCGGCGTCGAACAGACCGGGGATGTGAAGCAGCATGGCGGCGGCACCTGGCAGGAGGAAGTCGCCAATGATATTGATTACCTTTTACTCCCCACAAGCCCCACTCGCCGCTTCCGACGTTTCAGCTGCTTAAAACCGTAAAGAGAAATTGTAAAGATTGTAAATTCCTCACGAATGTTAACTGTTCTCAATTGTTAGTCACAATTGCTTACATTAAGATCCGCGCAGTTCATACCTTGGGGAAGGTTCATCGAAATGCGTCACGTGCCATCTGCTGTGAGTTCACCTCGTCTGCTTGCCTCTGCCATTGGCGTGGCGATCAGCGCCACCTCCGCCTATGCGGCAGACCCTGCTGCCAGCAATGCCATCACCCTGGACGCCACCAGCATCAACGGCAAGGCAGAACAGGCCAATACGGAGTACAAGGTCGACAAAGCTTCCTCGCAGAAGTACACCGCTCCGCTGGTGGACACTCCCCGCTCGATCACCGTGATTCCACAGCAAGTCATCAAGGACACCAATGCCCTGACCTTGCAAGATGCCCTGCGTACTGTCCCAGGCATCACCTTCGGCGCAGGTGAAGGTGGTAACCCCCAGGGCGACCGCCCATTTATTCGTGGTTTCGATGCCCAGGGTGACACCTACCTGGACGGTGTACGCGACACCGGTGCACAAACCCGCGAGATCTTTGCCATCGAATCGGTGGAAGTGGCCAAGGGCCCGAATTCTGCCATCGGCGGCCGTGGTGCTGCAGGCGGCACGATCAACCTGGTCAGCAAGCGCGCGCACCTGGGCAACTCGCTTGATGGCGCCTGGACCTGGGGCAGCGACCAGACCCAGCGCTACACCTTCGATGGCAACTACCAGTTCAGCGACACCGTCGCCGGTCGTCTCAACCTGATGACCCACGAAAGCAACGTCGCCGGCCGCGACAAGGTCAACTATGACCGCTGGGGTATCGCACCTTCGCTGGCCTTCGGCCTCGGCACACCGACCCGGTTGAACCTCGACTACTACCACATGGAAAGCGACGACCTGCCGGATTCTGGCATCCCATACAGCATTCCACGCGCAGGCAGCAACGCACGCACATCGGCGCACCCAAGCAAGCCCACCGACGGCGGTGACAGCGATAATTTCTATGGCCTGACCGACCGCGACTTCCGTAAGACCCGCACTGATATCGCCACCATCGCCATCGAGCACGACCTGACCGACTCGCTGACGATCAAGAACACCCTGCGCCATGGCAACAGCATGCAGGACTATGTCTTGACCCAGCCTGACGACAGCGTGGGCAACGTCAACAACAATGGTGTCTGGCGTCGCGCCAATACCCGGGTAGGCAATACCGCTACCACAACCAACCAGACCGACCTGTTCGGCGAGTTCTACGTCGGCGGCTTCAAGAACAGTTTCTCTACTGGTGTCGAGTTCACCAAGGAAGAATCCGACCGCCAAAGCTACACGGTTTCGCCGAACAGCAAGATCACCGACTGCACCGGGCCGAGCCATGGTGGCAGCTGCACATCGCTGAGCGATCCGAACCCGGACGATGCCTGGGACGGCACTGTCACGCGCAACTATGCAGGCACCAAGACCAGCAGCAAGACCCGTGCGATTTATGTATTCGACACCCTGGAACTGACACCCCAATGGTTGCTGAACATGGGCTTGCGCTACGACCATTTCGACACCAAGTTCCGCGGCTATGACGCCTCCGGCGCCACTGCCGTGAACAAGGACGGTACGCTCAACAAAGGCCGGGACACGAGCGAATTCTTCACCGGCCAGCTGGGCCTGGTCTGGAAACCGGCCGAAAACGGCAGCATCTATGTCTCCTACGCCACCTCCGCGACCCCACCGGGCGCCATGCTGGGCGAAGGTACCGAAGCCAACCCGTTGCCAGGCACCCCAGACCGTGGCGGTAACATTTTGAGCAGCGACCTGGAGCCGGAAGAGACCACCAACTACGAGATCGGCACCAAATGGGACCTGCTTGACGAGCGCCTGTCCCTGGCAGCAGCCCTGTTCCGGACCGAAAAGGAAAACGCCCGCGTCCAGGTCGACACCACCAGTTACGAGAACGTTGGCGAAACCCGCGTCGAGGGTATCGAGCTGTCGGCCAGCGGCAAGCTCACCGACAAGTGGCAAGTATTCGCGGGCTACACCTACATGGAAGCCCGACAGATCGATGGTGGCCCACGTGGCAAGGCCAATGATGGCAACCAGTTGCCAAACACCCCGAACAACAGCGCCAGCCTGTGGACCACCTACGCGGTCACGCCAAAGCTGACAATCGGTGGCGGTGCCTTCTATGTGGATGACGTGTACGGCAGCGTTGCCAACACCACCATGGTCGACAGCTACGTGCGCTACGACGCGATGGCGGCCTACAAGCTGACCAAGAACATCGACCTGCAACTGAACGTGCAGAACCTCACCAACGAGGTCTACTACGACAAGGCGTACTCCACCCACTTCGCCAACCAGGCAGCAGGTCGCACTGCCCTGCTGACCACCAGCGTCCACTTCTGAGGAAGCTGACCGAAAGCCCCGCCCATTCCGGTGTGCGGGGCTTTCGCGTACCAAGGCATAATGCACGCCGCGCCCTGCCCGGCGCCAAGACAAGGTGATCGATGTGGTGAAGAAGTCGCTGTTCCAATTGCACTGGTTCTTTGGCATCACCGCCGGCCTCGTGCTGGCGCTGATGGGCATCACCGGCGCGCTCTATTCGTTCCAGGACGAACTGCTGCGCCTGCTCAACCCGCACGCATTGAGGGTAGAGGTGCGCAAGGAAGGCGTGCTGCCACCGGCCGAGCTGGTACGCCGGGTCGAGGCGGCCCAGGGCGACAAGGTGGCGATGCTGTGGGTCGATACCCGCGACGGCAATGCCGCACGCATCGTCTTCACGCCCCCGCCAGGGGAGCGCCGCGGCGAACTGCGCTATGCCGACCCATACACAGGTGAGCTCAAGGGCGAAGTGACCGGGCTGGGCTTTTTCAACCTGATGTTGCAGCTGCACCGTTTCCTGGCCATGGGTGACACCGGGCGGCAGATCACCGGCGCCTGCACCTTGATGCTGATCTTCTTCTGCCTCTCCGGCCTGTACCTGCGCTGGCCGCGCCAGGCTTTGAACTGGCGCACCTGGCTGACCTTCGACTGGGCCAAGAAAGGCCGCGCCTTCAATTGGGACCTGCACGCAGTGGCCGGCACCTGGTGTTTGCTGTTCTACCTGCTGTTCGCCCTCACCGGCCTGTTCTGGTCCTACGAGTGGTACCGCGAGGGCCTGAACAAGCTGTTGGCCGATGCGCCGGCCGCCGGGCAGCAGCAAAAACGTGGCGAAGGCCGCGGGCGTCACGGCCCACCAAAAGTGGACAAGAACGCTCCGCCATTGGTGGTCGACTACGACGCGATCTGGGCCAACCTCAAGGATGCCGCAGGCCCCGGCCTGGCCATGTACAACCTTCGCCTGCCCCCGGCGGGCGGCCAGCCGGCCAATCTGTTCTACCTGCTGGAAGATGCCGACCACCCGCGTGCGTTCAACACGCTGGTGCTGGACCCTGCCACCGGCCAGGTAAAGCGCCACGACCGCTACACCGACAAATCCTTCAAGGCCCAGCTGCTGCAGAGCGTCTATGCCCTGCATGTCGGCGAATACTTCGGCCTGCCAGGGCGCATCATCGCCACCCTTGCCAGCCTCACCATGCCGCTGTTCTTCGTCACCGGCTGGCTGTTGTACCTCGACCGTCGCCGCAAGAAACGCCAGGTCCTGGCCGCCCGCGGCAGCGTCACGCCCACTGCCACGACCACTGACAGCTGGCTGATCGGCTTCGCCAGCCAAAGCGGTTTCGCCGAGCAGCTGGCCTGGCAGAGCGCCGGGCAACTGCAGGCGGCCGGCCTGCCGGTGCAAGTGCGCCCGCTGGCCGAGCTGGGCGAGGCCGAGCTGCGCCAGGCCAGGCGAGCGTTGTTCGTGGTCAGCACCTTCGGCGACGGCGAAGCGCCCGACAGTGCGCGCGCCTTCGAGCGCAAGGCCCTGGGCCAGCCGTGGGCGCTGGACAACCTCAGCTATGCGGTACTCGCCCTGGGCGACCGCCAGTATCCGCACTTCTGCGGCTTCGGCCGCAGGCTCCAGGCCTGGCTGGCCGAACGCGGCGCCACCCGCGCCTTCAGCCCGGTGGAAGTGGACAACGCCGATCAAGGCGCACTGCAACAATGGCAGCGGGAGCTGGCACAACTGACCGGCGCCCAGCCGATCGATGCCTGGCAACCGCCGAGCTTCAGCAACTGGACCCTGCGCCACCGAACGTTGCTCAACCCTGGCAGCCAGGGCGCGCCGGTCTACCTGCTCGGCCTGCAACCACAGGCACCTCAGCCCTGGGAAGCCGGCGACCTGGTGGAAGTGCTGCCACGCAATGGCCAGCCGCGCGTTGACGCCCTGCTCGCCGGCCTGGGCCTGGATGCCGCTACCCCCGTCCAGCTCGACGGCTTGACCGAACCCCTCGGGCAGGCCCTGGCCAGCCGGCAATTGCCCAGAAGCCGCGAACACCTGGTAGGCCTGCATGCCCAGGCCTTGGTCGATGCCCTGATCCCTATCACGGCCCGGGAATACTCCATTGCCTCGATTGCCAGCGACGGTGTGCTGGAACTGATCGTACGCCAGGAACTGCACCCTGACGGCACATTGGGCCTGGGCTCGGGGTGGCTGACCGAATACCTGCCTGTGCATGGCAACGTCAGCGCGCGCCTACGGCGCAACAGCGGCTTCCGCCTGCCTGATGCGCCAGCGCCGATGATCCTGATCGGCAACGGCACGGGCCTGGCCGGCCTGCGCAGCTTGCTCAAGGCACGCATCGCCGAGGGCGAACAACGCAACTGGCTGCTGTTCGGCGAGCGCAACCGGGCCTACGACCTGTTGTGCGGTGACCAGCTGCAAGCATGGCTGGCCAAGGGTGACCTGCAGCGGCTGGACCTGGCGTTCTCGCGGGACCAGGCGCAGAAGGTCTATGTGCAGGATGTAGTGCTGCAGCAGGCCGAGACGCTCAAGCGCTGGGTCGCCGACGGGGCATGCATCTATGTATGCGGCAGCTTGAAGGGCATGGCGGCCGGTGTGGACGCGGCGCTCAACGGCATTCTCGGGAGCGAAGTGGTCCAGCAGCTGATCGAGGATGGGCGGTATCGGCGCGATGTGTACTGATATAGGCCGTACTGGCCCTGTCGCGGGACAAGCCCGCTCCTACAGGTACAACGCAGTCCATGGCGGCAGCGCGATACCTGTAGGAGCGGGCTTGTCCCGCGACAGGGCCGGTATTGTCGGTCAATGCAACTCGAAGGTATCGGCATCCAGGTTGGCCGGGAACCGCGCCCGGTAAGCGGCCAACTCCGCCGCTCGCAACACCACGGTGAACACCCCGTCGGCCTCGCCCGCGCTGAGCAGGCTCTCACCCTGGAAGTCCAGCACCTGGCTGTCGCCCGAATAGGCAAAGCCCTTGCCGTCGGTGCCCACCCGGTTCACCGCCGCCACGAAGCACAGGTTCTCGATGCCCCGCGCCGGCAACAGCCGGTTCCAGTGCTGACGACGCGCGGCTGGCCAGTTGGCGGTATACAGCAGCAGGTCGGTATCCTGGGCGTCGCGGCTCCATACCGGGAAACGCAGGTCGTAGCAGATCAACGGGCGCACCCGCCAGCCCTTGAGCTCGAACTGCACTTGGCGCTCGCCCGGGGTGTAGTGTTTGTGCTCGCCGGCCATGCGGAACAGGTGGCGCTTGTCGTAGTGCAGGATCTCACCATCGGGCCGGGCCCAGAGCAGGCGGTTGCGGTGGCTGCCATCGGCCGCCTGGATGATCACACTCCCGGTGATCACGGTATCGTGCTTCTTGGCCTGGGCCTTGAGCCATTTATAGGTCGGCCCGTTCTCCGGCTCGGCGAGACGCTCGGACTCCATGGAAAAGCCGGTGGTGAACATTTCAGGGAGGATCACCAGGTCCGCATCGCCGGCCTGCGCCAGCAGTTCCTCGAAGTGGGCATAGTTAGCCTCGCGGTCGTGCCAGGCCAAGGTCGTCTGCACCAGGGCGATTTTCAGGTTGGGCAGTGCACTCAGATCGCGCATAGTCTTTCCGCTGCCTGACGCAGCGTCTCCTCGCGTTTGGCAAAGCACAGGCGTACCAGGCGTTGCTCGGGAATGGGTTGCTGGTAGAACACCGAGACCGGAATGGCGGCTACGCCATGCTCACGGGTCAGCCACAGGGACATCTCGACGTCGCCCAGGTCCGGGCGGATCTGCGAATAGTCCACCAATTGGAAATAGGTGCCCGGCGTGCGGGTGAAATTGAAACGCGAGCCCTGCAACAAATCGCAGAACAGGTCGCGCTTGGCTTGGTAGAAGCCTGGCAGTTCGTCGATGTGCGCCGGGTGCTCGGCCATGAAGTCGGCCAGGGCGCACTGCAAAGGCGTCACACCACAGAAGTTGACGTACTGGTGGACCTTGCGCAGCTCGGCGCTCAACGCCGGGGGCGCCACCACGTAGCCGGTCTTCCAGCCGGTGACATGGTAGGTCTTGCCGAACGAGCTGATCACGAACGCCCGCGAGTACAGCTGCTCATGGGCCAGCACGCTGGCATGGCGCACCCCGTCGTAGACCAGGTGCTCATACACCTCATCGCTGACCAGGTAGATATCCCGGCCTTCGATCAGCCGCGCCAGCTGGTCCAAGTCCTCGCGGCTGATCAGCGCGCCGCTGGGGTTGTGCGGGGAGTTGAGGATGACCATGCGGGTGCGCGGGGTCAGGGCATCGCTGAATTTCTGCCAGTCGATACGAAAATCGCCGTCGGTGAGCTGCACATGCACGCAGCGGCCACCGGCCAGCTCCACGGACGGCTCGTAGCTGTCATAGGACGGGTCGAAGACGATCACCTCGTCGCCGGCCTGGATTACCGCCTGGATGGCGCAGAAAATCGCCTCGGTGGCCCCCGGAGTGATGGTCACTTCCTGGTCGGCATCGACCTTGGCGCCATAGAGCCGGGCGATCTTGGCCGCCACCTGCTGGCGCAACGCCGGCAGGCCGGTCATCGGCGAATACTGGTTGTGCCCTGCCAGCACATGGCGGCAGACGGCATCGAGCAGCGCCTGGGGCGCGTCGAAGTCGGGGAAGCCCTGGGAGAGGTTGAGCGCACCGGTCTGCACGGCCAACTGCGACATGGTGGTGAAGATGGTCGTGCCGACGTTCGGCAATTTGCTGCGGATCATGACGCCCTCTTTCCTGGACACTGCATTCGGCACGGGGTAGAGGCCGAGCATAGCGGATCGGGCGGTCAGGAAAAAGGTTGAAACAAGATGGGGCTGCTACGTAGCCCAATCGCGGGACAAGCCCGCTCCCACAGACTTACCGCGGCTTGAGCGCGACGGTGAACCTGTGGGAGCGGGCTTGTCCCGCGATTGGTCTGTAGCAGAGCGCTGGGTTTACTTGCGCTTGTCCTTGCGCTTCTTCTCGGCCTTCTTGTGGTGCGACATCAGGCGGCGCTTCTTGTTGACCTGGCGGTCGGTGAGGGTGTTCTTCTTGCCCTCGAACGGGTTGTCGCTGCCCTTGTACTCGATGCGGATCGGCGTGCCGACCAGCTTGAGCACCCGGCGGTAGGTGTTTTCCAGGTAGCGCGAGTAGGAACGTGGGATCTTGTCGGTCTGGTTGCCGTGGATCACGATCAGTGGCGGGTTCGCACCACCGAGGTGGGCGTAGCGCAGCTTGATCCGGCGACCGTTGACCATTGGCGGCTGGTGCTCGCTGATGGCGTCCTCGAGGATCTGGGTCAGGCGGCTGGTCGGCCAGCGGGTGACGGCCGATTTGAATGCAGCCTGCACCGACTTGTACAGGTGACCCACGCCCGTACCATGCAGGGCGGAGATGAAATGGATGTCGGCGAAGTCGACGAAGAACAGCCGGCGTTCCAGCTCGGTCTTGACGTAGTCGCGCTCGCTCGGCTCCATGCCGTCCCACTTGTTCAAGGCGATGACGATGGCACGGCCGGCTTCCAGGGCAAAGCCCAGCAGGTTCAGGTCATGGTCGACCACGCCTTCGCGGGCGTCCATGACGAAGATCACCACGTTGGCGTCCTTGATCGCCTGCAGCGTCTTGACCACCGAGAACTTCTCGACTTCCTCGTGGATCTTGCCGCGCTTGCGCACCCCGGCGGTGTCGATGAAGGTGTACTTCTCGTCGTCACGTTCGAACGGGATATAGATGCTGTCGCGGGTGGTACCCGGCTGGTCGTACACCACCACGCGCTCTTCGCCGAGCATGCGGTTGACCAGGGTCGACTTGCCGACGTTGGGGCGGCCGATGATGGCGATCTTGATGCCATCCTTCTCGCTCGGGCCGGGGATGCGCGTGGCCTCCTCGCCTTCGGCGACTTCCTCGTCCAGGGCTTCCTCGACCTTGTCGCGCGGGATATGACCGAGCACGGCCTCCATCAGCGCATTGATGCCGCGCCCCTGGGAGCCGGCCACCGGAATGGCGTTGCCCATGCCCAAGGGCGAGAACTCGGCGCGGGCGACGTCCGCATCGATGTTGTCGATCTTGTTGGCGACCAGGATGGCTTCCTTGTTCCGCTTGCGCAGGTGCTCGGCGATCATCTGGTCGGCAGCGGTCATGCCGGCGCGGGCGTCTACCAGGAACAGGACATAGTCGGCTTCCTCGATAGCCATCAGCGACTGCTCGGCCATTTTCTCGTCCATGCCCACTTCGTCGCCGGTGATACCGCCGGTGTCGATCAGGATGTAGGAGCGACCCTGCCAGGTGGCATCGCCATACTGGCGGTCACGGGTCAGGCCCGACAGGTCGCCGACGATGGCATCGCGGGTCTTGGTCAGGCGGTTGAACATGGTGGATTTGCCGACGTTCGGCCGTCCCACCAGGGCGATTACGGGAACCATGCGGCTCTCCACTCTTGAATTCTTGAAAATGCAAAGGCCGCTGCAAGGCAGCGGCCGGAGTTCGTGCGGCGCATCATGCGCCGCCGCTCGGGACCGAATGCGACCCCAAGCTTAGCTTCAGCGTAGGGTCAATGCCTCGAGCTTGCCGCTGTTGCCGAAGACGTAGATGGTGTCGCCGACCACCAGGGGCCGGGCGCGCAGTCCATCGCTGTCGATCTTCTCACGGCCGACGAAACGGCCATCGACCTGGCTGAGCAGGTGCAGGTAGCCTTCGAAGTCGCCCACGGCCACATAGCTGGAAAACACCTCCGGGGCCGACAACTGGCGGCGCGCCATGCTGTCGTTGCTCCACAGCGCGGTGGACGAACGCTCGTCGATGCTCTCGACGGTGCCCGACGCCTCGCTGACATAGACGTTGCCGAAGCCCTGGGCGACACCCACGTAGCTCGAAGCATCGCGCTGCCACAGCACGCGGCCGCTTTCCAGGTCCAGGCCAGCGACGCGGCCCTGGTAGGTGCTCACGTAGAGAGTGCCACCGGACAGCAGCAGGCCGCCGTCGATATCGACCACGCGATCCAGCTCGGACCGGCCCTGGGGGATGGCCACACGGCTTTCCCACACCGGTACGCCGTTGCGGATATCCACGGCGATCACCTTGCCCGAAGACAGGCCGGCAACGGCCAGGCGGTTGGTCACGACCGGCGCGCCGGTGCCACGCAGGGTCAGTACGGCCGGGGTGTTCTCGTAGATCCACAGGCGGTCGCCGGTCGCGGCATCCAGGCCGATCAGGCGATCGTCCTGGGTCTGTACCACGACTACGTCGCCATTGTTGGCCGGCGGTGCCAGCACCTCGCTGGTCACCTGCGAACGCCAGCGCTCTTCACCGGTGTTGGCATCCAGGGCGATCACCTCACCCTTGAGGGTGCCGAGCATGACCAGGCCGTAGCCAACGCCCACAGCGCCGGAAACCGGCAGGTCCAGGTCCTGCTTCCACACCACGTCGCCGTTGATGCGGTCCAGGGCCATGACCCGGCCGTTGACGTCCGAGGCATAGATGCGGTCGTTCTCGATGGCCGGTACCAGGGTGTTGTAGGTCTCGCCCTGGCCGTCACCGATCGAGCGGCTCCATTGCTTCTTGAGCACCACTTCCTCGGTGAACTTGGTCAGTTCGGCCGGGGGCAGTTCCTTCTTGCTGTTGCTGCTGCAACCTGCCGCCAGTACGGCCAGGGTCAACACTGCTGCTTGTTTCCAACCGATCACGTCAGGCGTCCCCTTTGGCCAGGTCATCCAGCTTCAGTTGCAGGCCACCGATCGCGGCGTCGTCAGACAGCGCGGCCTTGGCTTTTTCATAGGCGCCGTGGGCATCGTCGGCGCGACCCAGCTGGACCAGCAGGTCGCCTTTGAGCTCTTCGCGGCTGGCCTGGAAGGCCTTGTCGGTATCGCCATCGAGCAGCTTCAGGGCTTCCTCGGCCTTGTCCTGGGCAGCCAGGACGCGGGCCAGGCGCTGGCGCGAGATCTCGCCCAGGGTGGCATCGGCCGGCTTGTCCATCACGCCCTTGAGCTCAGCAGCGGCGTCGTCCAGCTTGCCGCTCTCGACCGCGACCTTGGCCACGAAGAGGCTGCCGTACTGGGCGTAGGCCGAACCACCGAACTCGCTCTTGAGCTTGCCGGACAGCTCCGCGACCTTGGCCGCGTCGGGCTGGCCGTTCGGCGTCAGGCTGGTTTCCAACAGGGCCTGGTACAAGGCCGAGGCGCCCTGGGACTGGTTGGTCTGGTATTTCTGCCAGGTCTGCCAGCCCATCACCACCGCGGCGGCCAGCAGGGCACCGGTCAGCAGCGGCTTGCCGTTGCGGTTCCACCAGTCCTTGGCTGCGGCCAGGCCTTCATCATCGGTACTCGACACCCCAATACTCCTTTTCAGCAATTCGGCTGGTTGGTCCGCTTCACGCCGGGGCGAAAGCGGCTTGCAGATGCTCGGCCAGAGCATCCCAGGCAATGTTCTGTTGTTCGCCCTGGCCACGCAGGGGCTTGACGCCAATCACGCGCTGCGCGAGCTCGTCGTCGCCGAGGATCAGGGCGAACAGCGCCCCACTCTTGTCGGCCTTCTTGAATTGGCTCTTGAAGCTGCCGCCACCAGCGTTGACCGCCAGGCGCAGGCCCGGCAGGCGATCGCGCAGGGTCTCGGACAGGCGCAGGCCTGCGAGCTCGGCCTGCTCGCCGAAGGCGCACAGGTACACATCGATCTGGCGGCTGATGGACTCAGGCACCTTGCCCAGGGTCTCGAGCAGCAGGATCAGACGCTCGATGCCCATGGCGAAGCCCACGCCCGGAGTCGGCTTGCCGCCCATCTGCTCGACCAGGCCATCGTAGCGGCCACCGGCGCAGACGGTGCCCTGGGCCCCGAGCTTGTCGGTGACCCACTCGAACACGGTCTTGCTGTAGTAGTCCAGGCCACGAACCAGCTTGGTGTTGATCACGAACGGAATGCCGGCGGCATCCAGGCGGGCCTTGAGGCCCTCGAAGTGCACGCGGGATTCTTCGTCCAGGTAGTCCTCGAGCTTCGGTGCGTCGACCAGCACCGCCTGGGTGCCCTGGTCCTTGCTGTCGAGGATGCGCAGCGGGTTGCTCTTGAGGCGGCGCTGGCTGTCTTCGTCCAGTTGCTCGAGGCGAGCCGAGAGGAACTCGACCAGCGCGTCACGGTAGCGCGCGCGGGCTTCGCTGGTGCCCAGGCTGTTGAGCTCGAGCTTGACCGCGTCCTGGATGCCGAGCAAGCCCCACAGACGCCAGGTCAGCATGATCAGCTCGGCATCGACATCGGGCCCTTCCAGGTTGAACACTTCCACGCCGATCTGGTGGAACTGGCGGTAGCGGCCCTTCTGCGGGCGCTCGTGGCGGAACATCTGGCCGATGTACCAGAGCTTCTGCACCTGGCCGTTGCCGGTGATGCCATGCTCGAGCACGGCGCGCACGCAGGCGGCGGTGCCTTCGGGGCGCAGGGTCAGCGAGTCTCCGTTGCGGTCCTCGAAGGTGTACATCTCTTTTTCGACGATGTCGGTGACTTCACCGATGGAGCGCTTGAACAGCTCGGTGAACTCGACGATCGGCGTGCGGATCTGGCTGTAGCCGTAGGTGTCCAGCAGGCCGGCCACGGTGCCCTCGAAGTAGCGCCACAAGGGCGACTGCTCGGGCAGGATGTCGTTCATGCCACGGATGGCTTGCAGCGATTTGCTCACGAAAAATCCTTACGAATCTGGGTATCAGCCACGGGCGATCAGCGCCGCGTCGGCCTCGGCCTTTTCGGCCGCTTTCTGGCGGATGAGTTTTTCCAGCTCATCGACCAGGTTGTCATTGGTCAGCTTCTGCGACGGCTTGCCATCGATGTAGACCAGGTTCGGCGTACCGCCGGTCAGCCCCACGTGGGACTCCTTGGCTTCGCCCGGCCCGTTGACCACGCAGCCGATCACGGCCACGTCCATCGGCACCAGCAGGTCTTCCAGGCGCCCTTCCAGCTCGTTCATGGTCTTGACCACATCGAAGTTCTGCCGCGAGCAGCTGGGGCAGGCGATGAAGTTGATGCCACGTGAGCGCAGGTGCAGCGACTTGAGAATGTCGTAGCCGACCTTCACTTCCTCGACCGGGTCGGCGGCCAGGGAAATGCGGATGGTATCGCCGATGCCTTCGGCCAGCAGCATACCGAGGCCGACGGCGGATTTCACCGTCCCCGAACGCAGGCCACCGGCTTCGGTGATGCCCAGGTGCAACGGCTGGACGATCTGCTTGGCCAGCAGACGGTAGGCTTCGACAGCCATGAATACGTCGGAGGCCTTGACGCTGACCTTGAAGTCCTGGAAGTCCAGGCGGTCGAGATGCTCGACGTGGCGCAGGGCCGACTCGACCAGTGCCGCCGGGGTCGGCTCGCCGTATTTCTTCTGCAGGTCCTTTTCCAGGGAGCCGGCGTTGACGCCGATGCGGATCGGGATGCCGCGGTCACGGGCGGCATCGACCACCGCGCGCACACGGTCTTCGCGGCCGATGTTGCCCGGGTTGATACGCAGGCAGTCGACCCCCAGCTCGGCCACGCGCAGGGCAATGCGGTAGTCGAAATGGATGTCGGCGACCAGTGGCACGCTGACCTGCTGCTTGATGCGGCCGAACGCCTCGGCGGCGTCCATGTCCGGCACCGAGACACGGACGATATCGACGCCGGCATCGACCAGGCGCTGGATCTGCGCCACGGTGGCCGCGACATCGTTGGTGTCGGTGTTGGTCATGCTCTGCACCGCGATGGGCGCATCGCCGCCCACCGGTACATTGCCGACCCAGATCTTCCGGGATTCGCGACGTTTGATCGGAGATTCGCCGTGCATGACTTACTGTCCCAACTTCAGGCGAGCGGTCTCGCCACTGGTGAACGGAGCTACATCGACCGCTTGGCCGTTGTAGCTGACCTGTGCGCCACGGGCGAAGCCCAGGCGCACTGCGAACGGAGGCTTGCCGCTCAGGTCGAGGCTGTCGCCCTTGCGCTTGATCGCGCTGAAGAGCACCTTGCCGTTGCCGTCGGTGACCTGGGTCCAGCAATCGGCGGTGAACTGGATCTGTACCTTGCCGCTGCCGGCCGGGATTTCGGCCGGGGCAGCCTGGGGCGTGGTTGCAGCCGCAACAACGGGGGCAACCGGGGTGGCCGGGGCAGTTGGCGCGGTGGCGGCAGCAGCGGGCGCACTGGGGGCCGGCGCGACCGGGGTGGCTGGTGGCGTCGAGGCCGCCGGGGCTGCGGCTTCGGCCGGTGCCGGGGCTACCGCCGGCGCGGCGGGCGCAGGCGTGGCAGCCGGCTCGGCCGGCGTCGCGCTGGCGCTGCCGGCCTCTGGCGCCGCAGCGCTTTCGGCTTGGTCCAGCGGCAGCGGTGCAGCTTCAGGTTGTTGGCCCGCGGTCACCGCCTGGTCTTCAGGCTCGTCCAGTGGGTGGATCTGGGTGGTGCCGTCGGCGCTTTCGACTTCGACATGTTCCAGGGCCATCTTGGCCAGGTCCTTGCCGCGCAGGCTGCTCTGGTCCTGCCACCAGAAGAAGCCACCGCCGACCACGACCACCAGCAGCAACAGGCTGACACCGCGCAGGATATTGTGCGAAAGGCGCACCGGCTCTTCGATACGGCCCAGCGAATGAACCTCGCTGCCCTTGGCATGGGTGCCGGTGTATTGGTCGAAGGCCTCGACCAGCGGCGCCTGGTCCATGTCCATCAGCTTGGCATAGGCACGGATATAGCCGCGGGCGAAGGTATGCCCCGGCAGCTTGTCGAAGGCGCCGTTTTCCAGATTGTTCAACGAACTTACCGTGAGGTTGAGCTTGCGGGCCACCTCGGCTTGCGACCACGCCCGGTTCTCGCGGGCCTGGCGCAAGACCTCACCGGGATTCTGGCGAGTCGCTGCTGCTACTTCGGGGTGCGCGGCTTTCATCGTTGCTCCGACAGGTATTGCTGATATTCCGGCGTACCGGGATAAAGTCGTTGTAGTTGCTGGCCCAGCTCTGCCACGGTGCCCGGCTCATCGAAGGCCCTGGCAAGGCGGCTGCCCAACAGCAGGCTTCGGGCATTCGCGTCGCTCAGCTGGCTGAAACGATCGTAGTAGTCCCGGGCCGGCACATAATGCCTGTTTTCGTAGGACAACTCAGCCATTTCCAGCAACGCTTTCGGTTGCCGAGGGTCGAGTTGCAGGGCCTTGCCCAGGTATTCGCGTGCCTGATCGCGATGCTCGAGCTTCAGGGCTACCAGGCCTAGGTTCTCATAGACCCGCGAGCGCTCAGGATACAGGGTATCGGCCGCGGCTTGGCGAAACATCTGCTGGGCCTGGCGAAATTGCCCCTGAGCATAAAGGAAACTGCCGTAGTTGTTGCGAATTCGTGTGTCGCCCGGGCGGGCCGACAGGGCCTTGCGAAAGTGCGTCTCGGCCAAGGCCGGCTCGCCTTCGGCCTGGAACACCAGGGCCAGGGCGGCGTGGGCATCGGCGTCATTGCCGTCGAGCGCCAGGGCCTTGACCAGCGGCGCCTTGGCCTGCCCGGTCAAACCTTGTTGCAAATAACCCAGGCCCAACTGCACGTAGGCCCGCCCTGCTTCCACCCGCCCCTGGCGACTGGCCAGGGGGTCGCCCGCGCCACCGGACACGCAGCCGGCCAGCAGCGAAAGCGTCAGGATCGACAGCGCGGCGCGCAGGGTCATGGCCGGGTCCTGTCAGTGGCGCACGGCGTTGTCTTGGAGCTCCGCGTCGGCGCTCAGCTGGCGCACGGCGATGTAGCGCTCGCTACGACGGGTGCGGTCCATGACCTGGCCCACCAGCTGGCCACAGGCAGCGTCGATGTCCTCGCCGCGGGTGGTACGGGTGGTGACGTTGAAGCCGCCGTGGTGCAGCAGGTCCTGGAAGCGGCGGATGGCGTTGTTGCTCGGCCGCTCGTAGCCCGAATGCGGGAACGGGTTGAACGGGATCAGGTTGATCTTGCACGGCACGTCGCGCAGCAGCTCGATCATCTGCGCCGCATGCTCGGGCTGGTCGTTGACGTCCTTGAGCAGGGTGTACTCGACGGTCAGCACGCGCTTGCCACCCAGGGTGGACATGTAGCGCATGCACGAGTCCAGCAGGACCTTGAGCGGGTACTTCTTGTTGATCGGAACCAGCTGGTTGCGCAGTTCGTCGTTCGGCGCATGCAGCGACAGCGCAAGCGACACGTCGATGTGCTTGGCCAGTTCGTCGATCATTGGCACCACGCCCGAGGTGGACAGCGTGACGCGGCGCTTGGAAATGCCATAGCCCAGATCTTCCATCATGATCTTCATGGCGGCGATGACATTGTCGAAATTCAGCAGCGGTTCGCCCATGCCCATCATGACCACGTTGGTGATGGCGCGGTCGATCTTGGCCGGGACGGTACCGAAGGATTTGTTGGCAAGCCACACCTGGCCGATCACTTCGGCGGCGGTGAGGTTGCTGTTGAAGCCCTGCTTGCCGGTGGAGCAGAAACTGCAGTCCAGGGCGCAGCCGGCTTGCGACGAGACACACAGGGTGCCGCGGTCGTCGGTGGGGATGTAGACGGTCTCGACGCAGCTGCCGGAGGCAACGCGGACCACCCACTTGCGGGTACCGTCGGCGGAAATGTCTTCGCTGACCACCTCTGGCCCCCGAATCTCGGCAACGGCCTCGAGCTTTTCGCGCAAGGCCTTGCCGACATTGGTCATGGCGGCGAAATCATCGACGCCGAAGTGGTGAATCCATTTCATGACCTGACCGGCACGAAAACGCTTCTCTCCGATGGACTCGAAGAATTTTTCCATTTCCTGAAGGGTCAGGCCCAACAGGTTGATCTTGCCAGTCATGTCACTCATGGAATCACCCAAGACCTGCTTCGCTTAGCGAATGCGGTCGCACAGCTCGGTAGCGGAGAAGAAGTAAGCGATTTCGCGGGCAGCCGAAGCTTCCGAGTCGGAACCGTGAACAGCGTTCTCGTCGATGGAAACGGCGAAGTCGGCGCGGATGGTGCCGGCAGCAGCTTCTTTCGGGTTGGTGGCGCCCATCAGTTCGCGGTTGGCCAGGACGGCGTTTTCGCCTTCCAGAACCTGAACGATGACAGGGCCCGAAGTCATGAAGGCAACCAGGTCGGCGAAGAAGCCGCGCTCTTTGTGCTCAGCGTAGAAGCCTTCGGCCTCGGCCTTGGACAGTTGCTTCATCTTCGAAGCGACGACGCGCAGGCCGGCTTTTTCGAAGCGAGTGGTGATCTCGCCGATGACGTTCTTGGCAACGGCGTCAGGCTTGATGATGGAGAAGGTACGTTGAACAGCCATGGATAACTCCAAAATTGAGTGTTGCGAAAAATTAAACCCGCGAATTATACGCGGGTTCCAGGGGATTGCCTAACCTGCAGGTGACGCTCAGTCAGCTTCTTCGATCCAGGCCGCCTGGATGGCCTCGAGCACTTTCTCACCGCCGCGTGACGGATCGTCGCTGAATTCTGGCAAGGCCAGTACCCAGCGGTGCAGATCGACGAAATTCACATAACGAGGATCGACGTCCGGCTTGCTTTCCGCAAGCTGGATGGCGATCTCAAGTACATCAATCCATTTCAGGCTCATGCTGGAACCTCAGTGCGGCGCTTCGGCGGCGTGGTTGAGCGAATATTTGGGGATCTCGATCGTCAGGTCTTCGTCGCCGACGATCACCTGGCAGGCCAGGCGCGATTGCGCTTCCAGGCCCCAGGCCTTGTCCAGCATATCCTCTTCCAGCTCATCGGCTTCTTCCAGCGAGTCGAAACCCTCGCGGACGATGCAGTGGCAGGTGGTGCAGGCGCAAACGCCACCGCAGGCGCTTTCCATCTCGATGTGATGCTCATGGGCCAGCTCCAGGATGTTGGTGCCTGGCTCCACCTCTACCACCAGCCCCTCCGGGCAGAACTTCTCGTGCGGCAGGAAAATCACCTGGGGCATCGGTTACTCCTCGATCTCATTCAGGTTGCGCCCGGCCAGTGCGGCTTTGACCGTCGAATCAAGGCGACGGGCGGCAAAAGCATCGGTCACCTGCGACAGACGCTTGGTCTGCTGCTCGATGGCCGCGCCATCGGTGCCGGTGAGCAAATCACGCAATTCTTGCATCTGGTACTCGATCGCCTCGCGCTCCTCGGCGCTGAGCAACCGCTCGCCGTCGGCATCCAGGGCGCCCTGCACCGCCTCGAGCAGGCGCTCGCCGTCAACCTGGTGCTCACGCAGCTGGCGCGCCTGCTTGTCGGAGCCGGCGTGCTCGAAGGAATCTTTGAGCATGCGGGCGATCTCGCCATCGGTCAGGCCATAGGACGGCTTGACCTGGATGCTCGATTCCACGCCAGAGCCCAGTTCGCGGGCCGAGACGCTGAGCAGGCCGTCGGCATCGACCTGGAAGGTGACGCGGATCTTCGCCGCGCCGGCGACCATGGCCGGAATGCCGCGCAGTTCGAAGCGCGCCAGGGAGCGGCAGTCGCTGATCAGCTCGCGCTCGCCCTGCAGGACGTGGATCATCATGGCCGACTGGCCATCTTTATAGGTGGTGAACTCCTGGGCGCGGGCCACCGGGATGGTGGTATTGCGCGGAATCACCTTTTCCATCAACCCGCCCATGGTCTCCAGGCCCAGGGACAGCGGGATGACGTCCAGCAGCAACAGCTCGCCACCCTCACGACGGTTGCCGGCCAGGGTGTCGGCCTGGATCGCGGCGCCGATGGCCACCACCTGGTCCGGGTCGATCGACGTCAGCGGGGTACGGCCGAACAGCCCACCTACGGCCTCGCGCACGCGCGGGACGCGGGTCGAACCGCCCACCATCACCACGGCCCCCACCTCTTCGAGCTCGACACCGCTGTCGCGCACGGCGCGGCGGCAGGCCTTGAGGCTGCGGGCGACCAGTGGTTCGATCAGGGCTTCGAAAGCGGCGCGGGTCAGCTCACCCTGCCAGGTGCCGTGGCGTACGCTGACCACGTCGGCGTCGGTCAAGGCTTCCTTGGCGGCACAGGCGGCTTGCAGCAGCTGGCGCTGGGCGCTGGGGTCGAGGTCGGACGACAACCCGGCCTGCTCGACGATCCAGCCAGCGATGGCGTGGTCGAAGTCATCGCCCCCCAGGGCGGTGTCGCCACCGGTGGCCAGCACTTCGAAGACGCCCGCAGTCAGGCGCAGGATGGAAATGTCGAAGGTACCGCCACCCAGGTCATAGATAGCCACCACGCCCTCGGCCTTCTCATCCAGGCCATAGGCCACGGCAGCAGCGGTCGGCTCGTTGAGCAGGCGCAGTACGTTGAGGCCGGCCAGGCGTGCGGCATCCTTGGTGGCCTGGCGCTGGGCGTCATCGAAATAGGCCGGCACGGTGATCACTGCGCCCACCAGTTCGCCGCCGAGGGTTTGCTCGGCACGCTGGCGCAACACCTTGAGAATGTCGGCGGACACCTCCACCGGGCTCTTCGGCCCCTGGACGGTGTCGATGAACGGCATGTGCGACTCGCCACCGACGAAGCGGTACGGCAGCTGTTCGCCCAGCTGCTTGACGTCGGCCAGGCCGCGTCCCATCAGGCGCTTGACCGACAAGATGGTGTTCAGCGGGTCGCTGGAAGCCGCTTCGCGGGCCGCCAGGCCTACGTCGATGCCGCCGTCGAGGTAACGTACCGCCGAGGGCAGGATGACATTACCCTGCGCATCGGGCAGCGGTTCGCTGCGACCGCTGCGTACGGCGGCGACCAGGGAATTGGTGGTGCCCAGGTCAATCCCCACCGCCAGGCGGCGCTGGTGCGGTTGGGGGCTTTGACCGGGTTCGGCGATCTGCAGTAGGGCCATGCTTATCTGAGTACCTTAGGCGTTGTCACGTGCAACGCCGGGGTTAATCGTCGAGGCGCTCTTCGAGTTGGCGCACTTCCTGGGCGAGCTTGTCGAGGAACTGCATGCGGCGCATCAGGCGCTCTGCCCTGTCACGCTCGGCAGCCACATCCCAGCAGGCGGCGAAATCCTCGTTCAACGCCTCCTGGGCGGCCTTCAGGCGCTTCTTGAAGACAGCGACACCGTCGAGGTCGGCTTCGTCCTGCAGCTCTTCGAGTTCTTCGCGCCACTGCATCTGCTGCAGCAGGAAGTCCGGGTCGTGGACCGTGACTTCCTGGGGCACTTCGTGGCCGCCGATGGCCAGCAGGTAGCGGGCACGCCGTGGGGCGCTGCGCAGGGTCTGGTAGGCCTCGTTGAGGGCCGCGGACTTCTCCAGCGCGACACGCTGCTCGCGTTCGGAGGCATCGGCGAAGCGGTCCGGGTGGACCTCGCGGGCCAGCTCGCGATAGCGCGTGGCCAGCTTGTCGAGGTCCAGACGGAAGCCGGGTTGCAGGTCAAACAGGGCGAAATGGCAAGGAGTACCCACGTCAAGCCTCAGACATTGAAGCTTTCGCCGCAGCCACATTCACCGCGCACGTTGGGGTTGTTGAACTTGAAGCCTTCGTTCAACCCTTCCTTGACGAAGTCCAGCTCGGTGCCGTCGAGGTAGACCAGGCTCTTGGGGTCGATGATGACCTTCACGCCATGGTTCTCGAAGACCTGGTCTTCGGCCGCCACTTCATCGACGAACTCCAGCACATAGGCCAGGCCCGAGCAGCCGGTGGTGCGCACGCCCAGGCGGATGCCCTCGCCCTTGCCGCGCCCTTCGAGGGAACGCCGCACGTGGTTGGCGGCGGCTTCTGTCATGCTGATAGCCATCGGAACTCTTTCCTCAACTTCAGTTAGCGCACACGCGTCTTAGACCAAGCCTTTCTTCTGCTTGTAGTCGCGAACAGCGGCCTTGATGGCATCTTCCGCGAGTACCGAGCAGTGGATCTTGACCGGCGGCAACGCCAGCTCTTCGGCCAACTGGGTGTTCTTGATGGTCTCGGCTTCGTCCAGGGTCTTGCCCTTCATCCACTCGGTGGCCAGGGAGCTGGAGGCGATGGCCGAGCCACAACCGTAGGTCTTGAACTTGGCATCTTCGATGATGCCCTGCTCGTTGACCTTGATCTGCAGGCGCATGACGTCGCCGCAGGCCGGCGCGCCGACCATGCCGGTACCGACATCCGGGTCGTCGGCGTTCATCTTGCCGACGTTGCGCGGGTTTTCGTAGTGGTCGATGACCTTTTCACTGTATGCCATGGTGCAATTCCTTCCTCATCAGGGAGCCGCTCTTGCCGGCGACTGCTTAGTGGGCGGCCCACTCGATCTTGGAGATGTCGACGCCGTCTTTGTACATGTCCCACAGCGGCGACAATTCGCGCAGTTTGTTCACTGCCTCGCAGACTTTCTGCGCGGCGTAGTCGACTTCTTCCTCGGTGGTGAAGCGACCGAAGGAGAAGCGGATCGAGCTGTGCGCCAGCTCGTCGTTGCGGCCCAAGGCGCGCAGCACGTAGGACGGCTCGAGCGAAGCGGAGGTGCAGGCCGAGCCGGACGATACGGCGATGTCCTTGAGCGACATCAGCAGCGACTCGCCTTCGACGTAGTTGAAGCTCAGGTTCAGGTTGTGCGGCACGCGAGCAGTGCGGCTGCCGTTGACGTACAGTTCCTCGAGGTTGGAAACCTGCTCGAAGAAGCGGTCGCTCAGGGCCTTGATGCGCACGTTCTCGGCGGCCATTTCCTGCTTGGCGATGGCGAAGGCCTCGCCCATGCCGACGATCTGGTGGGTCGGCAGGGTACCCGAACGCATGCCGCGCTCATGGCCACCGCCATGGATGATGGCTTCCAGGCGTACGCGCGGCTTACGGCTGACGTACAGCGCGCCGATACCTTTCGGGCCATAGACCTTGTGCGCCGAGAACGACATCAGGTCGACCTTCAGCTTCTGCAGGTCGATCTCGACCTTGCCAGCGGACTGGGCGGCATCGACGTGGAACAGCACACCGCGCGAGCGGGTCAGTTCACCGATGGCGGCGATGTCATTGATCGAGCCGACCTCGTTGTTCACGTGCATCAGCGAGACCAGGATGGTGTCTTCACGCAGGGCCGCCTCGACCATGGCCGGGGTGACGATGCCGTCTTCACCGGGCTCGAGGTAGGTGACTTCGAAACCTTCGCGCTCGAGCTGGCGAGCGGTATCCAGGACCGCCTTGTGCTCGATCTTGGAGGTGATGATGTGCTTGCCCTTGGTCTGATAGAAGTGCGCCACGCCCTTGAGGGCGAGGTTGTCGGACTCGGTGGCACCGCTGGTCCAGACGATCTCGCGCGGGTCGGCGTTGATCAGCTCGGCAACCTGGCGACGGCCGTTCTCGACGGCTTCCTCGGCCTTCCAGCCGAACACGTGGGAACGGGAGGCCGGGTTACCGAAGTTCCCGTCGACCAGCAGGCAGTCGGCCATCTTCTGGGCGACGCGCGGATCGACCGGAGTGGTCGCGGAGTAATCGAGGTAGATCGGCAACTTCATTGGGTATCTCCTATCAGGCGGTGGCGTCGCTCGTCGCTGCGATCAGTCGACGGCGGACGTCTCAATCTTGTCCATCCGGGCGGTACGGCCCGAGACGCGGCGCAGGTCCTGGCGGTGGGCGACTTCCTGCACCTCACGGCGCTCGACCAGGTCGGCCAGGCTGATGCCGCTGAGGAACTCATGGATCTGCTGGCTGAGGTCGCACCACAGGTGGTGGGTCAGGCAGGTGTCGCCGGCGTGACAGTCCCCCAGGCCCTGGCAACGGGTGGCATCGACCGATTCGTTGACCGCGTCGATGACCTGGGCCACCTGGATGGTTTCCATGCCCCGCGACAGCTGGTAGCCGCCGCCCGGGCCGCGCACGCTGGAAACCAGGCTGCCGCGGCGCAGCTTGGCGAACAGCTGTTCCAGATAAGAAAGGGAAATGCCCTGGCGCTCGGAAATGTCGGCCAAAGACACCGGCCCATGCTGCGCATGCAACGCCAGGTCAAGCATGGCGGTCACGGCATATCGGCCTTTGGTAGTCAGTCGCATGGCTAATGGGTACCACGGGAGTTACAGGATGTGTGCGAGTATGCGATTCCCGAGCATTTAAGTCAACTATTAGACCTAGTGCTTTAGTCGGGTATGCATCGGGGAGGCGGGCGCGAGTCTAACAGACCAGGGGCGTGAGCACACGCCCCATATCTCATCACGCCGTAATCAATGCGCCTGGGTGTCGCTCTGCGCGGTCTGCTTGACCTCGACGAAATCTTCCTCGGGCAGTGCGGGCAGTTCCTTGCCGCAATAGTCGCTGCCCAGCTTGGTCAACGCACCGCACATGCCTTCGAGCCGTTCGTCGACCGCCTGCAGGTGATCGAGCATCTGGCCGATGGCGCGGGCCACCGGGTCGGGCATGTCGCCACTGACACCGTAGGCATCGAAGCCGATCTTCTCGGCCATGGCCTTGCGCTTGGCCTCGACCTCGCTGTCTTCGGTCTTGACGATGATCCGCCCCGGAATCCCCACCGCCGTGGCCCCGGCAGGCACCGCCTTGGTCACCACGGCATTGGAGCCGATCTTGGCCCCGGCACCGACGGTGAACGGGCCGAGCACCTTGGCCCCCGCCCCGACCACCACGCCGTTCTCCAGGGTCGGGTGGCGCTTGCCCTTGTTCCAGCTGGTGCCGCCCAGGGTCACGCCCTGGTACAGGGTGACATCGTCACCGATCTCGGCGGTCTCGCCGATGACGATGCCCATGCCGTGGTCGATGAAGAAACGCCGGCCGATGGTGGCACCGGGGTGGATTTCGATACCGGTCAGCCAGCGGCCGAAGTTCGACACCAGGCGCGCCAGCCACTTGAACTCGCGCACCCACAAGGCATGGCCCAGGCGGTGCAGCCAGATGGCATGCATGCCCGGGTAGCAGGTCAGCACCTCGAAGGCATTGCGCGCCGCCGGGTCACGATGGAATACGCTCTGGATATCTTCGCGCAGACGTTCGAACATCTTTTTCTAGTCCTTCCGCTTATGCGGCTCGCCCCGTGCGACTTTCTGGGTCTCGGTGAGGATGCCGCGCAAAATGCTCATTTCCGAACGATTGACCGAACTGCGCCCATAGAGCCGGCGCAGGCGCGGCATCAGGTGCTTGGGCTTCTCCGGGTCAAGGAAGCCGATCTGCACCAGGGTTTTTTCCAGGTGCTCGTAGAACAGCTCCATCTCGTCCATGGTCGCCAGCTCGCCGCTGCGCAGCGAGTTGGCTTCGAACTTCTCGACCTTCGTCGGCGCGCCCTGGGCCGCCAGCCAGGCCATGCGCACCTCGTAGGAGAGCACCTGGACCGCCGCGGCGAGGTTCAGCGAACTGAAGTCGGGGTTCGAGGGAATGTGCACGTGGAAGTGACATCGCTGCAGCTCTTCGTTGGTCAGGCCGGCGTGCTCGCGACCGAACACAAGGGCGATTTCCTCACCGACGCCGGCATGCTCGACGACCTTGGCACCGCATTCGCGGGGGTCGAGCAACGGCCAGGGGATGCTGCGCTCGCGGGCACTGGTGCCGATCGCCAGGCTGCAGCCGACCAATGCTTCTTCGAGGCTGTCGACGACCTGGGCGTTGTCCAGCACATCATCGGCGCCGGACGCGCGCGCCGTGGCATCCACGGCAGGGAAATCCAGAGGCTGGACCAGCACCAGGCGCGACAGGCCCATGTTTTTCATGGCACGTGCAGCGCCGCCGATATTGCCGGGGTGGCTGGTATTGACCAGAACAACACGAATATTCTGCAACAAGGTGTTGAGCTCACGGATGTGGATAACAGGGCAAACGATCTTACAGAAGCGACGGACGTAACGCCACGAAAGCACATGTCACCCTTCTGCCGAAGCAGATTTCTGATAGACTATGCGGCTTTCCTCTTTAACATCCCAGGTGAAACGCCCATGCAGCCTATGCTGAATATCGCCCTGCGCGCCGCTCGCAGCGCCAGTGAATTGATTTTCCGCTCCATCGAACGCCTGGACAGCATCAAAGTCGACGAGAAAGAAGCCAAGGACTACGTGTCCGAGGTTGACCGCGCCGCCGAGCAGACCATCGTCAACGCCCTGCGCAAGGCCTACCCGAACCACTCCATCCAGGGTGAAGAAACCGGCCTGCACGCCGGTACCGGTGAAGAAGGCAAGGACTACCTGTGGATCATCGACCCACTGGACGGCACCACCAACTTCCTGCGTGGCGTTCCTCACTTTGCGGTCAGCATCGCCTGCAAATACCGCGGCCGCCTCGAGCATGCCGTCATCGTCGACCCGGTTCGCCAGGAAGAATTCACCGCCAGCCGCGGTCGCGGCGCCCAGCTCAACGGTCGTCGCCTGCGCGTCAGCTCGCGCACCAGCCTGGAAGGCGCCCTGCTGGGTACCGGTTTCCCGTTCCGTGACAACCAGATGGCCGACCTGGACAACTACCTGGGCATGTTCCGCGCGCTGACCGGCCAGACCGCCGGCATCCGCCGCGCCGGTTCCGCCAGCCTGGACCTGGCCTACGTGGCTGCCGGCCGCTTCGACGCCTTCTGGGAGTCGGGCCTGTCCGAGTGGGACATGGCTGCAGGCGTGCTGCTGATCCAGGAAGCCGGTGGCCTGGTGAGCGACTTCAATGGTGGCCACAACTTCCTTGAGAAGGGCCACATCGTCGCGGGCAACATCAAGTGCTTCAAGGCTGTGTTGACGGCGATCCAGCCGCACCTGCCCGAGTACATGAAGCGCTAATCGCTGCGTACCTGCCACAAAAAAGCCCGCAGCGATGCGGGCTTTTTTGTGGCCGTTGTCCCGTCCTGAATAAGGTTTACACCTCCTATCCCGATTTTCCGGAGAGCTAGATGGAGCAAGGTGTAAAGCGCACGCAGCGAGATTACTCGCTGTCTTTTAAATTGGCT